>CAZHTX010000009.1:0-30572 GCA_964535475.1 uncultured Pirellulaceae bacterium
CAGCCATTTGCCGACCAATCACGTCGACAATGTCGATCGCCGACCGAATCCGCTCTTTAAGATCAAAGTCCGTCACAGAAGACACAAATAAAGCTCCTTCAGGGCATCCAACCGGGCAGGAAAAAACCCCTTCCCTTGCCTGACCGACCTTTGGTACATCCCAGGCCAAGGTGGTACACAACTTCCATGCTCAAGCCACCGCAACCGCGGCAACCTGCCCGAGCGCCAGCCTCTCGCGAGCCGATACAGCTGGTCGCTGGTGCGCACCGCCGAAGAGTTTCAGCCGGATCAGGATTATGGTCAATAGTAATTTTGGCAAAATCCGAATGGCCCTCCCTGCTGACTAGGCGGCCGCGACTTCTTGCAATGCACCGTCGAGCAATTCCAGTTGGCGATCCATGGCTCCCGCCAGGCTGAGGCTGTGAGTGACGACGATCAGCATCGTATTCTGCTCGGCCAGCAGCTCCAGCAGCAGTGAAGTAATGTGTTCGGCCGTCCCGCGATCGAGGTTCCCGGTCGGCTCGTCGGCCAACAGCAACATCGGTTGATTGATCAGCGCCCGAGCGACGGCGACACGCTCTTTCTGGCCACCGGAGAGTTCCGCCGGGATATGGCTGAGCCGATCCGAAAGCCCCACGCGATCGAGCAATGCGTGGGCGCGGGCCGTGATGACCTGGTCGGGCCGCCCTTGAGCGAGCGACGGGACGAGCACGTTTTCCAGCACCGTCAATTGCGGCAGCAGATGGTGTTCCTGGAAAATAAAGCCGATCTGCTCGTTGCGAAAACGGGCCAGCCCCGCTTCGCTGAGCTGGAACGGATCGGTACCGGAGAGTTCATAAGTGCCCGAGGTGGGGCGATCGAGCGTTCCCAGCACGTTCAAAAGCGTGCTCTTGCCGCTGCCGCTGGGCCCGATGATGGCTAGGCTCTGGCCACGTTCCAGCGATAAATCCAGCCCCCTTAAGACTTCCAACGGGGCCGTGGGGGTGGGATAGGACTTGCTAAGTGATTGGACCAGCAGGTCGGGCATTTCGCTGCTTTGCGGGGCTTACGAGGAAGGTTGCTGGAGCAAGGCCAAGGCGGCCAGTCCGTAAAACGTGTATTCGACATCTTGGGCCGGATCGAAGGCAAAGCCGGCGAATCCACCTTGCTCGCGTTCCATCGAGCGAACAAATCTCTCGGCGGCGACACGATCCATTTCATCCCCAGCCGCCAAGTCGGTCAAGGTGATGATGGCAGTGCAGGTGCTGAGCAGATCGGCCATCGGAATCCGCGTGTTGGCCGCGTAACCCCCTTCGTCGGCTTGCTGGTCTAACAAAAATTCGGTCGTGCGGGCGGCGATTTCCGGAGTTAACGCGGAGAGCGTTTTCAGCGCGCCGATCGCTGCGGCAGTCGGATTCACGCCGGCTCGCTTGGCGACGCGAATCTCCAAAAACCCACCATCCTCGTGCTCCCGATCGAGCAGAAACTGGATCGCGGCCGCTGGCTCCGGTTGCTCCACTCCGATTAATTCATAACACAGGGTGGTCAAAAAAGTTTGGTAGGTGCTGCTGACGCGGCCTTCGGGACTCTTGGCATATCCGCCGTCGTCACGACGATACGATTCTAACAGTTCGCTCAGCCGCTGGGGCCAATCGGCCGGTGCATCCGCCAAGACCTCGACCCCGGCCCCGACTTCCAGCATGGCGGCGGCGAAGACCAGCGAGATTAAATCGACCACCCCCTCATGCCCCAGCAAGCGAGTGGCCAAAAAATCGGCAGCTCGCTGGGCGGAAGCAGCATCGAGTTCACCAAGCATGATCAAGGCACGCAGGGCAAAGCCGGTGTAATAGGGGTCACCGGGCCCTTCGCGACCGGCAAAACCACCGTCGGGCTGCTGCTGCGCCAGCAAATAGGCCGCATGCCGTGCCCGGGTTTCCGCTGGCAAATACTGGGCGCCCAGCGTGAGGCGAAGCGTTAGGTCAGCCAGGTAACTCAAAGGGATCCCATCATGCTAACAGTGCGAAGTAACTGCCTGCGAGGTAACTGCCTGCGAAATATGGCCTGCAGCGAAACACCCCGCGCCATCAGGCTGATACACGTCGGAGCGGTTCGAGCAACCCTCGCAAATCGGCCGGAATCGGAGTCGACTCCAGGGTATGATCGGGCAGCATGCGGCAACAAACCGCCGTCAAGGTGCCGGACGCGATCGGTTGTTCCTGGCGACGAATATCAAAGCCGTAGCGGACGCTCTTGGTTCCCAAGTGATCAACGAAGGGAATGATCGTGAGCAGGTCTTCGAAACGGGCGGCAGTGATGTAATCGCAGTGTGCGGCGACCCGCGGCCAAGTCAGATGACCACCCTCAGGAAGGGGCTGCATAACGGACAGCCCCAGGTGCCTTAGCAACGCATGCTCGGCGGCTTCCATCATGGGAAAGAAAGCCGAAAAATGAACGATACCGGCCAAATCGGTGTCACGAAACTCCACCATCCGCTGATGCACGAAACGATTCGAGTCAGCGGGTGCGGCCGATTCAGCGGGCATCGCCGCGTTACTCGCCCACGTAGGGAAGCAAGGCCATGAAGCGAGCCCTTTTGATCGCGGCCGTCACGGCGTGTTGGCTAACCGCAGTACAACCGCTCTTGCGGCGACCGACGATGCGTCCGTGACGGTTGACCAACTTCTTCAGTAGCTCGGTATCTTTGTAATCGATGTACATCGGCCTGGGGCGATGACCATCGACGAAGATCGGATCTTTCTTTTTCGTCCGTGAGCGAACCCGCGATCGTTTGCGGGCACGGCTCCGGTTGCTCATCGGGCGCGGTGCCATGGCAAAAGGTTCCAGCGTGTTAATGAAAACTAAATGTCGAGTCGCGAATTATGCCTATTTTGTCCAGTGGTCGCAAGGGACAGGCGGTCGGAATTTCCCAGCAACTTATGATTTCGCCGCCGCAGCTTGGAAATGATCGAGCAAGCGGCCGGGTGAGCCCATCGCGTGATAGCCCCCATCGACGTGGAGAATTTCCCCGGAAACCCCGTTGCTGGCGGGGTGCAACAGGAAAGCTCCGGTGTTGCCCACCTCTTCGTGGGTGACGTTTCGGCCGAGTGGCGCCATGTGCTGATAAAGCTGCAACATTTCTTCCACTCCAGCAGCCCGGCCCGCCAATGTCCGCATGGGACCAGCCGAAAGGGCGTTAACGCGAACCCCTTGGGCGCCCATGTCGAAAGCTAAGTAGCGGACGGTCGCCTCCAAAGCGGCTTTGCAGATTCCCATCACGTTGTAGCCTGGAACGCATTTTTCTCCGCCAAAATAGGTCATCGTGGCAATCGCACCGTCGGGCGCCATGTGCTCGCGAACGGCTGCCGTGACGGCGATCAAGGTGTACACGCTGACGTCCATCGCCAGTTTGAACCCGTCGCGACTGGTGTAGACCGTTTCCCGGCCCAGATCGGCGCGATCGGCAAAAGCGATTGAGTGCAGCACGAAATCCAATTTGCCGAACTCAGCGACGGCGTGCGCGACGACTTGGCGGATCTGTTCGTCGTCCTGGGCATCAAGCGGAATCAAAAACTTGGCGTTCTCGTGTTTATCGGTCAATAAACTGACGCGGCGGCGATTCCTTTGACGCTCGTCATCGGGACGATCGGGTAGGTGCGTAAAACCGCACTGGCCACCGGCGTCCATGATCGTTTTGGCGATTGCCCAGGCGATGGAGTGATCGTTGGCGACCCCCAGAATTAGCCCTTTTTTGCCCGTGAAATCCATTAGATGCTCGCTTGGTTACAGACGTTGCTCCGCCGACACGGCAGATTGATGTGCTTTTCGTTGCCGCTGAATGTAATGAATCGCCGCCCCCTCGACGACACCGGCAATGGCAAAATCACCCCCGCAGATCATCGCCCGGCGACCGGAGAGTTATAATTGAGCGAAATCTGTCGGCCAACTTCTCACGAACCCGGGGAGCAAACTCAAACACGCCACCTGGATTACTCGAGCACCCCCTAATATCTTAGGGTCATGCACACACCCCCAACGGTGTCTTTTTCGCGCGGAATCGCATGTCCAATTATTCTTATCAATCCGACCCCCGCTACCGCGTGGATGGCCCCCATGTGGAGCTGCTAGCTGGGCGAGTTGCCGCAGCCATGCTGACCCATTTGGCTGGCGAAAACGTCCCAGCCGTCGACGAAGTCGTAGCGACACGGTCTGAGTTAACACTGCTTTCCGGCCTCCGCTGTCTGCTCACTGCGCAGGTCGCGATGGCGGCTGGAGTGGTCCGGCAAGCGGGACGCGAGTGGGTAAAGATCGCTTGGCTAGGACCCGACATCGAACCCCGCCGACTAGAAGGCTTAGTGGCTGACGCTATCGACCGCGGGCAAGCGGTGCGCTCGTCGACCGCCGTGGCGATTCCACTGCGGCTCGACAGACAAGCCCTGCAACCACCCCAGGTGCTGGTGGCCTTAGCCCGGGGCGGAGATGCCGACAGCAATGACCCCGACGCCTTGTTGCAGCAGCTGGCCGATTTGCTGACCGACGCGTTGACGATCAGCGAGCGCGAGCAATTGGCGGCTCAGCGAACCAAACGTTTGCAGGCCATGTTGCGGATCGCCGCCCAGTGGACCAATCAAGCAGACTGTGATTCGCTGTTGGAACGCATTGCGGCGTCAGCAGCCGATTTATTGGGAGCGGAGCGGGCCAGTATTTTCCTGTGGGATCGTCCCCGTCGCCTGCTGGTGGGCCGCCCCGCCCTGGGAGTCGCCGACAATCGCTTGGAAGTCTCAGATACCGCCGGGATCGTGGGAGCCGTCCTGCAATCGGGAACACCGCGGAGGTGGCACGCCGGCGATGATGGCGAAGGGGAAATCAACCGTGCGGTCGACAAACAATTGAAATTCGATACCCGCTCCTTGCTGGCTGTCCCGCTGTGGGAAACCAGCAGCGAGGACAAACCGGCAAAGGGCAACCCGATCGGTGTCTTCGAATTGATCAACCGCAAGCAGGGTACCTTCAGCGGCGAAGATGAGATCGCCTTGGCTGAGTTGGCGACCCAGGCGGCTGCCGCAATTCGCAGCACGCAAACCAAACAGACTCTGACCGAAAACCGCGACCGCTTGCTCGATAGCGTGGCCGAGTCGGCGCGGGTGATCGGTGAACATGCCAAAATAACCGTGGTCCGGGAGACGGTTCGGCGAGTTGCCGACACCGACTTATCGGTGCTGATTCTTGGCGAAAATGGAACCGGCAAAGAGGTCTTGGCCCGCAGCGTCCATTTTCAGAGCAGCCGTAAACATCAACCTTTCGTAGCAGTCAACTGTGCGGCACTGGTGGAAACGCTGTTGGAGAGTGAGCTCTTTGGCCATGAAAAAGGCGCCTTCACCGATGCCCACCAAACGCGACCGGGAAAATTCGAACAAGCCAACCAGGGAACGCTGTTTCTCGATGAAATTGGCGACCTCAGCCTGGGCGGGCAAGCCAAGTTACTGCGAGTGCTGGAAGAACGACTGGTAGTGCGAGTCGGTGGCTCCACCCCGCTGCCAGTCGATGTGCGGGTGATCGCGGCAACCAATCAGCCACTCGCCGAGATGGTGCGTGAGAAGCGTTTTCGCGAGGACCTCTTTTTTCGTCTCAACATCGTGACCATCGAAATTCCGCCTCTGCGGCAACGAGGCGACGATATCATCTTGCTGACTGAACACTTTTTGCGGTTCTTTGCCGACCAAGTCGGACGCAAACCGCCACGACTCGCTGAAGCGGCCAAGGCGGCCATGTTGCGACACGGCTGGCCGGGCAATATTCGCGAACTGCGCAACTTAGTTGAGCGAGTCTGTTACCTCTGCCCTCAAGAAATGATCACGGCCAGCGACCTGGCGCTCGGAGCCGGCGGGCTTGCACTTGCTGAGCATTCGGCTGCCTCCAGTTCCGGCGACGCGATGCAGCTGGCAGGCCAATCCCTGGCCGACGCGACGCGGAGCTTTCAAGCTCACCATATCGCCAACGCGATTGCCGAATGCCGAGGAAACATGACCGACGCCGCCGATAAATTAGGGCTGCACCGCTCCAACCTGTACCGCAAGATGCGGCAATTGGGCGTCGACGGTCGACTCGAAAACGAGTAACCCCCCGCCGGATGCCTAATCGGCGCATTCCGAAAGATGCGAACCGGAGAGCTTGCGCAACCCTTAGATTTTCTGAAAAACGCCCAGCGGTCACTTCTTGCGTGCCATTCTTCTGGTGAAGACAAGTCAGCCGCAACTGCGGCGTTTTTTTAAAATTCCCAGGCAACATCCGTCACTAGGCTTGATCATGATTGGACAACTTGTTCATCGTTTTCTCCCTCCCAATTCCACCGCCACCCCGGTCGTCACCAACGCGGCTCAAACTACCTCAGCAGAAGTTGAGCAGTTAAACGCCACATTGCGAGCCATCAAAAGTGCGGTTGCTACCATCGAACTCTCCCCCAGTGGCGTTGTTCTCGATGCAAACCCGTTATTCCTCACAAAGTTCGGCTACGCGCTGAACGAATTGGTGGGCCAACACTACGCAATGCTGTTGGAACCGCAAGCAGCCAACAGCAGCGAAGAGACGCAGCTTTGGCGGGAGCTGAACAATGGCCAGCCGCAAGTCTCGATCTGCAAGCGGCTTGGTAACGGGCAACTTGAGTTCTGGATGCAAACCACTTCGGTGCCGATCACCGATGCCAATGGCAAAGTCGTTCGCATTCTGCAGCAAATGGCCGATGTCACCGAGCAACATCTAGAACATCATTCCATGGCGGCTCAGCTGGAAGCGATCAATCGCGCTGAAGCGGTGATCGAGTTCAACTTGGACAGCACGATCGTGAAAGCAAACGAAAATTTTTGCCTCACCACCGGCTACACCCTGGAAGAGATCGTCGGCAGACCCCATCGAATGTTTGTCCCCGATGATATGCGGGACAGCCAAGAATACGCAGAATTGTGGGACGCCTTGCGACGCGGTGAACACCAAACTGGACAATTCCGGCGAGTCACCAAGTCTGGCCAAGAGATTTGGATCGAAGGAGCTTACAACCCGATTCTGGACGAAGCGGGGAGACCCATTAAGGTCCTCAAACACTGCCACGAAATCACTCAACAAATCAAACTTCGACAACGATCGATTGAAGTCGGCAACGTGGTCGCTTCGAGCGCCTCGCAATTCGTCGAGACGCTGGCCGAGATTTCCAACAACGTCAACCAAACCGCCGACATCGCTTCCCGCACCGCGCGGACCGCAGAGGTCACGACCGCCGCGGTGGCCGATCTGGAAGCCAGCAGCCGAGTGATTGAAAAAGTGGTGGAAGTCATTCAAGACTTGGCGGACCAAACAAGCTTGTTGGCTCTCAACGCAACGATCGAATCGGCTCGCGCCGGCGAAGCGGGCAAGAGTTTTGCCGTAGTGGCCAGTGAAGTCAAGGAACTGGCCAGGCAAACCGCTGGCGCCACCACAAACATTGAAAAGTCGGTCGCTGAAATCAAATCGAGCATCAACGGCGTGGTCAACTCGGCCGGCGATATCACTTGCAGCGTGGGCGAAGTCAGTTCGATGATGTCAACGATTGCAGCCGCGATCGAAGAACAGTCGGCCACCATGAGTACGCTCAGCCAAACGGCCAGCGAACTCCGTCGCTAAGCCGCCGGACGAGGGAGGCTTTAGACCAGAGAAATCACCGTGCAGGTGCTAGTCGCCGTGGCGATCCGTTTGCCTCGCGCGCCGAAGACGGTGCATTCGACAAAGCCGACCCGCAGCCCCCGCTCGATAACTTGGGCGCGGGCTTCCAGTCGACCCTCGGTTACCGGGCGAATGAAGTTGACCTTCATCTCGATCGTGGAAAAGCCTTGACCTTCCGAAAGGGTACGGCCAAAGGCGATCCCCATCGCTGCGTCTGCAAGAGCCGCGATCAAGCCTCCGTGGACCCGCCCCATCGGATTGTGATGGTGCTGATCACAATCGATCACGACCACCGCTTGGCCGACTTGCTGGACTGCGGAACCGCCCGCAGCAACATCGCTGGCCAGCTCCGCTTCCGGTGGCAAAACTTTAAATCCAACTAACTTGGATATCGGCGCGTCGGCAAATGGATCAGTAATTGAAGTTCACTCCCACGTGGACGCCATGCATCCAATAATCACCGTATGAAAAATTGCGAGTCGGAGCGGTCGGCGGAACATTAGTGATATCCACGGTCGTGTTGATCGCCCCGTCAACTTGCAATACGTCGCTCACCATCAGGTAATTGTAACCAAAGGTAAAGTCCGTATAACGATTCAGTTGATACCCGAGACCCAAGCTAATTTCCGGGATCACAGCAAACGTGCTGTCGCTGCCGGAACCGGCGTTCGCCGCGTTGATCAAATAGCCCTCGGTCGTGGGTGTCGGACCGCCTCCGCCTTGAGTGTTGTCCGTGCCGGCGAAGTTCAGGTCTGCCTGCCGGTTAATCGCACCGATACCCACTTTGAAGAGCCCGTTGAACGACCACCTTAGCTCACGATAATGCATCGCCAAGCCGACGTTGCCGCCGTGAAATTCATTGCTGATATCGAAGGTATCGGAGATCGAAGTGGTGGTTAGTGGCGGGGGCAACAATGCTACCGCTTGACTCCGCATGCTCAACGACTCATTGAGACGGAAGAACTGATAGCCGTACATGAAGTCAATCCGACCACCCAGCCCGCTGGCTAAGCATTGACGCAAAGACAGATCGGCCCCGTAGACTTCCGACGAAAAATTGATGTTGAGAAATTCGTTTGCGCCGATCGGGCTGCCGTTAATGATCTGGAATTGCTGAGCCGTCCCGGTTTCATCCGTGAAGGGGATAGCCACGTTGGCGTGGGTAGCGGGCGTGGCCGTGAAGCCGAAGTTCTCCTCACCGGCTCCCCACATCCTTCCAACAAGACTTTGGTTCCTCCGCGGATCCAACCACATCCCCACGGTGAAGCGAGCCCCCGACTCGCCATCTTCGCCCAAGCGTCCGCCGCCTCCGAATAGCGACGCGTTTGCACCATCGACCGCCAACACGGGCAAATTTTGCCCTTGGCGAAACCACATCATCCATTCCGCGCTGGCGAACCAGCGTTGCGATTGAAAGAAATGAGGCGCTAACAACCCCACGCGACAGTTGCCGCCACAGACTCCGGGGCTGTCACAACCACCGCAAGCTGAACTCCCCATGAAAAAGTCGCCCAGTAGACCGCCAAAGTTTGAGGAACCACAACCGAGCGAGTCGCAACCGGATGAGTCACAACCTAATGAGTCGCAACCCCCGCCCCAGCTATCACAGCCAACGCCGCTGGGTAAGCCAGACATCGCGCCGTACCGCTGCGCCCCCATGTGATGATGTTCGCCGTCGCTCGGATGCAACATGGGCATTGGTTGGGGAGGTAACAACCGTGGTTGCCCCCCCTGGACCGCTTGAGGTGATGCGTCGGCGGCGGGCTCGTCAGTCTCCTGCTGCTGATAGGCGACCGTGACCACCGCCGGAACTAAGCTATCGACGCGTGCATCGCCACTGTAATCGAAGTCAATTTGCTCGTCCGCTCCGGCAAATTTCGCTCCCTCGATCAAGTGATCGCTGGTCCCCTGTTCTCCCTCAACAGCCGCCACGTCAGCAGGCGATCCTCCCTGGGACCGCTGAGGTTTTGCCTTGATGGGAATCAGCTTGGGAGGTTGGTAGACGCGACGTTGCCCGTGCACTGAGCCGGGCCCCTGCTGAGAGCCGGGCCCCTGCTGAGAGTCGGGCCCCTGCTGAGAGTTGGGCGATTGTGCCATCGCCGGCGAGCTACCGAGCAGCAGCACAACGAGCAAAGTCTTGGCGAGTAGGCTCTTGGCGAGCAGGCGAGCAGCTCGCAGCTCGCCCCGCCGGAATTTCGAACCGCACAGCGTCTGCAGTCCGACGGTTCGCAGCGCGTTGACGCACTTGCGGTTGGCCCACGCTTGGTGCTGTGGAACCATCTGTGGATCGCGATTCATGTTTCACCCGGTCTTGGTTGGCCCAATATTGGGGCCCTGGAATCTGGGAGGGCCAATTGACTAACAGCCGCATTAACCAACAGCCGCGGTGAGTATTTACCCGCGGCACGACCGACGCTGCATCGGCCGCTAAGGGTTACATCGGTTATGCCAGTCGTTCCGGTTGAGTAAACCTGGTAAAATTTAGCGGCTAGGAGGCATCTGCGGGCAATTTACGCACCTCACCCGGCCTGACCGGCTGGCCCGTGCGAGCACTATGGATAGCCGCAAAGCAAAGTGCCAGACTTTTGAGGTTGTCCTCGGCGGCAATTTGGCAAGGTCGCGACTCGGCGATGCTGGAGATCAGCTCGCACATCGTGCCGCGAAAACCATCGGGAAACCAGCGACCGGAAAGTTGCGGCTGATAGCTGCCCTGATCGGTGGTCAAGGTGACGTGCTGGTCCTGGTTGCCACTGCCGGTGCTGACCACGACGCCCGCGGTTCCGGCGACATAAGTCCGCTCTTCAGGAGCGTGCTTGACCATCGCGTCAAAGGTCATCGAGGCCTGCGCATTGTCAAATTCGACAAGCACTTGCCCCAGCAAATTGGGCATGATCTCCTGGTGCGGCGTACGGCCCGAGGACGCGAAAACCCGCGTTGCCTCGGAGTGGGGCAACAAACAACGCACCATGTCGAACCAGTGAATCGCGTAATCGTAGAGGATTAATTCGCGGATATGCTCGAAGGCTGTGCCCTTAACCCAGGTGTGGTCCCAGTCACAACTCATTCGCACCGCAAAGGTCTGCCCCAGCAAACCGGCCGCCGTGGCCGCTCGTAAATAGCTGAAGTGAGGCGCCCAGCGGCCATTCTGGTTCACTGCCAAAATGACTCCCTGCCGGTCGGCTAACTCGACCAACTCTTGGCCCACGTCCAGATCGAGCACAAATGGTTTCTGGCTGAGCACGTGGCGACCCGCTAGCAGACATTCACGAGTAATTTCCGTGCGGACCGCCGGGTGGGTGGCAATGTCGACCAACGGTGCGTCGAGTTCCAGGAGACACTGCCGAAAATCCGTGAACACTTTCGCAGACGGATAGAAGTTCGACCGCATCTGCTCGGCTGCCTCAGCATTCACGTCCACCAATCCGGTGACTCGCAATCCCGCATCCAGATAAGCCTGCAAGTGATGCCGCGCGATCCCACCGCAACCAATCAAGATTATATCAGGAGCGGGTTGCGAGACGGAGTCGGGTTGGTAGTGAATGTGAACGCCTGGATGTGGCATTCCGGAACCGCTGCTAAAAGGTTGCTGGCCGCTGGCTTGCTGGTCGACAGCAGGCCGCTGATTGGAGCTGGCTTGTTCAGACATTAATTGGTCGTGGGGAAGGGCGTGCGGTTAGGATTGGCCGGTGGGGATGTTGGCGAGATGGTGCGACGATGAATCGAGAAAAGGACGCAACCCAAAAGTTTTATGAGCACGAGAGATAAATAGCAAAAGTCGATTTCTTTATACCACTCCGCCCATCTCCCCCGCCAAACTGTGCTTGCTCTACCGGCATTTGGTATTCGTGGACTAGCAACGGGGGGCGAGTTACTGTAAATATATGTCGTCAATTTGATCAGATTGATCAGCTTTACGAAAGCTTCCCGGCAAATTCGGTATTCGAACCGCCCGGGCGGCGATGAAGGCGGGCGCGGTGACTGGCCAGAAGACGGGGTGGGGGAATATCCGTTCTCTCAGCTCCGCCATTGGTACGCAAGTTGCGTGAAAGTAAAATTACCAGGGAGGGGCATCCAGATAGGCAGTGGTGGCGGTTGTTTCCTATTAACGGCCATTATAACAGTTGGACAAGCGTTACCAGCTAGAGTGGGTGTGGGGCTAGCAAGATTGTCTTGTTTCCAATGGCAAAAATGCTAGCTTGACTCAACTTAAGTGGTTTCGCAGTATGGATTTGCAGCGAGATCAAAGTCTTTGCGAAAATGGCAAATTACTCGAAGCGAGTGAATTTTGCTCACATTTGCACTGAAAAAAAGGTAGTGTTTTCATTAGTCACTTAGGGTGAGTTTGGGGCGAACCGCTTGTATTGGTTGTTCAGCGATCACCCGACATTACGACTGAACCCGATCAGGCATGTTGGTCGGAAGTTCACTGGGAGAGAAAATTAAATATGTCGATTCGTGTCTTTGTGGTCGATGACCACGAGGTGGTGCGCCTGGGGCTGGCGTCAATCTTCCAAGGAACGCAGGTAGAAATCTGCGGTCAGTCAGCGAGCGCGGCAACGGTTGCCGAGCAGGTCGCTGAGTTAAAACCGGATGTCCTGCTGTTGGACATTCGGATGGAAGGTGGCGACGGGCTGAATACCCTTGGCCGGATCAAGCTTGACCACCCTGAATTACCGGTGTTGATATACTCAGCCTATGACAACCCGACTTATGTGGCCCGAGCCGTAGCTCTGGGTGCAGGTGGCTACGTCCTCAAGGACGCGCCGAGTGAAAAACTGATCGCCGCGTTGGAGACCGTCGGCACCGGCGGCTCTGCATGGACGCGTGAAGAGCTCCGCAGAGTGACCGGTGCTTTGGCCACTCCGCGCCTTTCCGCCGACATCGAAGTCCCGTTGACTCAGCGGGAAAGCGAAGTGCTGCGGCAGATGGCTTTAGGATTGACCAACAAGGAGATCGCCAAAGCGTTGTCGATCAGCTACGAGACGGTCAAGGAGCACGTCCAGCACATCTTGCGGAAGATCGGCGTCACCGATCGGACTCAAGCGGCCGTGTGGGCCGTTCGCAAGAAGTTGGTCTAATTTAAAAACGTCACTCAGGGACGACTCGCGCAGTGGACAAGCAACCAAGCGACCTGAATTCCTACGATTTGGAATTCAGCAGCCAACAGTTTGCTTACCGCTCTCCCATGAAGTTTGGGGGACGAGTCGTCACTGATTGCACGCTGGCGAACGTCAGCTGTCGGGCATCCCTCGGCGGTGGTCAGACTGCCGCGGGATTTGGATCGATGACGATGGGCGTCGCTTGGGCTTGGCCAGCCAAGTCGCTCGACGCCCAACAAACGCTGGAAATTGTCCTGGAACTGGCTCGCCGCCTCGTCGCCGACGCCAATCAAAATCCAGTCACTGGGCACCCGCTCGATGTCTGCTGGGAATTTGCCAAGCGACGTGGGGCGATCGCCGAGCAATTGCAAAAGGAACAGCAATGTCCTGAAGCGATACCGGAACTGGCGATCTTGCTGGCAGCCAGCCCGCTGGAAGCGGCCCTCTTTGACGCTCATGGCAAAGCCTCAGGCATGAGCAGCTTTGCCCTGCTGAGCCCCGACTATCTCCCCGGCGATCTCAGTCGGTTTCTCGGCCCCTCTTTCGCCGGCCGTCACCTCCACGAATTTATCGCCGCGGAGCCGGCGGCGGAAATGCCGCTGTACCATCTCGTGGGTGCTCTCGATCCGCTCAACCAACTCGACGAACTACAACCGCTCAAAGATGGTCTCCCCGAAACGCTGGAGCAGTGGATTGCTCGCGACGGCCTAACCCACCTTAAAATCAAGCTCGATGGAGCCGACCCCGAGTGGGATTTCCAGCGTGTCGCCGCCATCAACCGTTGTGCCGAAGCGGGCCCCCGTGGCCCACACGCCGACTGGTCCTATTCGCTCGACTTTAATGAACGCTGCCAAAACGAAGCCTACGTGCTGCGGCTACTTGATCGCTTAGCGACCAATGCCACTTCGGCACACGAACGAATTCGCTATATCGAACAGCCGACCCATCGCGACCTCAAATCACATCCGCAAAATACAATGCATCGAGTGGCTGAGCGATTGCCGGTGGTGATCGACGAATCGCTGGTCGATTACGAAAGCCTGCTGCTGGCTCGCGATCAAGGTTACAGCGGCGTGGCGATTAAGGCTTGCAAGGGGCACGCGGAAGCTTTGCTGATGGCTGCCGCAGCCCAGTTCCACGAGATGTACCTATGCGTCCAAGATTTGACCTGCATCGGCGCGTCATTCCTGCACTCCGCCGCACTGACGGCGCATCTCCCCGGTGCCGCGGCAATCGAGGGCAACGGGCGTCAATACTGCCCGGCCGGCAACGCGGGCTGGGAGCAGAAATTCCCCGGCATGTTCGAGGTCAGCAACGGCAGACTTCCGACGCGCCTGCTGAACGGTCCCGGATTGGGTTATTAGCGATAGGCCCCAAGGGGACCAGATGGAAGTGAACCACTAATCGGCACTAATCAGCTCAGCAGGGTTTTCATGAGTGCCAATGAGTGAAAATTAGTGTTTCCCAAAAACACCGCGAGAAGCCGTTTGGTCGATACTCGGCGTCATTGATGCAGGCATCTTGAGGTCAAAGAGCTGTGCCCGCTTTGCCGGGTGCTGGTTGAATTTCCCGCTCGAGCGCCCCATCGTCGCTGCGCATTCGAATCGTGTCTCCGGTACCTGCTACCAGTCCGATCGAGACGGGAATGCTCCCCAGCGACATCATGCTGGGGTTTTCGCGGTTGCTGATTGCTTGCGGTTGCAACATGCCGCTTTCGTTTTTGCGGTAAAGCGTCAACTGCATCGGGTTGGGATCAATCACTAGCACCATCCCGGTGTTGACCTTGGCGTAGAAATCCAGCTTTTCCAAACTCTGGTCACCTTCACTGACGACTTCAATCGCCAAATCGGGTCCACCGAACCAGTGCGTTCCACAGTCGATTGCCTGACAGTCGCTGAGAAACACCAAGACATCCGGAACCCGATAATTTTGCTTCCAGCCGTCGCGCCGATCACTCACGTTGGCGCCAGCCAGGGTTTTTCCGAGTCCTTTCCAGTCGACTGCGATCCGGAAAACTGCCGCGAGTTCCGTAACAAAGTCTTGATGTTCGTTATTGGCCAGCGGCGACATGACGTAGACTCCATCCCAAACCTCATCGTACCGATCCGCACCAATCGCTTTGCGTTTTTCAATCAGTTCGTATTCCAAAACGGGATCGCGAATCAAAAGCGTCATGGTTGTCACCTCGGCTGAAGAGTGCTGATCGAGACAGCATAGCAAATTTCCACGGATGGCCAAATTAAAGGGGCTGGGCCAAATCAAAGGGGCTGGGCCAAATCAAAGGGGCTGGGCAAACCAAAGGGGATGCTCCTTTGATTTTCTCAATCACCCCAGTCAATCACCCCAGCGAGAGCGCTGGGGTTCGGCCTGATGGAAAGGACCGTTGTTTAGAAGAGGCCAACGGTATGCCGGCGGGAAATGCCGGCGAGGAGTGCCAGCGGGGGATTAGACAAGCCGCGGCGGAGAAATAGTCAACACGGGCGGCTGCGAAGTAGCCGAATCTCCAGCGGACGTTTGCCGAGTGGCTGCCACTAAAGATTGCGAGGGGGGCGAGCTGCGCTTGGACTCCCCGCTGGCTGGCAATTCCGACTGCTCTTGCTCGGCTTGGCATTGGCAAAAGTCAGCAATCGGAAGCGAGACGCCGTGAACCGATTGAATCAGGTCCGTGCAGTTGTTGTTCATGGCCGAAGGCCTATTCCATCCATCAAAAGGGTATTTTAAGGCCCTTACGCAAGGCCCTAAGGTAAAATCTGTCACATAATGGAGCAAAGTCAATACCAAAGTTCGGATTCTACGCTTTTCCGAGTAAATTCTGATTCGGCAAAACCGCCGGTTTAACTTACCTTAAACCGGAAAGACGGGGGCAAATATCACCTTAAGCAGCCAACCAGGCAGGCTCGCCCGATGGCGGCCGGAGAAAAGGGCTTGCTGAACACCTCGTCGACGCCACCGCTCTTGGCCGCGGCGACATCAGCTGGTCGCGGAAAGCCAACGCACCATAAATGGCGAGCAGACGGTAAAAAAACGCCGCTTTTTGCCAGCATCGGCTGGACGCTTTGCAATCGCGCCCGCCAATCACTGCGGCTCGCCGGAGGGGCGGCTGAATCATCCCAAAGAACCATGTCAAGGTTGCCGATTTGCAGCAGATTCGGCTTGGTCGCTTGGGCCACGCTGTGACCGGCGGCGGTCAGAAAGTCGACCAAGCCGCCGGTCGCTTGGCGATTTGCCGCGAGCACGGCGATGGTCAATTGTTTTTTTGCCGGCTCGTCCATTGAGCTGGACACATTGTCCAAAAACCAGCCGGGCATGACTTGGTTCCAGCGGTGCCAGTAGAGGTTTTGGAAACCGGGCCAGGGTTTACCTGTTCGCGACTCGCCCTCGGATTGTGCGCTGCCCAAAGTCCAACGCTCGGCTTGGGGTGCGAGCAGCTGTAATTGCTCGAGTTGCCGCGGGGCTGGCAAGCGACTTGATTTGACAATCACGATACGGTTGATGGCGGCAGCGGGCCGGTCGAGCAGATCATCGATGGAGCGTCTGGGGGCGATCTGGGCGGCGTGTTCGACGCAGTAGCGGAACGCGGCTGACCACGGCGATTGCTGAGTCGCACCAATCCAAACCAACGTGCTAGGATCCTGCTCGCGGCTGCTGGGATCCTGCTCGCGGCTGCTGGGATCCTGCCGGCGGCTGCTGAGAGCCTGCCTGCAAGGCTGCTGGGTTACCGAAATCATGTGGGGTCTTCGTAAGCTTCAGCTTCGGCGTGACGCATGATCTCCCAGGCTGCGGTTGGCGATTCGGCCGTTCGCAACTGGTCGACGACATCGTCTGCGGTAATCAAACGACTCAGTCGCGCAAGTATTCGCAGATGGGTACGATCATCGTAAGAGCAGATCAGAAAAAAAACATCGGTTAATTGGCCGGCATCGGAAAACGCGATGGGGGTTGGGCAAACACCGAGCGCGATCACCGAGTCGGCCAAGATTGATGTCTGGGGACGCCGCGGGTGCATCAGGGCCACGCCATTATCGAGGGCGGTGGGATGCAATTCTTCCCGCGCTTTGACCGCTTCGACCATTGCCGGAGCGTCCCACATCAGACCGCTCCGCGTGGCCAGCTCGCACATATTGCGAATCACCGAGCCCCGCGTGCGAGCTTGCAGCGGGATAGCAATCGCCTCCACCGCCAATAAATCGGCCACTTTGGGCGAGTGCTCACTGCCGGCGGAACGATCGAGCACCGCTTCCACGCGATCGAGTTGGGCTTCGTCAGCCACGCCAATTCGCTCCTCCAGCCAATGATGCACCTCGGCCTCGGCGAAACGCCACTGTCCACTGACTCGCCGTGCGGGAATGCGGTTTTGTTTGACCATTTTCATGACCTGATCGGGGGTCAGGTGCAAATAGGCGGCCAACTGTCCAAGGTCAAAGTCTTCCAACTGTCTACTTCCTCAAAGGGCGGATAAAAAAAGATTTCGTCGCCGAGCTTCAAAAACCGGGGGCAACACAAACCGGGGGCAACACAAACCGCGGGCAACACAAACCGGGGCAATCTGCGGGCCAGCCATTTTGCCGTTCGCGGCAACAACTGGTCAGCCACTTAATTGGTCAGCCACTCAATTGCTATCGATTGCTTATCGAATGCTATCGAATGCTATCGAATCGGCGGCGATCCGGGTTGACCAAATCGAGCGGATGCTGACAATCAGCGTACGTCGGCAAGACGGAAGGGCAAGGACTGCTCGGACGCTGCTGATTTTAGCATGATAGCATCCCACCACAGGCATGGAGGCCCAGGATGGAAGGTCGCGATTTACCTCAGCGTCGCTCACAAGCTCAGAAGCATCCCGCCGAATTCGGAAGCATCGATGGCCAGCCCTCGCCGGCTGAGGCCTCTGCCAGCCACGGCGACGGACACTTTTCTTTGCGAAAGATTTTGCCCCAAGCTCGCTTTTTCGGCGGTCTTGACGTGAGTGGCGATAGCTTGGTCAGTTCACCGAGCGAATGCCAACCGGGCACGATACTGGCTTTGCTAGCTGACTGCGAAGATCCCTTGGAAGCAGCCTGCCAAGCTTTGGCCCGCGGTGCCGCCGGCTTGTTGACCGAAGAAATCCTTCCCGTGCCACTACCCCAGTGCGTCGTCAACAGTGCGGACCGAGCCGCCGCCAAGTTGGCGGATGCTCTGCACGGGAATCCTGCTGAGGATTTATTGATTGTCGGCGTCGTGGGTGCCGCCGGAAAAACAACCACCGCTCTGTTGGCTGCAGCGATGCTCCGCGGCTTGGGCCAGCGAACCGCTTACGAAACGGACTTGGGCAGTTGCGACGGGGTCATCCAATCGGCCGCCGACGCGCGGCAATTGGGCGTGCTGGAAACCAGCGAGTTCCTGGCCGACGCGCGTGACGCCGGCTCAGCGGCGGTCGTACTGGAGTTATCCGATGACTATCTGCACTCAGCCGGATTTCGCAATTTAGCCCTCGATGTGCTGATTTTAACCGGTGGCAAGCAGACGCCTGAGGATTCTGGGGTGGCTTGCGGGTTGGACCTGGCGCTTGAGCAATTACGAGAAGGGGGCGTGGCAATTGTCAACGCCGACAGCCAGGCGGCGATGGCTGCCGCTGATCGCGCCGGTGTGCCGCTGTTGACTTACGGGCTGCGTGGCGAAGCCAACGTTTCGGCGAAGATCTTTGACCAGCAACCTGGCGAAACAACGCTGATGGTCACCACCGGCGATGTGACCGCCACGATGGAAACCGTGTTGACTGGCCCGCTGATGGCCAATAACCAATTGGCGGCGATCGCCGTGGGGATGCTCATGCAATCGCCACTGCATGAATCGATTGCCGCGTTGGCAAAAGTTCGTCACGTACCGGGCCGACTGCAACGGATTGGCGGTTGGCCAACACCCGCCGTGATGCTCGATTCCTGTGGCAGCCCACAGCGCCTGCGGGGCCTGTTGCGGGGCTTGCGGCGGGAACGCGGCGCGGGGCGGTTATGGGTCGTAGCGGCTGTCGGCGAAGGGGCAGATAGCGTCGACTTGGCAACCACCGGAGCTGTCGCGGAGAAGTATGCCGATCGGACCATCGTGACCTCGGCCTCTCCCACCAAAGCGGGTTTTTTGTCAGCCGCGCACGATTGGCTCGACGGCGTCAATCAGCCCGGAAAACCACGCCTGATCGCTAACCGCGCCGCCGCCATCGCTTGGGCAATCGAACAAGCCGGGCCGGCAGATACAATCGTTGTCGCTGGCGGTTGGTGCAGCGATGCACCCGCGTTGGAACGAGCCGCTTTGGCGTGCGAGGAGGAAATGATCCGCGAGTTGTTGCAAGCCCGCGCGGAAAAACCGCAACCAGCTGAGCAAGCAACTCGCTCCAGCGGCCAGCAACGCAGCCAACGCGCCGCCGGGCTGCCGGTGATTCTCCCTCACCCCGCCCTGAAGTCCTAAACGGCACGTGACCGAATGCCCACCTTTTCGTGGGCTTCGCACTCGCCACTCGCACACGCCACTCGTACACCCAAAGCCCCGAACGCGAAAGTCAAGCCTTGATCGGGTACGACTTGGCGCTCATCGCTTTGCGGCTAAGCGAAACCCCAGACGGGGAGTCAGTGGCCGAGCATTAAATGGACCAGAATTAACATTTTTTCGCGTTGACACGTGACGGGGCAAGCTGGTAATTCCCCCCGCAACGGAGCACCAGGCGGCGCGCTCGAGTCCAACACATCTGAACCTCACCGAGTTTTTTCAGGGGACGTTATCGTAGGCACATGGATCGCGGGAACCAGGTGCCAACCTTCCTCCAAGGTTAGGGCAAACTACTCACGTGCTGACGGTTACTGGGTCAATCGTCCGTGCTGAGGCTCTGCGATATAGTCCTTTTCTGACACCGAAGTCGTTGTTAACGCAGCGGCTTCGGTGTTAGGATTCAACAGCAGCAGGTCCGCTTTTGGCATGTTCGCCGAGCGGGCCTGCTGTTTTTTTTGGTGCCATACTTGTTTGGCAGCCAGATTCCGTACTTGACGCAAAACGCCAGCTGCCCCCCCGCGGTGCGAGTTCATCGAGCAAGTGCGAGTCGGTCGAATACGCACCGGGGGCAACGCGAGAATGAACGTGTTTGTGGACTGTCTCGACTGCGGCAAGCGTTGGCGTTTGGCGCCCGACCAACTGGTCTGCCCCGGCTGCGGCCGCCCCAGCGCATCGTCGCCCGAGCTCAGCGAAGCGTTTGGGGAATTTGAAGAAGACCCGGAACTGTGGGGCGAAGGCCGCCGCTGCGAGGCATGCCGGCAGTCGATTCACCCGGAACGACTCGAGGTCTTACCCGACACGCGGCACTGCACCCGCTGTGCCCAAGCCACCGCCAACGGTGAAAGCCAGACAGAACGAGAATTCTGCGAGCACTGCGGCGACCTCGTCCAAACCGTACGCCGCGGTGGTGGCGGTTTAGCTGGGTACGTGCGGCGATGCAGCGGCTGCGGACGCACGTAAAACGGGCTACTCGTAAAACGGGCTACTCGTCGCTTAGTTCGAGCGTCGTCTTCGCAGGCGACTCGAGCGACTGCTCCGCTGTCAGATCCGCTGCCCGTGCTGGCGGCTGCGTTGCCGCGGGCTCTGCGGCAGACTCCGCCGCGGGCTCTGCGCCCGGTTCCGCCGGAACAGAAAATTCGCCCGGGATCAAGTGGGGTGCGGCGTCCAAATCACCGGCATCCATCAGGCCGGCGACGCGTTGCAAGGTGGCCAAAATTTGCAACCGCTCCCACTGCTGCAACTTTGACAGAGAATCGCGAAAACGATCTTGCAGCAGCGAAGGCGAGACTCGCAATAATTCCTGCCCGGCGTCCGTAACGGTCAACGCCACCGAGCGGCGATCCGACGAACTGGGTGCCCGCTCCACCAACTCCCGCCGCTCCAATCGCTGCACGATTCCCGTCACGGTGGCTTGGCTGAGATGCACGGCCCGCGCCAAATTGCTGGGCGCAAGCGGCCCTTGGCGAGCGATTTCCTGCAGCACCACTAATTGCGGACCAGTCAGACCGTGCCCTTCCATCAGGCGCCGGGAATGCAAGTCGATGGCTCGAATGATTTGCCGGATGGCGGCGACAATCTGATCTTCTTCGGTAAGCACTGCGTGCACTTCAATCGAGTGGGCCAAAAGCCAATTCAAGGGGGCCAGAAACCGGGCCACAGTCTACACCAGAATCGCACCCCATGTTATCCGCGGCCATTTCGGTTAAACTACTTTGAGTTCAAAGCAGTTGCCTCGGCAATCGCTAGCTAGTTTCGAGACTTTCCTGGAGATGGATAACCGTGGATCCCGGTCAAAAGAAATCGCTGTTGGAGTATCAACCGCAAGATTATGGTGACGACCCCACAGCCGTTCGCGACACCGACCAGTATACAGACGAGTACGTCCGAGGTTTTGTCGAAAAGTGGGACGACTTAATTGACTGGCAGCAGCGTGCTGACGCGGAGGGTTCGTTTTTTATCGAAAATCTGCGGGCGCGGGGGGTAAAGCGGATTCTCGACGTGGCTGCCGGCACGGGTTTTCACTCAATGCGGCTGATTGAAGCCGGTTTTGACGTGGTCAGTGCTGATGGCAGTCCTTATATGCTCTCCCGAGCCTTCGAAAACGGTCGCAAACGCGGACACGTGCTGAGGACGATTCAAGCCGATTGGCGTTGGCTGAACCGTGACGTGCACGGTCGCTTCGACGCGGTGATCTGCTTGGGGAACTCGTTCACTCACCTCTTCAGCGAGCGAGATCGTCGCAAAGCGTTAGCCGAATTCTACGCCGCGCTGGTTCATGACGGCGTGCTGATCCTCGACCAGCGGAACTACGATTCGATCCTCGATCATGGTTTCGATTCAAAGCATAAATTCTATTACTGTGGCGAGAAAGTCTCGGCGGAACCGGAGCATATGGACGAAGGTCTAGCTCGCTTCTGCTATTCGTTCCCCGACGGATCACGTTACCACCTCAACATGTTCCCCCTGAGGAAGCGGTACACGCGTCGTCTGATGCGGGAGGTTGGTTTCCAGCAGATCGATACTTTCGGCGATTTCCAAGAGACATATCGCGAGTCGGAACCTGACTTCTTCATCCACGTAGCCCAGAAGTGCTACGACTCATTGGCCAACGAAGCGGCTTGGCTTGAGGAGGGTGAAGAATGAGTGCGACATACGACGCGGCAACTGAGACTGCGCGACAGTACTATAACAGCCCCGACGCCGATAATTTCTACTGGGAAGTTTGGGGTGGCGAGGACATTCACGTTGGGTTTTACGAGTCGGCCGACGAACCGATTCGCACGGCCAGCCGTCGCACGGTCGATCGCATGATCGAGCGTCTGGGGCAATTGTCGCCGACGACTCGCGTGCTCGACATTGGTTCGGGATACGGCGGTGCGGCGCGGCGGATGGTCGAACTGTTTGGCTGTCACGTTACCTGCTTGAACCTGTCCGAAGCGGAAAATCAACGCAATCGCTCAATGAATGAGCAGATTGGCGTGAGCGATCGCATCGACGTCGTGGATGGTCGGTTCGAAGACATTCCGATGGAAGATCATTCGGTCGACGTCGTCTGGTCCCAGGACGCGATGCTGCACTCTGGCGATCGGCGGCGGGTGCTGAGCGAAGTGCACCGCGTGCTCAAACCGGGCGGCCGGTTCATCTTTACCGACCCGATGAGTGCCGATGAGTTTCCCGCTGGGGTGTTGGAGCCAATCCTGGCTCGGATTCACTTGCCCGATCTCGGTTGCCCCAAGTTTTACCAAGGGGTGGCCAGCGAATTTGGATGGCGCGATCAGGGTTTTGCGTGTCACACCGAGCAATTGGTTAACCATTACCGCCGCGTGCTGGAAACGATGGAAAGCGAAGGCCCGAAGTTGGTCGGAGATTTCCGCTGAGTACCTGCAGCGGATGCAACAAGGGCTGAAGCATTGGATCGAAGGTGGCCAAGCCGGTCATCTTAGTTGGGGTATTTTCTTGTTCGAAAAGTGTTGACCGAATGTCCTCTGCCACCCCGGATTCAACTGACGACCGAACCGCGCCCGACGAATCGGCAATTGCCGGTTCGTCAATCGCTGATGCGTCAATTAATGACTCGTCAATTGATCCGGCGTGCGACGAGACTGGCCACGTCAGCCAACCCGGTGGTGGCCAGCGAGCTGCAGAGACAGCCGAGTCGCATACCGCGGACCTGGAAACGTCGCCCAATTTGCCGCGGCTGACGTTTGGGCCGCATTTCGAAATGCATCCGGTGGTGTTTCCCGCCGGGGCGGTGATTGTGCTGGCGCTTGTGCTGGCGGTTTACCTATTCCCCAGCGGTGAACTGGAAAGTTCTTTTGAAGCGATCAAGGCGGGCATTGGAGATCGCTTTGGTTGGCTGTACGTGATCACCATGACTGGCTTTTTGGGGCTGACCTGCTGGTTGGGGCTGGGCCGTTACGGTCATGTCAAACTGGGCACCGACGACGACCAACCGGAATTCAGTCGGCTCTCCTGGTTTTCGATGTTGTTCAGCGCCGGCATGGGGATCGGGCTGGTTTTCTGGAGCGTGGCGGAGCCTGTCTACCATTACAACACGACGCCTCCGGGCTTTGCCGATGGACTGGACTCGTCTCGGTTGGCGATGGCGGTGACGATTTTCCACTGGGGCTTTCACCCTTGGGCCTTGTATGCCTTTGTCGGTTTGGCGCTTGCCTATTTTGGCTTTCGCCGCGGGCTGCCGCTTGGTTTCCGTTCGTTGCTGTACCCTATCTTTGGCGATCGCGTGTGGGGGCGGCTAGGCGACGTCGTTGATACGCTGACGATTGTCGCCACGCTGACCGGAGTCGCCACCTCGCTGGGCATCGGTGCGCAACAAGTGAACGCCGGCTTTGCTTACCTGTTTGAGTGGCCGATTAATCCGCGGATCCAAGTCGGCTTGATTGCCGCCATCACGGCCGTGGCGACGGTTTCGGTGGTGCTCGGGCTGGGGACTGGCATCCGGCGGCTGAGCGAGATCAACATATTTTTGGCCGGCAGTTTGATGGTGTTGGCTATTGGCGGCGGCGGCTTAGTCGCTTTTCTGGGGGCGGTCGTGGAAAACACGGGAGCCTACTTGCAAATTTTGCCCTTCAGCAGCTTTCGCACCGGTTCATTCTCTGCGGATGGTCGGACATGGCTGAATTCCTGGACCGTCTTCTACTGGGCTTGGTGGATCTCTTGGTCACCCTTTGTGGGCATGTTCATCGCGCGGGTGTCGCGGGGCCGCACCATTCGGGAATTCGTGACCGGTGTGTTGTTGGTCCCGACGGCTGTGGGCATTGCCTGGCTAACCGCTTTTGGTGCTACCACGTTGCGTCAGCACACGGACCATTTGGAGCGAGTCGCCAGCGAGGCCGATTATGACCCGGCCGCCGAGCTGCCCAGCTATCACGTGGCGATCATCAATCAAGCGGGTGAGCCGCTGCAGAATGCGGCTGGTGAAATCCGTTCCGAAGACATGCCGCTGACGGCGGTCGAGTATTTAGACGCGCCGATGATAGTTAACGAAACGGGAGAAGAGCAGATTGCTCAACTTCCCACCGTCTTGTTTGCTCTGATGGAAGGCCTGTTTGCCTCGCAAGCACTGACGCTGATCGCCGTGGGCATTGCCACGCTCTGCATCATCCTGTTCTTTGTCACCTCGTCGGACTCCGCTTCGATGGTGATCGACATGATCGCTTCAGGCGGAAACCCCGATCCACCAGTGGGAACGCGGTTGTTCTGGGCAATCACCGAGGGGATCGTGGCGTCGAGTTTGCTGCTGGCCGGTGGCTTACAAGCCCTTCAGGCGGCGGCCATCACCGCCGCCTTACCGTTAACCATCATTCTTTTGCTGGCCTGCTGGGGACTGCTCAGAGCGCTAGCCACCCACGAAACCAGCCGCTAACGGTTGAAACCAGCCGCTAACTATTCTTTCGTGGCGGCTGGCACTTCGACTCGCATAATCCGGTGGTCGACCACTTCCTTGCCGTCTTGCCAGACCGCTTTGATTTCGATCCGATGCGTCCCCTCGGGAAGTGAGACGGGCAACATCGCACGATACATGTGCGGTGTTTGGTGGGCGCCGGGCAGGTCACGCCACTGGCGACCTTCCAAGCTGACCTCCGCCGCCTTGGCAGCGACGAATCCGGGGTCTTGCGTGGTGACTTGCTCCATTGGCTTCCACGCACCCTCGCCCACTCGCATCATGCACTGCGTGTGGGGCATGGCGTTGAACACGTTTGCCATCACCACCGTCTTTACCAGTTCCGCCGGGGCGGTTGTTTCGGGGGCATAGATCTGCATTTGGAAATCGGCGGGTCGTCCGGCGGCACGGTACTCCAGCGAGTACTTGTTGCCATCAAACTGCATAATCGAATATCCATTGGCACCACCGTCGCTCATCGTGGCATGGGGAATGCCCCGCTCATCAGGCTGTCCGCGCCACCAACTACCACAAACCGTGACATTGATAATGTGATGGTGTGGCTCGGCACCTTGCCAACCATCCTCCTCACCAATTAAGCGATGCTCCATATAGTGCGTGTGGGCCGAGATGGAAACAGTCGCCGGGCGTTGTTCGATCAGGCGGTATAAACCATGACGGTCGTCAACCCCGGTGAGCGGAATATGCATCATCAAGACGACCAATTGATCTGCGGGGATCATGGCCAGGTCATTGCGAATGAACTCCAACTGG
Organism: uncultured Pirellulaceae bacterium; assembly: GCA_964535475.1. GTDB lineage: Bacteria > Planctomycetota > Planctomycetia > Pirellulales > Pirellulaceae > Laterigemmans. The sequence goes on from CAZHTX010000009.1 coordinate 25,462, forward strand.
CGTTCTCCGAAACCGCCATGATAATGGGCCCGTTCACCATTTTTGGCTGCCACCCAAGTGACATCGTCGAGGACCAAAAAGTGAGCCGGTCCATGGTCGAATGAATAATAACTGGGACCATAGTGACGCTCGAAAGTCTCGTCACTGAGTTCATCATTGGGGGCATCAAAATTCATATCATGATTGCCAAGCACGTTATACCAAGGAATGCCGATCAGCGCGATCGCCTGGTTGTGCGGTTTCATCACCGACAAATCGTCAAAGACAATATCACCGAGCGTGACTCCAAAAGACGCATCATGTCCATCCTCGGCAATAATTTGCTCAATCACATCATGAGCCATGTACTCCACCTCTTCGACGTTACGCGGTTGCGTATCACCAAACAGAAGTGCTTTGAAAGTTTCGGGTTCCTCGCGGCGAGTGAGCGCGAAATCAACCGACTCGGGCAGTGGACCCGTTGGCTCGACGCCGGCGAAGCGGAAATTGGCGGGAGAACCCGCCGGCTTATGGATATAGTAAAACTGAGGAAGATTGTCTTCGTTCAGCGGCGTCATCCAGTTGCGTGGTTTGATCACGAACAAAATACAATCATCAGAGATTGGCAACTGATACCGTCCCTGCGAGTCGGTTTTCACAATCTCTCGACCATTGCTGACCTTGATCTCAGGAATACCCGCCTCATCAGCATCGCGAACACCATTGCCATTGGCGTCGTTAAAGACCACGCCGGTTGCCGTTTGCGGGCTGGCATCGTCTGCCGGCTGGGCATAACCGGCGACCGCCAGGCTGGCGGCGATGCACCCGACCAGGCAAGGTCGCCGAATCATCGTCTGGATGGAGCTAATCCTGCTGTTCATCAAATCCCTCTGCAAATTGACTAAAAAACAATCGGTCTGGTCAAAGCGACCACCAGAGTCAAATCCTAATCAAACGCCCTGGCTGCACAGCCCGGCCCGTGACAAATTCGCCGCACTTTCACAAATCGCTCACGAGCTGCCCCCTAAACTCCAGCCCCTCCCCCCGCACAGCGATCTCGCACAGCCAGCATTAGCCAACCCATCGACCGCCAGTTGCCTAAACAACGGGCGGTCGGTCCGGCTATAATGAAAGCTCCCACCTCCAGCCCACTCAATCAGCCCACTCAATTTGTTTATCAAATGACAGCCGCACCCATCTTCAGGCTGCCCGCACTGATGCTGCCACTTCACAAACACTTCCGCCGTGTCCGATTTTCCCACCCGCCGTCATGCCGTCGTTGGCTAGCGGGCGTTCTTGCTTACTGTTTGCTTGCCAGCCATGGCGAATATTTGGCTGCCGCCGAACAAGACCGGCCGATTTCCTACGCCCGCGACGTGCTGCCGATCCTGTCCGATTTCTGTTTCCAATGTCACGGCCCGGACGCCAATGAGGGTCGACAAGGCGATCTCCGCTTGGACGACGAAGCGGATGTCAAACGCTCGCGTGGTGGCTATCCGGTGGTCCTCCCTGGCGATCCCGAGGCCAGCGAATTGATCGCCCGAGTGACCAGCGACGACCCCGACATGCGAATGCCGCCCGCCGAATTGGGCCGAGAACTTTCGCCCACGCAAATTGAAACGTTGAGGCGGTGGGTCGAGGCGGGGGCCGAGTGGGGCCGACACTGGGCTTTCGAACCGATCCGCAGACCTGACTTACCCGCCCCCGCGGAAAGTTCTAACTCCCAACATCCGACCCCGACCTCCCAACATCCGATCGACCGCCTCGTCTCACCGGTGATCCAGCAAGCTGGCATCACCCCCAACCCGCTGGCCGATCGCCGCACCTTGATCCGCCGGCTCTATCTCGATTTAACGGGCTTGCCTCCCGGCGAGGAGCAAGTGGAGCGGTATCTGGCCGACCAGCAACCGGAAGCCTGGGATCGCCTCGTCGACCGCGTACTGGCAACCCCGGGTTACGGCGAACGGATGGCTTGGCAGTGGCTGGAAGTGGCTCGTTATGCGGATACCAACGGCTACCAAGGCGATAACGAACGGACGATGTGGCCTTGGCGAGATTGGGCGGTGGACGCATTTAATCGCAACCAGCCATTTGACGAATTTACGATTTGGCAACTCGCCGGCGATCTCTTGCCCGACGCCAATGACGAAAAAGTTTTAGCGACTGGATTTAATCGTAACCACATGATCAACGGCGAGGGTGGCCGGATCGCTGAGGAGAATCGAGTCGATTACGTGATGGACATGACCGAAACGGTCGGCACCGCTTGGCTCGGCCTGACACTGAATTGCTGTCGCTGCCATGACCACAAATTCGATCCGCTGAGCCAGCAAGATTACTATCGCTTTACCGCCTTCTTCAATCAAACTCCGGTCAACGGCGGGGGGGGCAATCCGCAAACGCCGCCCGTTCTGGCAGTTCCCTCGGATGCCCAGCAAACGCAACTCGAGCAGCTGGAAAACCGCCAACGGGAAATAGCCGCCGCGATCGCCAACCGCCGCGAACAGTTAGTGGCTCAGCAAGCGGCTTGGGAAACCAAGCAATTGGCCGGTGCCGCCAGTGCTCCCAATTGGCAAACGTTGACTTTCGAGAGCCTGCTCAGCCAACAAGGGCAGACCCTGAGCGTGACTCCCGCGGGTCACATTCTGGCACTGGGTGATAACCCGGCAAACGACACTTACGTGTTGACCACGCCTCCCCTTGCTGCTGGCGACTCTGCTGCTGGCGACTCTGCTGCTGGCGGCTCTGCTGCTAACTCTGCTGGCGATGCCAACGCGGTCGCGGAACGTGGGCAACCGCTTACCGCATTGCTGCTGACCGCCGTCCGCCATCCCGACATGACTGCGGGTGGCTTTGCGCGATCCAACAGCGGCAACTTCGTGCTCACCGAACTCGAAGTCCGTTGGCGTGAAAACTCGCAAGCTGACTGGCAGCTGCAACCGCTGACCAGCGGCGAAGCGAGTTTCGAGCAGGGCGACTTGAAAATCACCAAAGCCTTTGATGGCAACCCGCAAACGGGCTGGGCGGTGTATGAAGGCCGGCCAGCCAGCCGAGACCAGCAGGGACTATTTCGCTTTGCGGAACCGTTGATATTGCCCCCTGGCGGCCAATTGCAAATCACGCTGCGGCACGACTCGCAACATGCCAGTCACAACCTGGGGCACTTTCAGTTGGCCAGCTCCGCCAGTTCCGCCGCGAGCTTGCCCGCGGCGGAGCAGCAGTTGACTGACATTTTGCAGATCGCGGCCGACCAACGCACCGCCGAGCAACAAACAATCGTCACCGCAGCGTTCACCAGCAGTGACGCGGAACTGAGCGAACTCAACCAGCAACAAGCAGACATCGAACAAACCTTGGCCAACGTTCGCCGCCAAATTCCCCGCGTGATGGTGATGCGCGACCAAGCCGAAACGCGTCCCACGTACGTGCTGGAGCGGGGGCTGTATAACCAACCGGGCGAGGAAGTGACAGCCGGCGTGCCAGCAAACCTTCCCGAATTGCCCGCCGACGCCACGCCCAACCGGCTGGCGCTGGCCCGCTGGGTGGTTTCCCCAGAAAACCCGTTAACCGCCCGCGTGGCAGTGAATCGATTCTGGCAGATGCTGTATGGGGTCGGGCTGGTAAAGACGGCGGAGGACTTTGGCGTGCAGGGCGAATATCCGCTGCACGGCGATCTGCTGGACTGGCTGGCTGCCGAATTCATCGTCTCGGGATGGGATGTCAAACATTTATTGCGGACGATTCTCACCAGTCAAACTTATCGTCGCAGTTCGGCCATGTTGCACTCCTCCGACTTCGAACAGGATCCTGAAAATCGCTATTTGGCGCGCGGGGCCCGCTACCGACTGCCCGCTTGGATGTTGCGCGATCAAGCGCTGGCAATCTCCGGTTTGCTAAATCCCCAGCTGGGCGGCAAACCAGTCTATCCTTATCAACCGGCCGGCGTGTGGGCGGAAGCCACCTTTGGCAAGAAGCGATACCACGTCGGCAGCGGAGACGATTTATACCGCCGCAGCATTTACACATTCTGGCGACGAATCGTCGGCCCCACGATGTTTTTCGATGCTGCCAAACGTCAAGTCTGCGAAGTCAAACCGCTGCGAACCAACACGCCGCTGCACGCCTTGACGACGCTCAACGACGTGACCTACGTGGAAGCGGCCCGCGCGCTGGCTTGCCGAGCTGTAACCGAAGTGGGCAGCATTACCACGCAAGACAGCGACACGCCGCAAGCGCAGCTGGAGTGGGTCTTTGAGCAGGCGTTATGCCGGCCGCCGACGGAGCCCGAATTAGAACTGTTAGAGAGCAGTTGGTCGCGAGCGGTGGCCGCTTACCGAGCCGACCCGGAGGCTGCCGCTGCGTTCTTGGCACACGGTCAACAGCGGCCGCCAGCCGAGCTGCCTCAAGCGGAACTGGCGGCGCTGACTGCGGTCTGCCTAAATATTCTGAACCTCGACGAAACACTGACGCGGGAATAGAGCCATGCATCATGCGGACGGAGACAGTTGGCAGATACTCGACGACGCGGCCGCCCAGCCGCTCCGCGAGCATCAACTGGGGATCAACCGGCGACATTTTTTTGGTCGCGCGGGGACCGGCATCGGCAACAGCTTGGGAGTCGCCGCATTAGCCAATTTGCTGCAGCCGGAGAGGGCGACCGCCGCCGTTGCGGGCGAGACGTTGCCACACTTTCCACCCCGCGCCAAACGCGTGATTTACCTGTTTCAAAATGGCGCCCCCACGCACGTCGATTTGTTTGATTACAAACCGGAGTTGAGTAAACGGCATGGCAGCCCGGTGCCCGAATCGTTTTTGGGAGGCAAACGATTCAGCACGATGACGGGGAACGCTGCGGGCAAATTATTGCTGCAGCCGATCGAGCCGTTTCATCAACACGGCGAGAGCGGGGCTTGGGTCAGCGAATTGCTACCCCACACGGCCAAGATTGCCGACCAGTTGTGTTTTGTCAAAAGCTTGCACACCGATGCGGTCAACCACGCCCCGGCGATCTCTTTTTTGCTCAGCGGAGCCGAAATTCCGGGCCGCCCAACGTTGGGCGCTTGGCTAAATTATGGGCTCGGTTCGGAGAACGATGAATTGCCCGGCTTTGTCGCCATGACTTCGGTCAGCAA
>CAZHTX010000010.1:0-30287 GCA_964535475.1 uncultured Pirellulaceae bacterium
TAACGCGACTCGTTGTCGGGGGACGGGCTGAACCCGAGGGAATCGCAGTCCCCGCCAACTCGCGCTGCCGCAGTGCCGCCCGACATACCGCCCGCGCGCGATCGACCCCAAAGGGCTTAGTCAAATAGTCAGCCGCACCCTGCTGGACCGCTCGTACCGCCGTTTGCAGATCCCCAAAAGCGGTCATGATGATGATCGACGAGTGGGGACTGGCGGCGGCAAATTTTGGCAGTGCCGTCAAACCATCCATGCCAGGCAAACGCACATCGAGCACTACTAAAGCTGGCTGTTGGGCGGCTGCTAACTGCAGTCCATCCTCGGCCGTGGAGGTGGTGATGACTGAGAACCCCTCCTCGCCAAGCAACTGCTCAAAGCACCAACATATCGCTGGTTCATCATCGACAATCAAGATGGGACGTTCAGTTTCCATGCCTTACAGTTTCCCAGATCGGTAAGTAGCGAGCAAGCGTACTCCGCATCAACTCGCTCTGGCAAGTGATGCAATTTCCGCCAGGCTTGTCAGCTTTCGAGCCGAACCACTCACGTGCAACAGAACGGTGGCTAGCGCCAAAACCGCTAACAGATCGCGACCCCTGACAGAACGGTGGCTAGCGCCAAAACCGCTAACAGATCGCGACCCCTGACAGAACGGTGGCTAGCGCCAAAACCGCTAACAGATCGCGACCCCAGACAAAACGGTGGCTAGCGCCAAAACCGCTAACAGACTCTTAGGAACCCATTGAGCGACAAACCGAAAACGTGTTGTATCTTGTTCGCGACTCAGTGAAACTTCGCCTCCCAACATCTCAGCCGCACGCCGCACCAATGACAAACCCAGCCCCAGTCCCTCAGGTTTGGATGTCATAAAAGGCTCGAACAGGTGATCCTCTTCCAAGTTCTCAGGGGGGCCCGGTCCATTATCGGCAACTTCGAATTGCAAGGTTTGCCCCACTTGTTTGACGTCCACCGAAACATAATCCCCTCCCGCTTCAATGGCATTCAACACGAGATTCTCCAGCCCCAGTCCGAGACTCGCGGGATCGGCCACGCTGGCATTGGCAATCTGTTCTGAAATAGACCAAGCAAGCGTCACTCGGTGATGGCGGGCAATGATTTGTAAACTCTCCTCCAACGGTTCCAGCACGGGACCGATGGGGCCGGGCTGGGAACGTAATTGCTGTTGAGCGGCAAGGCTGAGAATTCTTTGCACATAATCTTCCGTGCGACGTATTTCCCGTTTGGCTACGTCCAAGCCTTGTCCTTGTTGATCGGGATTCTGCTGAGCGTGTAAATCAATCGCCATCCGCGCACCTGTTAGACTGTTGCGCAATTGATGAGCCATTCCCGCAGCCAATTGATGGATCAGCTTTTGACGTTCTTGCTGGTGAACTGTCTGCCATAAAGACTGCAGATCATCCGACATCTTGCCAATCGCCACACCCAACTCTCCCAATTCATCCTCGCCGGCAACCAACGGAGCAGGGGAGAAATCTCCCGCAGCGACGCGTCCCACTTGCACGCGCAACTGATCAATCCGGGCAATCATCCGCTGGCTCAGCCAAGAAGCCACCACCGCCAGCACGATGGTCGCGCACAGTCCGGTCGCCAAAGGAAAAAGCGCGGCCGACAGCTCTGCGCGTCTCAGTTTGGCCACATCAACCAACACCAGTACTTGGCTGGCTCGATCCGAACCGCTCGTCTCACGCGAGAATGCACGCACTAAGTAACCAGGAACCAAGTCCTCGCGAAATCCTGAGTCGTGAAACCCTAAGTCACTTCCATGAGGGCTAACTAACACTCCCTTTGAACCGCGGCTTGTCCCGCCATCAATCGGGTGTGGCGCGGCAAGACTGCTGCCCGCTAAAGGTCGCCCCTGAGCATCATAAGTTACCAACTCCGTCTCCGTCAGCGCGGCCAACGTCCGCAACACGGCCGGTGTTAAAGGGAACTGAGCTCGTTGTAAAGTCTGACGAATGACTTGAAATGACTTTTCCAAATCGGCTCGCACCTGACGACTTGAAACCGTGTAGGAGACAAGCCCCACCACGATCCCAGCCAGGATCGAACAAACTACCAGCGGTACCAACAAACGGGTGCGAAGGGAGCCAAACAAACTCATGAACCACCCGTGGCGAATTTTCCACAGCTAGACGATGAAATTTTCGCCACACGTCGAAAATGATCGCCAATTGCCAGACCGAATTCGAATGCCTTTTGAAAAATTTTTGTTATCACCATCCAACGAACCCGCTATCTCCAAATGCGTCCACGAAGTCCACCTGCCAACCCTTACGCAACCACTCTGATCTGGTTTGGCATGAGACATGCCTTTAGATTATCTTAACTTGAATGCTAGTTTTCTTTAAGTATTTATTTGATCTCGCGAGTGAATCCCTTGCCAACATCTGATTTGACAATTGCATTTGCCCCCGCTGCATCTGCTCGCCCTTGTTCGACTGGTCGCGACCAGCATCCCCGCCGCCCCAATGTGATGGCTCAGGCAAAATTCACCCAGGCAAACATTTCCAGATCCAGATTCGCCAAAGCTGGATTTACGTTAGTCGAACTGTTGGTCGTGATCGCAATCATTGGGATTTTAGTGGGCTTACTGTTGCCGGCCGTTCAAGCAGCTCGTGAAGCGGCTCGCAGGATGAGTTGCCAGAACAATCTAAAGCAGCTTTCCTTGGCGATGATGAACTACGAATCAGCCTTCAGTCGTTTACCACCAAGCACGATTGTCGATCTCCGCCGGGTAAACTCTACCAACAATCAAGCCTGGGGTGTGCACGGTCGAATTTTGCCTTTCCTGGAACAAGAAAACCTCTCAAACGTCGTTGACCTCACTTTTGGGTGGGATGCCCAAATGGCAATCAGCGGTGTTAAAGTTTCGGTCTTCTCTTGCCCAAGCGATGTCGGTGGTGACACTGTGCGTGACCCGGGGAACAACCGACCGCTGCTCTATCCGACGAGTTATGGCTTTAACCTCGGACAGTGGCTCGTATTCGATCCGGCCACGCGGCGTGGCGGTTCGGGTGCCTTTTTTCCGAACAGCTTTTTGGGGATGCGAGATTTTCGCGATGGCACCAGCTCGACCTTGATGGTGGCCGATGTGAAAGCTTGGCAACCTTATCTCCGCAACGGCGGCTCTCCGGCGGCAGCAGTACCAAACACGCCCGAGGCGTTGGCCGCCATGGCTGCCGGGGGCAGCTTCAAGAACACGGGGCATACCGAGTGGCCTGACGGACGCGTCCACCACACCGGTTTCACCACGACCATGCCTCCCAACCAACAAGTGCTTTGGAACAATGGAAGCGAGAGTTTTGATATCGACTACAACTCCTGGCAGGAGGGACTCGATGGCCCACAAGGCCGAGCCACCTTTGCCTCGATCGGCTCGCGAAGCTATCATCCGGCTGCCGTGCAAGCTGCTTTGATGGATGGCTCAGTGCGAACGATTGCCGACACCATCGACCTCGTGACTTGGCGCTCGCTTGGCTCGCGAGCCGGTGGTGAGATCGTCTCGGCACCTTAACCGTCAGCGACTCTTTGCCCAGCACACAGTTCAGCGAAAAGCGATTAAACTGGCGACAACCTCGGAATGTCGTATCCCCAAATCGCTGCTGAGCAAACCATGCTGCTAACCCGTTTGAGAACTTGCCGGTCATTGCGTCGACCCCGCGCGCTGTTGTTCGGTCAGCTGGTGCTAGCCAGTTGCTTTGGCTTGTTGCTGGCCCCATTGCAAGCTTCTACAAACGATGCCGATCAACTGGCCGCCCGCTACGACCGCTCCGCTTCTTATCGCCAGCGAGCTGCGGGCCGCGTCGATCGTCTCTCGGTATCTCCCGAGTTTTTCGGCGAGCGAGATGCATATGCTTGGTACCGGGTGAAAACGGGTGAAGACCGTTTTGAGGTGGTGCTAATCGATGTCGAAGCAGGCCAACGGGACGTATTATTTGATCAAGCAACACTGCGGCTCGCTCTTTCTGAACATTTTCCTGATTCGCTTGACGCCGCAGCTTTAAACATCCGCAATTTACAGGCGGCACCCGAACTGATGACTGTCCAGTTCCGTTTTCGAGGCAAGACTTGGCAGTGGGACCGCGAACAACAGCAAGTCGTCGCCGAGGCAAATGACGACGATGCTGCTGCCGCTCCCAGCGGGTTACCTCCCATGAATACGATCCGCCCATCCCAAGGTGGTGAAGCCACTGAGATCGAACTGCAAAACCAACTCGATCGCCCGCTCAACGTATTTTGGATCAATACCAGTGGCCGGAGACTCGCCTACGGTCGCGTGGCGGCTGGTGAGAATTTTCCTCATCCCACGTTCGCCGGTCATGTCTGGTTATTGACCGATGATGACGGAAAGGAAGTTGCCGCTTTTCGTGCCGAAGAGGGACGACGCCTCGCCATTATTAATGCTTCAACTCCCGCTCCGAAATTGCGACGAGACCGCCGCGAGAATTTCCGTCGCAACCAAAACAATCGCCAGTCACCCGATGGTCGTTGGCAAGTCGACTTTGAAGACCATAACGTCATCCTCTTGAATCTTGAGCAAAACAGTCGCCTTCCACTTTCCAGCGAAGGCAACGCTGCCGACGGATTCGAGGGACGAGTTTGGTGGTCCCCCGATTCCCAGCATTTTGTCGTGCTCAAAACCAAACGTGCCGAACAACGTCAAATCACGCTCGTCCAGGCCGCACCGGCCGACAGCCTGCAACCACAGCTTGACGTCATTAACTACACCAAACCGGGCGACCCTCTGGATCATCCGAAACCTTATCTTTTCTCACTGGAACGACTACCCGCAGCGGATACTCCCGAAGCTGCCCCAACAACGGATGTCGACGTATCGAAATTCGCCATCGATGATAGCCTGTTTCCCAACCCATTCGCTATCAACAATTTTCAGTGGCGGTCCGATTCGAGTGAGTTCACGTTCATCTACAATCAGCGCGGTCATCAAGTCTTACGACTAATTTCCATCGACCCAACTTCAGGGCAAGCGCGCGCGGTGATCGATGAGACCAGCGAAACATTCGTTTGCTACTCTCATAAGTTTTATCTGCAACGTTTAGAAGAAACCAACGAACTGATCTGGATGTCCGAACGCGATGGTTGGAATCATCTTCTGCTACTCGATTGGGCGACTGGTGAGGTAAAAAATCGAATCACCGCCGGCCCGTGGGTTGTCCGCGATGTGGAACGGGTGGATGTCGAAAAACGTCAGTTGTGGTTAACCGTCAGCGGACGTCAGGCAGATGAGGACCCCTACCATCGACATTTGATTCGCGTCAATTTTGATGGCGGTGAGCTGACACCCTTGACTGATGGTGATGGCGATCATCGCTGGCAATATTCTCCCACCGCGCGCTGGTTGGTCGATACGTACAGTCGCGTCGATTTGCCCCCGGTCGTCGAACTGCGTGACGCCGAGACGGGCCAATTGGCATGCACGCTGGAACGAGCCGACTGGAGCCGGTTGCTGAAAACCGGCTGGCAGCCGCCTGAGCGATTCGTAGCGCCCGGACGAGATGGTTCAACTACGATTCACGGAGTGATCGTGAGACCGACGAATTTCGATCCCCAGCTCAAGTATCCGGTACTCGAAGCAATCTACGCGGGGCCTCAATCGGCCTTCACTCCCAAGACGTTCGGCCTGCATAACGGGCTGTTCGAGATGGCCGAGCTGGGATTCATTGTGGTCAAACTCGATGGCATGGGAACCAGCCAAAGATCGAAAGCATTCCATGATGTCTGTTGGAAAAACCTGGGCGACAGCGGCTTTCCGGACCGCATCCTCTGGATCACAGAAGCCGCTGCGGAGCGACCCGAGATGGATCTCCAACGCCTCGGCATCTGGGGTGGATCGGCCGGTGGCCAAAGTGCGCTGCGCGCTCTGCTCGCACATCCTGACTTCTATCATGCCGCCGCTGCTGACTGCGGCTGTCACGATAATCGCATGGATAAAATTTGGTGGAACGAGCAATGGATGGGCTGGCCAGTCGGGAACCATTACGCCGAACAATCCAACGTCACCCAGGCCCATCGTTTACAGGGTAAACTACTGCTCACCGTCGGCGCCCTCGACAGCAACGTCGATCCTTCCAGCACCATGCAAGTTGCCGAAGCGTTGATCAAGGCAGACAAAGATTTCGAGTTGATTGTCTTCCCCAACGGAGGACATGGCTCCGGTTCAAGTCAGTATGGAAAACGGAGAATGAAAGACTTCTTCATCCGTGCGCTGGGTGGACCTATGGAACAAACCACCCACCAAGTCGAAGGCCAAGAATCATGAGCGGTCCACTCTCCTGTCCCAAATGCGGTAACTCCGTCGCTGCCGCCAAAGGAGCGCAACAAGCTCAGTGTTTCAGCTGCGGCACCACCGTCCAGCTCGGACGATCGCCCACCAACAACAACCCAACGACAAATAACCCAGCGGCAAATAAGTCCTCCATGAAGCTAGTTGTCATACTCCTCGGCGTGCTCTCCTGCCTCGGATTATTAGCCGTAGTGGCAATATCTTTATTTCTTAGCATTGATCCAGCCCCAGCCGACTCAAATCCTGTGGCAACATCAACGACCAGTTCCACACAAGGCGACAATCCGCCCGCCGACGCGCCGCCCCCCGTCGTCGCCAGCGAAGAGGAACGTCGGCTGGCCGCTACGGTGAATGAGAGCAAGCGAAAACAGATTGTCGACATGTGGGAACAGATGCGGGCCACCACCTCGAAAACCATCCCGCTCCCCAAAGGCAATGTCGTCCGCAATAGCACGGAACGGATGCTGGGAGGTTTTGAACAAAGAGAATTGAAACGCATGGCCGCGCTCCTCGATCTCAACGAAGACCAAGTGCGAGCGGTCGTCCAAGTTCATCTGGCCGACCAGACCCTATAAATTGGCCAATAACGGGAGCCGAGTCACGCGTCGCAGGGCCAACGTGCTGGCAGCCAATCCGACGACCAATACCAGTCCCAGCATCAACAACGGCTCGACAATCGCGGGACGCGTCCCAGCAGCCCACATGTAAGGTAACACAGCCGCCAAAGCGGCTCCCGCCCCACAGGCGATCCCTCCCAACAACAACGTTAGATTCTCCAACAACACCGTTGCCATCAATCGCTGTTTGGAAAACCCGACCGCTCTCAACAGCGCCAACTCACCGCGACGCTCCAACACATTCCTGAGTTGGACGACGGCCAATCCGAAAGTACCTAACAACAAACCAAGCGCGCCCAAGCTCTGAAAGGTTTTCAAATAGGTGTTTTGCACAGCCATCAAGCCAGCTAAGACTTGCCGACTCGAAACCATATCCATGCCCGAATCGCCCAGTTGGTTTTCGAGGATTGCCGCCAACTGATCAACGTCTTGAGCGGGACCGGCTTGGACCAAGAAAAACGAATACCCGCTAATCTCCGGAAAAAGCTGCTGAAAGTTCTGCTCTCCGACTATGAGACTTCCTTGCAACACAGAATTTGCCAACAGCGCCACCACGCGAAAATGGCGTTCGCGTCCATCATCGAAGGTGAACCCGCGAACTTCTCCCACACCCCCCCGCATCTGTAAACTCCACATCGCCGTATTCTGATCAAGAATTACGGGAACAGGATCCTCCGCGGTCCCCGTGGCCGGTTGCTCCAGCAGTGCCCAGGGTGTTTCTGAATCGTTCGCTGTCATCGTCACGCGATCTTGGGCCGCCCAATCAAAGGGAATCGGCTGCGGAGCGTCCGTCGGCTCAGCCCCTGCTCGCGGACCGGAGTACCACTGAGTCAATTGCGATGGTATTCCCAACACCTGTGGTTGGAACGCTTGATAAAGATTGTTGCAACTGGCGTCTTGACCCGGTCGATAACGCAACCCAAAAATCTCCGCCGGAGTCACCTGTAGAGCATCGTCACGAAGCAATTCCTCACGCACCACCGGGTCGTTCAAATCTTGATAAATCGGTAACGCGGATTGTCCCATCAAATCAAAACCACCCACACCGGTCGCTGAAGGTCGCATTTGAAAAGCACTCATCGAGACAATCAGAAAGCAGGCGACGGCCATTAAGCCAATGCTCAAAGTGCTTCGTAATGGATTGCGACCAACAGCCCGGAAGGCCAAGACGGACACCGAGTATCGGCGTGCCAAACCAGCTCGCCGATCAATTGCTTGCCAAGCGGTAAGACGACTGTAGGACACCATTAAAACCCCGGACAGCAATAACATACCGCCGCCCACAAAGGCGCCAGCTTGCGCCGGTCCGCTCAAACCGATTGCCATAATTCCTAAACCCACGGCGATCACAAAAGCCGCTCCGGCCGCATAATCAAACCATCGCCCAGTGCGTTTGCGGTTCGCCTTGAGCGATCGCTCCGCTTCCGGAATTTGTCCAGCCAGCAGAGGTCGAATCGCCACGCGTCGTAAATGTCGCGCGGTCAAAGCGATGGTCAACGTGGCCATGACAATCCCAGCAAACAAGCCAATCAAAATGCTGGTCCAACGCCAATGGAACTCTAAGAATGGCACCGTCACGGCTCCCACCCACCAAGAGCTGAGCGCCCACAACACGACCAGGGCGTAAGCCACCCCGGCGACCACTCCCAACAATGCGCCCGGGATGGCCAGCAAAGTCCCTTCCACCAAAGCCATGCGAGAGACTTGGCGACCCGAAATTCCCACAGCCAACATGACTCCATATTCGGCAGCCCGTTGTTGCAGGCCAAGCCGAAACAAGAGCGCCACCAACATCAATGCTGCCACAATCACAAAAAAGCTCAGCGACAAAAACAAGGCATCAAAGGGCGTGGTGCCTCGCGAGGCGGCCAACTGTTGCGCTTTGATGGGAATGAGATCAAACCCCAATTCCGTTTGTCGACTACGCAGCACGGCAACAATCCGCTCAGCCAACGCGGGAGCCGATTCAGCCACCTGATGATCGATGCGAAGACTGGTGGTATTGCCAAATCGACTACCAAACAAATCCCGCCCAACTGGCAGCGGGATGTAGGCTTTGGGAGTCAACCGATGGTTACTCCAGTAATCATCATCATCGCCAGAGATGTCGCGTTCCAACTTAAATGGCAGATCCCAATCGTTGATCGAATCTTGATCGGTGATGCCGGGAACCGTGGGAGTCAAATCAGGATCATTATAAACTGTCGGCAGTTGATCAAATTCCGCATCCCGGCTGCGTCGGTAAGAACGGCTTGGTTCGGTGATCGGCACGATGCTGGTTAATACAGCGGTAAAATAGCGTTCAACTTCTTTCCCAGTCGTCGTCTCAGGTTCAAAATAAGCGACCTGCAATTCATCACCGACGCTGACGTCAAGTTGCTCGGCGGCCCAAGAATTGAGCACAATCGGTATCTCGGTCGTTGAACCATCGGGGAGCGAAAAGTCGAGCGGTAGCTCGGGGGAACTATTGATGGCCGTCAGCGTGGAGTAGGGGATCGAACGTTCCCCATCGGGACTTTCGATCGCATTAGCCAAATAAGTCAACACGGGCTGTACTTGGTCGGTTCCCAAATCGGCAACGACCGCTTCGACGATCTGATCACTAAGCAATAATCGCTCACTGCTCAAACTGTAATAATCAAATACCGTTTGGCTCGGTTGACCATCAAATTCACGTGTCACACGTTCCAGCTGCAAACCGAAGTCATTCAACTCGGGAAGCAGCCGCGCAGCCAACTCAGTGATGGCATCGTCATCATTGGCATCCGGCACAGCGACCAGCAAGGTGTTCGCTTGCCCGGGACGATCTAACACTTGCTGGACCAGTTCCAGCGGCAGGTAACAGCAAAGGGGAATAGCTTGGCTTGGTTGCAATCCAAATCGGCCCAGCCCTTGATTGGGCACAATTGCCACCACCTGCAGACGGGGCAAACCTTCCGTCTCATGATCACGCCGACCGAGCGGACTATCAGCTGGAACCGCTTGTTCGGCAGGCAACCTCACGGTCACCAAATCACCCACCGTGACTTGTAATTCATCAGCAGCCCGCTGATTGAGCACGACCTGATTGCCGCTGGGAAAAACTTCGGGTCGCACCCCGGCGGTATCAAAGTCCCAAAACTGCGACTCGGCCGCAATCAATTGGACTTGGCCGGAACGTCGCGTCAACTCTGCATCCGAATCCGTTGCCTCCAAAACGCCGCGGGCAAAATAGATGACCGGCACCACCTTGGCGTCGATGGTCAGATCACCCGCGACTTGTGAAGCGGAAAAAAAACTTCCCGGCATCACCGCGGCGTCGACTTCACCGAGTCGCTGCAGCGTCAGGCCACGCAGGCTACCTCGCATTGAATCACCGACCAGCAATGCCCCGCAAACCACAGCCGTAGCGGCTGCCACACCGAGGGCAACGGCCAATCCGATGGAACGGTGAAACCAAGCACTGCGTCGGACCAAACGGCCAACGGTGAAAGACATACGATTCGGCTCCCAAAGTCAAATCTGAAGAGGCAATCAGCATCGAGCTGCAACAACCGTTAATCTAACCCACAGCGGTTGCTTTGTCAGAGCCCGAACGGCCTTTTCGAAGTGAAAAGGCACGGGCACGGGCTCACTCTCAGATTTGCGACGATCAAGCTCTAAAGCAGGGGAGCAGCCGACCGCCTTAGTCTTGTCGACTGGCGACTTCGACCGGGGGCAAAACACCCAAGTAAGCCATCAGATCGCTGATTTCCTTCAACGACAGCTCGTCCAACAGATTCCCGGGCATGATACTCGAGGTGCTGGGCAAAATCTGATCAATATCTTGACGACTGACCACCGCTGTTTCGTTGTTCGAGTTGCGAATCGACACCCTACCGGCATCGGTTTCGCTAACCAAACCGACGTAGACCCGACCATCTAAGGTCAAGACGCGACGGCTGCTATACTGCTCGCTGATCACGTGCGACGGAAAGAGAATCGACTCTAAAACTTCTCGTTTCGTAAATCGACGTGCCAGGCTGGTCAAATCGGGACCCACCGGATCACCACTATCGCCAAATCGATGGCAGTTTAAGCATTGAGCTTCTTTAAAGACGCGACGTCCTTCCATCGGATCGCCATAACGGCCTGTCTCGCTCGTCATATAGGTCACCAGTTGTTCCATATCCCAACGCGCGTCGGCATCACCGGTGGGCAATTCGGCGGCTGGCCGATCAGGATATGACTCGGCATACCAGCGTTTCCAGATCTTTAAGCTGGGTGCTTTCCCGTCTTGGGTGCGAATCCCGGTCCAATGACTGAGCAGATTCAAGGCAGGATCGACGGTACCGCCATCCTGCTCCGCTCGCAAACCTTGCAAGATTACTTGACGAATCGCTTCGGGATCATCGGTTGCCACTTGGACTTTCGCCAGTGTCCGCATGACTTCAATTGCGGCCGGACCTTCCAAAACATTCAGGCTGCGGACCAAATAATCCCAGTTTTCCCCGTCAGGGTAAAGTGACATTGCCATGGCAACGGTTTGTCGCCGCTCGGGATCCTCCCGCCAAATTTTCCGCATATAAGCCAACGAATCCTCATCGCCACTCGATGCCAACATTGCCACGATTCCGGTGCGAAGCCGACGGAAAACATCTCCATCAGCTCGTTCAGAAGCGGCAATCTGCTCGTCCAAGTCGCGAAGCTCAGCAGCCATCTCAGTATCAACCGGCTGGGGAAGTTTATAGAGTGCTGCCAACGCCGCGTTTGGCCACAACAAACCTTGAGCCAAGATCGTGCGGGCATCTTCTTCCGCTAACACCTTACGACCAAAGTCTCGGGTCACATTCATGATATATAACGGTACGGAGCTGCCCGCTTCTTCCAGCGCCGCCATCTCATAAAATTTTAACAAGCGAAACTTCTGTTCGGCTGTCCAATCGTACTCCAAAAAGGATAGATACATGGCCACATGCAACCGCTCCTTGAGAGGCGCGTCACCGGCTAAGTAATCAAGAGCTCGCTGCCCCAGGGTATCGCTTCCCAGATAGGCGGCCAAACGAATCAATTCCCGGTTCATGCGTTCTTCGCCCGCGGGAAATTCCTCGGCGATCTGCGCCGCTAGAGGTCGCACCTCCGCAGGATCAATTTCACCCAACGCCAACGCTAGCTCCGTCGTTCTCAACAGATCGATAAACTCACTATCGGAGAGGAAGGTTGGCATCATCTTGCTCATCTTGGCCAACACCTGTAGCGCCGTCTGTTGATTCGAATCCGCAAGTACGAGGGCCATACAACCCAAGATTGCGACCTTGGGTTCATCTGACTCGAGGACGTCGTCACGCCAGCGACTGGTGGGAATCGTTTCCAGCAAGCGGCGAGCAGCAAACCGCACGCTATGGTCCTCTTCGTTAAGCAACGGATAGAGACTCGCTGGTTCGGGCAATTGATTGCTGCGAATCATCGCTTCGCAGGCCATGCGACGGACTCGTGGATCGCTGTCTTCAAGCAAGGACTCTAATTGTCGGCGCACTCGTCCACTGGGGTGCAAACCCATCAACTGTGCCGCTTTGGCTCGTACCGTTTCATTGCTGGCACCGCTTAGATCGATCAGCAAATCCTCGCTGGGGACGGGACCGAATAACTGCATCAAATCCATCGCCCGGGTGCGATAATGGGGCGGATTCTCGGAGCTGTAAGCAACACCCGCGACCAATTCACCCCACTGATCACCCAGATCGGCTTTGAGGCTGGCCAATGTCTGGCGACTCCAAGCGGACTCGAGTTGCGGTTGGCGAATCGCGGCGGCAACACCAGTGCCTAGATTCTTCACCCGGTCGGGAACCGATCCGTTATAAACCACTCGATAAATTCCACCCGATGTGCCTCGACCGCCGGTACAGAAATAGAGTGCCCCATCGGGTCCGACGCAAAGATCAGTCACATTTAAGGGTTGGCCTTGCAAGAAAACTTCGCTGTCTGCCTTGAAGGTACCGCCTTGACGGTCCAGGCGAACGGTTAGAATCCGACCTTCGGACCAATCGGCAAGAAATAATGTATTGTGATATCGAACGGGGAACATAAAGTGGTCATAAACCGTCGCTCCCGAAGGTGAACCACGACCCGTCTCCAGCACCGGTGGCACGCGGTCCGCATAGTAATTTGGCCATTTTGACCATCCCCTCCGCCATCCGTATTCGCCAGCTTCAGCGATATCAAATAATGCTGTGGGCCGATACCAAGTGGCCCCCACGTCGGACTCCATATCGCTATCATGGACAAACAAACCGCCGTCGGAATGAAATACCAAATCGTAGGCATTACGTAAACCACCAGCGATCCGCTCAACCGTTTTGCCGTCAATGTCTGTGCGAATAATCGTACCACCGGGAGCTTTGATTCCGCGGGCATGTCCACCCGGATCCTCATACCGAGGAACTAAGTCGGTGTCGTAAATTGGTCCTAACGTATCGCCCACAGATTCAGTCGCTTGAGCTTGAATATGATTACCCAACACGCAGTAAATCATTCCATCTGGGCCTAGCGTTAAACCATGCCCACCATGCTCGCCTGGTGAGCCCTCCAACGCGACAATCTGCTTTACTTTTTCCAGAGTCCCGTTGCGATCTTCATCTGTAAGTCGATAAATCCCCGGTCCATCTGGGCCCACTCCCGTGACAAAGACTTCACCGTTCAACGGTAAAATACCTTGCACCGCTTCTACTTTGTCACAATAAGTTCGAACTTCCTCGGGAATACCGTCCTTATCGCGATCGAAAATTAACAGCAGCGGCCCTCGCTCTCGAGAGGCTATGATATGGCCGAATTCATTAAAGGCCATCGCAATCAAAGAACCGATTTTTTCCTCATCCAAAATCCGCTGCACGCTAAAACCGGACTGAATTTGAAAACGCTCGCTCTCTTGGTGCTCTGTTTCGACGGCTACATCCTCACGACGATCCCAAGGAATGGTGTTGCCCAAACGTCCAAACGACTGAGCCAAAGCCCAACTACGATCATTAAATGCGGCGGATTGCCAAAGTGAGGTCTCTCGATCAGTCGCTTTCCAAGAAGCGTCGGTGCTGAATGTGTACCAACGATCCGAACCTTGTGTCTGAAGTTCAACACGGGCAACGAGCGCGGCGGTGTTACCTCTTGTATTGTCAACCTTAACCGCAATGACATTACGACCAATGACCAAAAAGGGCGTGATGTCATATTGTTCCATTTGACGACTCGATCGCCCGGAACCAATCCGACGCCCGTTGACAGATAACTCATAGACATCATCTGCCGCGATGGTTACCCGACCCGAGGAAGGTGTTTTTAGATTAATCGGCTTACGAAAATAAGCCGTTGTACCGACTTGGACACGCTCTTTAGAGACACCGGGTAACCAAATCCATTCGGCTTCGGCAGCGGAACCCGAAGAGATTTTTCCTCCGATGCCCAGGCAGATTAGCGCCAATACCAATATTAGCCGTCTCAGGCAGCCATCCATGGCCGGTTCATCCAGATTACAAGGGTAGGTCTAAATCTTCCGTCGGGTATCTGTTACCAAATGTCGCGCTGGCCATCAAGTGGAATCTCAGCAATCTTTTTTGTGATGTGGGTCACCGAAGTGCACCGCGCAGCTACCATTCTCACAGCTGTCGCGGTTCCAACGATAGCGTTGACGAGCAAATTGCTGATAGAGCCAACGCCACAGTCGGGCCGTGCCGGGAAAATGCAAAATTGGCACTGCCAGCCATAACAGGGGTAGCCGCCGCGAGAGGTAACGTACCGCATCTGCCCCACCATGCCGACGGTTTCGCCGATCAATCACGTACATCTGTTCCATTAACTGGTCGTAGCTCAAATCAGAATAGCGCTCTTGGACCCGCGGATCATGCAACGACAGAAAACTAAGACGCAGTGGTCTTCCGAACACGCTAGACCATCTGTCCAGTGACGCGAGCCGTCGAACTCCCGCAGTGCAAAATTGACACTGACCGTCGTAAATCACCACATCCCTCCCTGGATTGGTCTCGGGATCTGCGAGTACGTGGCCGGAGTTCATGAAAAAGCCGATAAATATGGAGTGTTTCGTGGCTTGCTAATCTCTATACTATACCGTTGATCTGGTCCGACCTTCACACTCCCTGAATTTCCATGGATATCATCCGCCGTCAGGTTGCTGCCGCCCAACGCCGCTTAATGCTGCAGCGATTCGGTCGTATCGTTACCTGGTCTCTATTCAGTTTGCTGTTGATCGCCGCGATCAGCGCGGCAGTGCCAAAAATCACGGCAATTTCAGTGCCGAGTAACGTGTGGACCCTCAGCTGGGCGATCGGCGCCATCGTTACTGCCCTCGTAATCGCGGCAATCGCCACTTGGCTGACGCGCCCGTCTTTAACAGATACCGCAGCTGAGCTCGATCTCCGTTTTCATTTGAATGAACGCCTCAGCAGCTCCCTGGAACTCTCCAGCGAAGATCGCGATTCCGAAATGGGGCAAGCCCTGATCGCCGACGCGCAACGACGAGCGGAGGGTATTTCTGTTGCCGAACGCTTTGGGTTGCAGGTGCGTCGCAGTGGTCTGCTTCCCCTGTTGCCACTGGTTTTTCTCGGAGTCCTGATCTTTATTCCCGACGCCACCCGGGAAAACGTTGCCGATGCCAGCGTTGATAAAGCAGCTCAACAAGAAATCAAGCAAGTTAAAACCGCCGCGGAGCAACTTAAAAAACGTCTCGAACAACGTCGCCGACAAGCCACAGCGGAAGGGCTCAAAGAGGCCGAAGAGCTATTCAAAAAACTAGAACGTCAAGCCGACAAACTGAGCCGTCGCAACGACATGACCAAGAAAGATGCTTTGATCGCGCTCAATGACATTAAAAAGCAATTGGAAGAACGGCGTCAAAAACTAGGCTCTCCCGACGAAATGCGAAAAGCACTGTCCAATTTAAAAGACATTGAAAAAGGACCGGGAGATAAAGTTGCCAAAGCGATGGAGCAGGGTGACTTTGACAAAGCCCAGCAAGAAGTCGACAAATTAGCTGAAAAATTACGCGACGGCTCGCTGACTGATGCGGAGAAGGAACAACTAAAGAACCAAATGCAGCAAATGCAGGAGCAAATCAAAGCAGCCACGGAACAACACGAACAAGCCAAACAAAAACTGCAAGAACAAATCGAAGCTGCCAAACAAGCGGGCCGAAATGAAGATGCCGCCCGGCTGCAACAAAAAATGAACGCCATGCAGCAAATGGATGGCAAAATGCAACAAATGAAAGAGATGGCCGAGGGAATGCAAGCCGCCCAACAGGCGATGGAGCAGGGCGATCCGCAAGCGGCTGCAGACGAATTGCAAAAGATCGCCGATCAAATGGGCCAGATGCAACAAGAGATGGAGCAACTCGAGGAACTCGAAGATGCCCTCAATCAGCTTTCACAAGCCAAAGACCAAATGGGATGTAAGGAGTGCGGTGGCCAAGGCTGTAAAGCTTGCCAAGGCCAACAAAATGGTCAAGACTCCGACAAGCCGGGGAACGGTATGGGTAAAGGGCAAGGCGAAGGCGATCGGCCAGAAGAAGAGTCGGATACAAATTCTTACGACTCACAAGTTCGTGGCCAACCAAGAAATGGCCGCGCCGTGCTAGCCGGAAGAGCGGGTGGCGAAAATAAGAAAGGCGTGACGCGTCAAAGCGTCCAGGATGCCGTTCTGCAAGCGACCACGGATGAGAGCGATCCCCTGGAAGATCAAGCCTACCCAAAGAAAGTTCGCGAGCACGCCGAGGAATATTTCAATCTGCTGCGTGACGGCAAACAATAGACGACCGGCATTCAGCGAGCGGCCAACAGCTCGTGAACAACGCGCCCGTGGACATCGGTTAGGCGAAAATCTCGCCCGGCGTAGCGATAGGTCAATTGTTCGTGATCAAGTCCCAATAAGTGCAAGATCGTCGCGTGCAGATCATGCATATGCACTTTGTTCTCGATCGCTTCGTGACCAAATTCATCGGTCCTGCCGAAACTCATGCCCGCTTCGATACCACCACCGGTTAACCACGTGGTAAACCCGCTCGGATTATGGTCGCGTCCCGTTCCGTTTTCTTGCGCATAAGGCGTGCGACCAAACTCGGCACCCCACCACACAATCGTATCATCCAGCAAACCTCGCTGAC
The DNA here is from genome assembly GCA_964535475.1 of uncultured Pirellulaceae bacterium. Taxonomy (GTDB): domain Bacteria; phylum Planctomycetota; class Planctomycetia; order Pirellulales; family Pirellulaceae; genus Laterigemmans. Next base: position 17,063 of record CAZHTX010000010.1, read on the forward strand.
GAAGATCGGTCAACAGGGCTGCGATCGGCTGATCAACACGGGCTGCGTGCTCAGCATGTTTTGGCAGGTTAGAGTGTTGATCCCAAGCGGGATTCGCTGAATTGTCACCATAATTGACTTGAATGTATCGCACGCCCGCCTCACATAATCGACGAGCAAGCAGGCATTGGCGACCGTAGTTATCTGTCTCAGGTTTTCCCACACCGTAAGCGTCCAGTGTTTGCTGGGACTCTTGATTTAGGTCAAACACGTCGGGTGCTTCCAATTGCATTCGCCAAGCCAGCTCATACGATTCGATCGTCGCCTCCAATCGCTCGTCAACGCCAGCTTGAGTCAATTGATTATGGTTCAACTGTTGAGTTAGGTCAAATTTCTGCCGCAGCTTCTTCGCGGACAGGGCAGGGGGTGTCAAATCTCGCATCTGCAGATTCTTGCCGCCGGGTTGACCGATTGCGGTCCCTTGAAAGCGACTCGGTAAAAACGCGTTCCCATAATTACGGGCGCCGCCATTGCCGGCTGATGGACAAATCGAGACAAAAGCGGGCAAGTTCTCGTTCTCACTGCCAAGACCGTAGGAAATCCATGATCCCATTGATGGCCGCACGAAATTACTCGCTCCACAATGTAGAAAAAGTGTCGCCGGACCATGCGCCACCCCTTCGGTATGCATTGAATGCACCAGGCACAGCGAATCCATATGTTGAGCAGTCTGGGTGAACAACTCGGATGCCCAGCGGCCGGTCTCTCCGTAACGTTGAAACCCCCAAGGAGATTTCATGATACGATGGCTGGAACGTCCGTTCTGGGTCCGCGCCTGAGTCCGATCATCAACGAAGTCTAACCGTTCACCATCTCGTTTCTCAAGCAACGGCTTGTAATCGAACGTATCAACTTGGCTTGGTCCCCCTTGCATGAACAAGAAAATCACCCGTTTCGCACGGGGCTCGAAATGAGGCGTCCCCGCAAGATGAGCCGCCGCTTGAGCGAGCTGTTGGTTGGCGAGTCCAGCTAAAGCGAGTCCACCAAAACCACAGGCTGTTTGTTGTAACAACCGTCGTCGGGAAAACTGTGAATCGATCACTTTGTGCCCCTCATATTCTATCGTACGTATTGAAAGTCGATGGTGCAAAACAGTGAATGCACAATATCAGCCCAACTGCCGATCAAATCAGCGGAATTCTCGGTGAGATACCGCTGTACCGTGTGAAGCTCTTGCTCGGTGGGTTCTCGGCCCAACGTGGCAAGGAATAAGTCCGATAATTTGACGGCGTCCTCTCGCTGGTCATTCTCCGCATAGTGTTTTCCCGCCGCTTGGCTCAAGTTAAGCACCAAGGGATTATTCATCATGAAGAGGGCCTGGGGTGGTACCGTGCTGGTATCACGCCGTCCCGTTACCAAACTGGAATTGGCTCCATCAAACACATCAATGATCTCCGGACGCGCGTTCCTCAGAGCGGGCCAATAAATGGCTCGCCGCGGCCCAGCGTGTACGAATCCATAATCGGCTGATAATCGATCAGGAATCGTCTTGCCACCCATTTCGCGATCCAACTGGCCGCTAATTTGTTGCATCGCATCAAGCAAACTCTCCGCTGACAAGCGATGGCGAACCGCTCGCAACCAAAGCCGATTGGTTGGATCAACAGCCAGTATCTCGGACGTTGCTTGGCTGTCCCGACGATATGTTTCCGATAACACAATCTCACGAATCAATGATTTGATTGACCAACCTTGATCAATTAGCTGGCGAGCCAAATAATCCAATAGTTCGGGGTGCGTTGGTGGGGTGCCGGTGGTGCCAAAGTTATCGGGAGAGCGAACGAGCCATTCACCGCAAAGCCATCCCCAAACTCGGTTCGCCATGACCCGCGCGGTCAATGGATTGGACTCATCGGCCAACCAACGCCCCAGTTCTTCGCGTCCGCTAGCATTGGCGGGCATGCTCAGCTGACAATCACCGACTGCCACGCTGAGCACACCACGAGGCGCTAGCTCACCCGCGCGATGCACATTCCCACGAATTTGAATCGCCAGATCCTTGACCTCTTCACGTTCCCTCACCCCCATGTATTTTGGCTGCGATGGCGCTCGCTGTTCTAACTCCTTTAACTCTTGTTTCCATTGTTGCAATTCGGCTTGCAACGCTTGCTGAGCCTCTGCCTCGCGAGGATCCTCTTTGACAATCAAGTCCGCTGTGACGTTTGTAGCATCAAGGGGTAAGAATTGGACTGCGTCCACAATCACGTGCCCCGTTGCGGCAACATTTGCGATCGTTACTTGAGCTGCCGCCGAAGTGGTGAAGGTATACTCTCCCAGATCTTCAAACAAACCGTCACTGGAGGGTGCCCGTTGCTGATTAATCTTCACAATGTGCGTATCTTGAGCGTCTTGCACAGTGACCACAACTTGCCGTGAGCGGTTTCCGCCCGCCGAGTAAGAAACGAGCACTCGATAGCGACCAGCCGCTGGTAAGAGTGTCGAAAAAGTAGCGGTCTTTTTACCCTGTCCCTGATTATCGTCATGCAAGTAACCATCTGCTACGAATCGGGGCGTATGATCACTACGGGTCCATTGTCCAACGAGTTCCGCTTGTTCATTGTCGATGACAATCCCCGGCAGACTTCTCACAGGTACTGCTTTTTGTCCCGCGGTGGAACCTTTTAATTGTTTTTCGGCCGCGGCAATCTGTTTGCGTAATTCACCCATTTGCTGTTGGTAAACGGTGATTTGTTGCTGTGCCGAAGGGCTCAAGGGCAAAGGTTTTTCAACCCAATTCGAAACATTGGAATGTTCAAAACTTTGCACGTTGCGAAGAATTCCCGCCAAAGCGTAATAGTCGCGCGTGGGAATTGGATCAAACTTATGATCATGGCAACGCGCACAACCAATCGTTTGGGCTAAGATTGCGGAACCTATCACATTCAGTTGTTCATCAACCGCGTCCATGTTTAGCTTTTCTTTATCTTGATCTTCGAGGTTGTGATTCCCCAAAGTGAGAAAGCCAGTCGCGATACATTGAATTTGCTGCTGAGCAATTGAATCGGCTGGCAGCAAATCACCAGCCACCTGTTCGAGCACAAAGCGATCGTACGGTAGATCCTGATTCATGGCGGCAATCACATAATCGCGGTACCGCCAAGCTTGATGTTGAACGAGACCTCGTAACGTTACTGATTCCGCGTAGCGGGCAATATCTAACCAGTGCCTGCCCCAATGTTCGCCAAAGTCAGGTGATGCTAACAGCCGGTCAACTAGGTTTTCGTAGGCTTGCGGACTTTCATCAGTCAGACTGGCTCGTAATTCGGCCGGTGTGGGAGGTAAACCGGTGAGATCAAAATAGAGCCGACGGATGAGCGTGTGACGTTCTGCCAGCGGAGCGGCAATGACTAAATTTGCAGAACCGTCTTCGGTTGCAGGCGGATGCTGAGGCCAAGCGGCCTCAATAAATGCATCGATAGGAGTTGCGGCGGATAGTTCAGTCGGTTGTGGTGGGTGGATTTTCAGAGGAAGTGGTTGGTAGGCCCAATGTTGCCGACCTGCTTCCAAATCAATCATCTTACTTGAATGGTCGGCATTGACCTCGGTTCTGGGATCGGTGGCTCCGGCCTCTATCCAGAGTCGGAAGTCTTCCAAGATGGAATCATCCAACCGGCCAGCCGGCGGCATTTCATAATCTTCATACCGCATGGCGGCGAGCAACAAGCTTTGCTCGGCACTGCCCGGTGTGACTGCCGGTCCCGAGTCACCCCCACGCAATAACGCACTTTGAGAATCGACCGCCAAACCAGCTTGAAAATCTCCGGCCTGCCGTGCCGGTTCGCTATGACACGAGTAACAGTGCTCGACCAAGACGGGTCGAATACGGTTCTCAAAAAATTCGACGCTCGCCGGATCGGCCGCTGAAGAATCCGCTGCCACAGCAACGCTGAATAACAGACAAACCAGCGACAGTTTCGTCCCAGAGATTAGGTGACGAAACCGCCAGGGCTTTTGCCGAAGATCGCTGGGCTGACCATGCATGGGGCAAATTCAGGCGGTTGGAGGAAGGCAATGGGGGAAGGAACCTCCATTGTAGGCCAATTACCGCTTGTTTTCAGCACCAAAAAGGATCTCCCCGGCTGGAAAATCAAATGCCGAACATTACCTGTCAGTGGACTTGCCTGTTGACCTGTTGGGGAGATCAGTCCCACTCTTCGTCGTCTTCGTCGTCAACCAGGTCTTCGTCGTCATCCTCATCGTCCCATTCGTCATCTTCTTCGAGGTCGTCTTCCGCGTCATCCTCTTCTTCGTCATCTTCCCAGTCATCATCGTCGTCGTCGACTTCTTCCCAGTCGGCATCCTCTTCGTCGTCGTCGTCGTCGTCATCTACGTCGTCGTCGTCTTCGTCATCATCCGCCCAGTCATCGTCGAATTCGTCGTCATCGTCAGCGACATCATCGTCGTCATCACCAAAGAGTTCATCTTCTTCGTCTTCGATCACTCCTTCGGGACTCACGGTGTTCACCGTTGCCGAAACCACAATCGAATGCTCGTCATCAGTCTGAGAAGGGTTGATGACTAACTCGGCAACGGCAGTACTCACGTCGGACTCCTCCTCAGGGGCGCCTAAAACAGGTTGTTGATCAGGATTCGCATCGGCCGACTGATGGCCATCACTCCAATCCGGATCATCGGAAATGTCGATTTCGGGTTGATCGAGAGCCGGCAGGGCGTCGGCGCCGCGAAGTCCGAAGGTTTGCAAGAAACGTTTTGTTGTCGAATAAAGATAGGGTCGCCCCAGTTCTTCACTGCGTCCGCTGATGCGAACGAGGTCTTTGTCCATTAATTGCCGCAAGATCTCTCCGCAGGAAACTCCTCGAATTGCCTCAATATCGGCTCGTAAAACAGGTTGGCGGTAAGCCACAATGGCGATCGTTTCCATGGCGGGGGGTGTTAATCGGATTGTTTGGGGGATGTGTCCAAGTCGTCGGAGCCAGGGGGCCAGCGAGGGACGTGTCAGCAATTGATAGCCGCCCGCCACTTCTTCTGCGCGAAATGCTCGACCTTGTTCGGTATAAAGTTGATTTAATTGTCGGACCAGCGTACGTGCCTCGGTTGCATCCGCCAAGCCAGCTAACTGGGCCAGTTTTCGACTTGCCACGGGTGAGCGAATTAACAGTAAGACAGCTTCGACTCGCTGACGTTTCATCAGTGGGTCGGTTTGTTCCCAAAATTTCCGTCCCGACAGTGGCACCGGAACGTTCTGCGAATCACTCGCCAGATTCTCGCTAGCTGCTTGATGCCAACGCCAACGCCGTTGCTTGAGAGCGGAGTGTCCGACAGCAATTAATCCAGCAGCGATGTTGGTCTGTCGTCGCGCAGCAGGCCAAGGATAATCAGTTGGTGGTCCACCGCTAGAGGTTATTCCAAGACGCGCTTGCCAACCGTAACTTTCCATTGCGTGACATCCGTTTCCCGTGGTTCTGCAATACCGTGAATCTTCGTGGTCGTTAAACTAGTTGGTATTCACCTCCCGTTGCTTTTACACCGAAGCCGTGATTATGTCAGCCGATCGTGCAAGAAAACGACGCGCCATTAAAATGTCCCTGATGAGCGGCTTTACTTTGTTGGCCGTGCTGGGAATCGTAACGTGGTTAGGTGGACGTGTCAGGGGCGTGGAATTTACGCCGACCCATTTCACACAACGCGAGTTTGTTTTTTGGGAAATTCCGCTCGTTCATCTGCAAGTGACACCAATTCGCCGAAAAGCAGTGTCGACTCCCACGACCAACCTGCTGCGAAGCCAAGGGTATCTTCAGATCCCAGCGGGGGCACCTGAAAAATACCATTTAGTTCAAATTCAACACAGTTATTTTTCTCAAACTCAAGTCGCCGATGCGGAGATCCTTGTCAAATATCTTCAATTGGCGAATTCCGGCTCGCCGGTTTGGGAAACTTGGAGTCGCGACAATCCGGCCGCGGCGGCTGTGTTTTGGCCAGTGATTCAACGGTTAGCCGAGCGTGAGCTGTATTTGTTAATGCCCGATTTGTTTGCCATCGCGGCACAAGAAACAAGTGGTCCGGTGTTATCAGACGCTATCGACACTCATTTACAAGCTGCTTACCAAGCACTGGCGGAAGATCTGCTGGCCGCTGGTCACCCCCCGATGGCTGCCGCCGTGTTACGCGATGCGCAGGCCGATTTCCCGCAAAACCGCGTCTTTCCTGAAATGTTAGAGAGTCTTCCCGAGCTGTGATTTATCTCGATAACAACGCCACCACCGAGATCGATCCCGCTGTGCTCTCGGCGATGCTGGCGGTTTGGGAGCGAGGGCCCTTAAATCCGTCGAGTCAGCACGCCGCCGGACGAATCGCTCGCGGTTTGTTGGATGATGCATTGCAACGAACAGCCAAACTGCTGGGGACCGACATCTTGCGAACAGGTAGTTCGCGGCTGCTGCTGACCAGCGGCGGTACCGAAGCCAATAATTGGGTGCTCGAAAGTTTGTTGCCCGCCGAGTTACCACGTTGGGTCAGTGCCAGCGAGCACCCCAGCGTGTTGGCTGCAGCCGAGCAGTTAACCCTCCGCGGCTATCCGCTGCACATCCTGCCGGTCGACCACAACGGCGTTGTCCAATTGGATACGTTAGCGGCACAACTGGCGACCATCGTTCCCGTCGAAACAGATCACAGCACCGACCGGCAACCGCGCGGGTTGGTCAGCGTGATGATGGCAAATAATGAGACCGGGGTTCTGCAACCGATTGAGCCGATTGTCCAATTGTGCCGAAAACATCGCGTGGTGGTGCACAGCGACGCCACCCAATTCATCGGGAAACTCCCCTTTAATTTCGACCATCTGGGACTCGCTGCGGCTACTTTTACGGCTCACAAATTTCATGGTCCGATCGGGATTGGCGGATTGTTATTGGCTCCCGGTTATTCCCTCGCACCCTGTTTTCACGGCGGTGGGCAACAATTGGCCACGCGACCTGGGACGGAAGCGGTTCCCTTGGCAGTCGGTATGGCTCGAGCTTTGGAAATTGCTCAAGCTGCATTTCCAGACTCGATAAATCGCATGACCCAACTGCGAGATTTGTTGGAACAACGGCTTCAAACGGCCATTGACGACTGTCATGTGCATGCTCAACAGGCACCGCGACTCCCCTCGACGAGCTGTGTTTCCTTTCCCGGAGTCGATCGGCAAACCCTGATGATCCTGCTCGATCGAGCTGGAATCGCCTGCGGTACCGGGTCAGCTTGCGCCAGCGGCAGTAGTGAGCCGAGTCACGTATTGCAGGCAATGCGAGTCCCGGCAGAGCAAACCGACTCGGCGATGCGTTTCGGAGTGTCCAGGTTTTCCACAAGCCAGGAAATAGAACTTGCCAGCGAACGTATCATCGCTTGCTGCAACAAGTTAAGATCGAATTGAGTTGTGGAAAAATAGAGTTTTTCCAGTATCATTTTGACGATCATTCGCCTAAAGTAGAGCCGCGTGGATTGGTGTATTACTCTGCCTTGGGGGCGGTTGGGGTGTCGGAGTCGATCCAAACGACCAAATCATCATCGCTGACAGGCGGAGAGCTTGTTCAAGCGATTCCGTTGCGCTCGCCTGCCCGACTTTCGCGGGGGCGTTCCGCCTTGCCGCTGAATCCCTTATTGCCCAACTTTTTGGCTGGTCCTGAAAACCGGCTAGCGGCTTTCGTCTGCGGCAGTCGCGAATCAATCGTCGATCGTGGCAACCCTTTGCTGCTGGTAGGCCCCAGCGGATCGGGAAAAACAGCCCTTGCGCTCACTTTAGCGGCCGCCGAAGCCGAACATCTCGAGCAGCCAAAAATACTCCATTTACCGGCCGTCGACTTTGCTCGTCGCTACGCCGAAGCGGTTGATGGCGATGATCTCGATCACTTTCGCAAGACTGTCGACGAAGCGAACTTGGTGCTCATCGATGATGTTCATTTGATTACGGACAAATTGGCCGCCCAAGAGGAGTTGGCAAATCGGTTGGCGGTAAGAACGGATGCGGGGCGAATTACTTTACTGACTTGCCGCCGCTTACCAACTGAGATTCGCGGTTTTCGGCCGCTGCTATCAAGCCGCATGTTACCTGGGCTGACGATCACTGTCGCCCTGCCGGGTGAGGAAACGCGGCGGAGGTTAATTACCGCCTTGGCCGCTCAGGAATCACTCGAATTAGACGAGGAGCTGCACGATTTGCTCGCCTCGGGCCTGCCCAAGGATCTGCCCGCTGGCCGCTTGGCTGCCGCCGTGACTCATATTCGCATTTGGTGTCGCAACGAAGGGTGTCAACCGAATCTGGCCGCCATGCAGTCGGCAATTGACGCCACGGCCAGTCGTGACGAGCCCTCAATGGCCATGATTACTCAGTCGGTAGCTCGCCGCTTTAAACTTCGCACTGCGGACCTCAAAGGCCCCACTCGCCGACAGCAAGTCGTCCGGGCTCGCGCCTTGGCGATGTTTTTGGGACGCAAATTAACGAGCCAATCGCTGCAACAAATTGGCGACTATTTCGGTGGGCGAGATCACACCACTGTCTTGCACGCTTGCCGGAAAACCGAATCGCTATTAACCGATAATCCGGAATTGTCTCGCACGGCTGATGAAGTCACTGAAACTTTGCAAGCGAACAGCTAGCTCTGATTTCAAACATTCCGCACTTTTTTTCCACGGTGGACAAGTTGTCGATTTACTGTCCAAGCTTGGAAGAGCCGCGAACGAGGATCGGTTTGCTTCCAGAGCGAGTGTTGAAAACAGCCCCATCGGTGAACAATTACCAACTTGGAATGGACACAAAATCAACTGCTTATCCACCGCAGACGCTGTTGCCTAAGTCGTTTGTCTGTAATTGGTTAAGAGCCTAACATCGGCGTTTGTGACACTTTTCAGCGACGTATTCCGACTACGACGTTTTATTTAAAACCGTATTAAAAGAAGGGGCTTCGTCCCGTCACTGAATTTGCTCCCGTCAGCCAAACGAATCTGGTTGCCTGGACTGGAACAAACTGACCACCGTTGGTTACAAAACGGGTTCTTCGTTCTGCAACCGTTCACCTGCCGAGTTCCCTTCGATGAAAATCACCTGCGACCGTGAACCGATGGCTGCCGCGTTTCAACTCGCCGCCGTAGTCGCCTCCAATCGCAGCCCCAAGGAAATTTTGCAGAACGTCAAATTAACCGTAACTGGTTCCTCGGCCACGCTGACTGCCACGGACATGGAGATCGGCATCCGCATCACGTTGACCGATGGGATTGATGTGGAACAGGAAGGGACCACCCTGTTGCCGGTAAGTCGCAGTGGAGCCATTTTGCGAGAGAGCAGCGACGAGCGGCTGACTCTTGAAACCGACGAATCGGGCATTCTGATTCGAGGCGACCGCAGCAAGTTTCATCTACCGAGTGCCAATCCCGACGAGTTCCCACATGTGGAGGGCTTTGAGGAAACCGCCTTTCACACGCTTCCCGTTCGCTTGTTTCGCGAGCTTGTGCGTCGCACCGTGTTCGCCACTGATATGGAAAGCAGTCGCTATGCTCTCGGCGGTGTGTTGCTCGAATTAGAAGCGGAAAAAGTCATCGCCGTAGGGACAGATGGTCGTCGCTTGGCTCGCATGGAAGGAACGGGAACATCGGTGGAGGGGCACCACACGACGGGGACCAACACCATTGTTCCCACCCGAGCGATCCAGTTGATGGAACGAGCGGTGAATGATAAAGACGAAACTGTGGACATTTGTGCTCGTAGCAACGATCTCCTGTTGCGGACGCCTCGTTGCACGATTTATTCGCGACTGGTGGAAGGGCGTTATCCAAACTGGCGTCAGGTCTTTCCCCAACGCGAAAGCAGCCACAAAGTTGACCTTACCGTCGGGCCTCTCTTTGCCGCACTGCGGCAAGCGGCAATTGTTACCGACCAGGAAAGCCGTGGCGTGGACTTGATTTTCCACGATGGCACCCTAAAGATCGAAGGAAACACCGCGCAGATTGGGCAGAGTCAAGTGGAAATGCCGATCGCCTATGATGGCGAGGAAGTCAAATTGACCCTCGATAATCGTTTCATTGCTGATTTTTGTAAAGTGTTGGATAATGAGACGGCATTCGTGTTTGACTTTGAATCGTCACAAACTCCGGCGCTTTTGACCACTGAGGATGGCTATGGTTATGTGATCATGCCAATGGCCCGCGACCGATAGCATTTTGGCAACGATGAAAAAGAAGGCTTCTCGTTCGTTTGGCCGATCTCGTTCTGCTAGTGCACCTCGTTCAACTAGTGCGCCTCGTTCGATGGGGTCCATTGTTAACCAGTTGATGGCCCGGCGAGGTTACGCCCAGGTGGAAGCCGCCTCGGAGTTGCAGGGATCGGTATTGGCGGTTGTCAGTAGTCACGTGGCGGAAGCAATTCGAGTTGGGCAAGTCAAGCGTGGCGTGTTAATGATATACGCTAAAGACTCGCCCACCATGCAGGAGTTGACTTTCCAGCAACGCAAACTTCTCAAACGCTTGCAAGCCGATCATCCTCAAGCAAACATCTCCGACGTTCGTTTTCGAGTCTGTCAATGATCGAGTTTGCCAATGATGTCGCCGGGGGATGATCTTGCTCGATTGGCTGCGAGTTAAGCAATCAGTTTGGCCAATTCGGTGAGATGTTTTGGCACAGCTTGCTCAGCCGGTTCTGCTGCCTCATATTCAAATACCACCCAGCCGCCATAGTTCGCTTGCCGCAGAATGTCGATAATACGAGGTAAGTCGGCATCTATCTTGTTACCCGCTTTCCACATTTCCACTTTGATTTGAGCGTTCACCGCGTAGGGGGCGATGTGAGCTAATTCGTCGTAGGGATTGTCGGTCGATTTGAAATTTCCAGAATCAAAGTTGACACCGAACCACGGGGAATCAACTTGCTCAACCACTTGTAACATGGAATCGGCCGTATCAGTAATACCATGATGATTTTCGAGTGCAAGCATCACTCCTTTTTGCCCAGCGTACTGGCAGGACGTTTCACACGCTGCCACACACCGTCTAATGGCCTCGTCACGCGAAACACCGGTTGGTGGACTGCCAGCAAAAATACGTATCACCGGGGCACCTAGAATGGCGTAAGCATCGACCCATTTTTTGACATGCTCGAGTTGCTGGTCGAGTTCCGAGGGTGCGACACAAAAGTCGTTGCGAATCGCTCCGCCGGAAATTGTGATACCTTGTAAATGACAATGACGAGCCAAGCGACGAAGATAGGACTGATCAAATTCAGCAGGGAAATAGTAAGACGTTAGCTCGATGCCGGGAACTTGGTGTTGGCGACAAAAATTCACTAACTCAAATAAATCCATGGCCCCAGGTTTGTCGGGTTGTAGAGAAAGTTGTTGTCGAAACGAATAAGCCGCTAAACTAAGTTTAAGCGGTCCGCTGCCTGTTCTGGCAATTGGATCGATTGCTTTGGCCGGCGTGATCGAAAAGGGACCAGCTAGCGAAAATCCGCAGGCGGCACCACCAAGGCCTCGCAGTAATAGTTGGCGTCGAGTGAGCTCAGGGAAGCGATCAATGAGCTGATTGTTGGTCAGTTTCTTTGCGGACGACATGATGTGAACTTTTTTAAAGTGTTATCAGGTAGGGAGAAAACGTGGCTCAGACCACTGGGGAAGCGGAATGGGACGTGATTGTTTTGGGAGCCGGAGCAGCCGGACTGTTAGCGGCTGCGCGAGCCGCTGCTGGTGGTGCGAGGACTTTGGTGTTGGAGAAAAATCGTAAAGCGGGAGTTAAGATTTTGATGTCTGGCGGGACGCGATGCAACCTCACGCACGATTGCGACGCCACGGGAATCATGGAAGCATTTGGCAAGAACGGACGTTTTCTACGACAAGCGTTAGCCGCGTTGGGACCGCGTGAGACTGTCTCGATGTTTAATCAGTTGGGAGTGGCCACCAAAGTCGAAGAGACGGGCAAGGTATTTCCCGCCAGTGATCGAGCGTTGCAAGTTCGGGATGCTTTGCTGGAGCAGGCTTATCAATGTGGCGTAGCGATTCGTTTACCAGTCGCGGTGCTGGACCTTAGCCATGAGGCAAACACATGGCTGGTATCGACATCGGCGGGGATCATTCGCAGCCGAGTGGTGATTGTAACCGTTGGTGGAAAGAGCTGGCCGGGTTGTGGGACAACCGGGGATGGTTACGCTTGGCTGGAAAAGTTTGGCCACTCGATTAGAGAGACCCATCCAGCATTGGTGCCCCTAAGAGGTGGATTGGAGTGGACCCATCAGTTAAGCGGGTTAACGCTGGATGCCGTGACGGCGCGAGTTTGGTTGGCGGGGCAGGGGGATAGTGGTTCGCCGGTATTTGCTAAAAAGCCAACGAGTCAGCGAACGGCAGGTTTTTTATTCACTCACTTTGGTTTTAGCGGTCCGGTCGTGATGGATGTCAGCCGCACGGTGACGGCAACTCATGATCCACAGCGGTTGCGATTTCAATGTGATTGGCTACCTGATCTTTCATCAAGTAATCTGGACAATTGGTTGACATCCCAGCGTCAAAGTTCAGGGAGCCAGCATGTTGGGACGGCACTCGCTCAACTTGTTCCCCGCCGGCTGGCCGAAGCGATATGTCAATCAACCAATACTCTGGCAACACCGTTGGGTGAATTGAGTAGCAAAGCTCGGCAAGCAATATTGCAAATGCTCAAGCAATGCGAACTACCTGTTATTGGTTCACGGGGTTTTGAGAAAGCGGAGGTGACAGCGGGAGGGGTAGCATTGTCGGAAATTGATCCCCGTACGATGAAGAGCAAGAAAATGCCCAGCTTATTTGTCGCGGGAGAGATCTTAGACTTAGATGGTTGGATTGGTGGTTACAATTTTCAAGCGGCATTCAGTACCGGACACATCGCCGGAATCCATGCTGCCCTGGCAGTGGGACCGTAAACACCAGTGGAATAGGCATCCTGCCTGTAATCCGCGATGTCATGTTTATTGAGCAGTGCTCGGGGGCGATTCCATGCCGCGACCACTGCGCATCAAATTGCAGGTGTTAATTGCTACATCGTCCCGCGTGGTAAATCGATTTCCGCCAAGTTATCATATTCGCGCCATTCGCGGGCAATAAACAGGCACGGAAGGGCTTCGCCGGGGTCAGCCTCAGTGTTCGGTGTTGGGAAGGAGAGGACTGGCGTTTTTTTGGTTGCCGGGCACATGTTGTCGGGGGCGATTCCATGCCGCGACCATCATGCATCAAATTGC
>CAZHTX010000011.1:0-30178 GCA_964535475.1 uncultured Pirellulaceae bacterium
GTTTCATGTAGGCTGCGAGCTATTGGGGACAATCGCTCTGCAATGTAAAACCGCTGTCCTCAGCTGTTTCGTGTAGGCTGCCAGCGATTTTTGCGTTGTAAAATAAGTTCGCGACCGCCAGCTTACGATCTGCTACACTGAAAGCCCGCCGGTCGCCCCACCCGAACTGCTGAAATAAGCCGAAAGTCAGCATCTCCTCCAGCCCGAGATTCGCTGTATGAATCCGTTTCCGAGAAATAGTTGCCTTGACAGCCGGGCAATTCAGCGAAGTTCATTACGGGGAAACGTTCGGTGGCTGGGCATTATTCTAGTGTGCAGTGTCCTGCAGATAGTTAGTACAACAAAGTTGCTCGCCCGGGAGTCAGTGCCGACAATTACGGCGGACCAGGAGCAATTTTTCGAGTCCAAGATTCGACCGCTGCTGGCTGAGGCTTGCGGAGACTGTCATGGCAGCAAGAAAGCGGAATCGGGCCTTCGAGTTGATTCGCGAGCTGCACTGTTGACGGGTGGCGTCAGCGGACCGGCGATTAAGCTCGATGACGAGACGGCAAGCTTGTTGTTACAAGTCGTCAGCTATGAAGGCGACATTCGCATGCCCCCGGATCAGAAACTGGCCGACGATGAAATCGCGTCGCTGCGCGAATGGATCGAACAAGGCGCCCCCTGGCCCAACTCGGGCGACGACCCGACGGCAAACCCACTGGGGCTGCGTTCCGGTCCGATCACTGACGCCGATCGCCAACACTGGGCTTTTCAACCCGTGTTCAAACCATCCGTACCGATTCGCGACCTTGCAGATCAGTGGGCTCGGACAGATATCGACCGATTTCTGCTGGACGCGATGACTCAGCAGAACATCAAACCGGGGGTCGATGCCGACCGACGAACGTGGTTGCGACGGCTGACTTATGATTTGACCGGTCTTCCGCCGACTATGGATGAGGTTCAAGCTTTCCTCGACAATTCTTCCCCCGATGCTGAGGCGGACGCAATCGATCGCTTGCTGCAGTCGCCGCATTTTGGCGAGCGTTGGGGGCGGCATTGGTTGGATGTTGTCCGCTATGCCGACACAGCAGGCGATGGCGCTGACTATCCCATTCGCGAAGCTTACAAGTATCGCGATTACGTGATTGCGGCTTTCAACAGCGATAAACCCTACAATCAATTCCTGCGTGAACAAATCGCCGGTGATATCCTCGCAAATCAAGCCGCTGCGGCCGGTCGTATCTCGCCTGAAGAGTACGCCAACCAAGTTACGGCAACGGGATATATCGCTATGACCAAGCGATTCGGTTACAACATTAACACCGAGTTCCAACATTTGGACATTGCCGACACGCTTGATAACTTCGGACAATCAATCCTGGGGCTCTCCATCGGCTGTGCCCGCTGCCATGACCATAAGTACGACGCGATTACGGCTGAGGATTATTATGCCTTATACGGCATCTTTGCCAGCTCGCAATATAGCTTTCCGGGTGGCGAGGAATACAAAAAGCCTCATAACTTGGTACCACTCGAATTGCCGTCGGTCGTCGACTCCGCTCGACAACGTGTCGCGGATCAAGTCAGCGAGTTGGACGCTAGGCTGGAGGAAGTTGAAAGCAGACGGGCTGAATTGATTGCTCGAAACATGGTTGGTCTCAGCCGCGATCCTGGCCTGGAAATGCAGACGCTCAATAAACCAGGGGCCGCGCCATGGTTCACCGCGGGTCCAAACTCGGTAGTCGCTGAAGCACAAAGTCCGTTTGACCACGTTCTGCCAATCGGATCACAGGGCATCCGAATTTCGCCCGGGAAGCCTACCGATGGTGTACGTCAGGAGTTCCGTGATGTGACCGCGGCAACTTCGACGATGCTGCACTTTAATTTCGATTTTCGCAACACCGAAGCGATTGACGGGCCTGGGGGATATCGCTTTTTCCTTGCCCGCGGGGCATTGCAATCACTGGCGATTCAGATAAGTGTCGACTCGCGTCAGATCAAAGTTACGGACGGCGAGAGAACGCAAGTCGTTCGCGATCTGGAGCCCGGAGTTTGGTACAACGTCCAATTCGAAATCAACTTATCGAAACGGACTTACTCTGGCCGGATTGGCACTCCGGGCGATGTCACTTCATTCGAGGACTTTGCAATCCACCCCAATTGGGACGGAGTACTCAACACATTTGTCTGCGATGGGTTCGGCGAAGACCAATCGAAGTCGCCGACGCGTGACATCGATAATGTGATTGCACAAGCAAACCCGTTTCCGCCCCTTGCGAAAGCTTTGTCGATTCAGCCGGCATCCGCTAAGCCGCTGGTTGACTTCGTTTCGCTTAGGAAAGAGCTCGAGGAGTTGGACGCGATAGCCGAACGGCTAAAGGCCGAACAAGCTGCCTTGCAATCGAGCGTCCGCTTTCCGATGGCCTACGGAGTGGTTGAGGGAAAGCCAATGAATGCGAGGGTCCAACTACGGGGGGAACCGGATCGCCTTGGCGATGAAGTTCCCCGGCGCTTTCTCCAGATTCTTGGTGGCGATCCCGTGCCCGATGATGATCGCGGCAGCGGGAGATTGCAATTGGCCCAGTGGGTGACACGCGACAGCAACCCGTTAACGACTCGGGTGATTGTCAACCGAGTCTGGCAACATCTGTTCGGCCGCGGATTGGTCGACACGCCCAACGATTTTGGAACCCGGGGTACCGCGCCAAGTCATCCAGAATTGCTCGACTTCTTAGCCGCAGAGTTTGCCCAGGATGGCTGGTCGATCAAGCGTCTGATTCGGCGAATCACGATGTCGCGAGCTTATCGGCTCACGAGCCAAGCAACGCAGCAACAGATTGCTGTCGACCCCCAGAATCTTTGGTTCGCTCGGCACCGCCGCCGACCACTTGACGCCGAATCGATACGCGATTCGATCTTGGCGGTCAGCGGCGGATTGGACAGCAGTCCGGCTGGACCGCATCCGTTCCCTCAGGTCGATTCCTGGCAGTTTACTATTCACTATCCATTCCATGCCATTTACGATTCGAACCATCGCAGCGTTTACTTGATGATCCAGCGGGCGCGTCGCCACCCGTTTCTGGCGCTGTTTGATGCGGCCGATCCGAACATCAGCACGGCGACTCGCCAAGTCACGATCACTCCGATGCAGAGTTTATATCTGATGAATGCCCCATTGGTGCATCAACATGCCGATCAACTGGCCACGCGAATATCCGCGAGGGGCGAGCCAGCGGATACCGCGGCGGAACAAACCGCCGTGGCCGTTTACGAGTCCATTTTAGCGCGTCATCCGAGCGAATCCGAGATCGTTCAGGCGACTGGTTTCTTGAACAAGTCGCGGGAGATTCTGCTTTCAAGCGATGATGCGGGCGCGTGGCACCAATCGGTCGCGGCGTTTTGTCGAGTACTATTGACCAGCAACGAGTTCTTATATGTCGATTGAAAGAAAATTGCCACTGTTCAGCTCGCAGGAGATTCCGCGTCGTGACATGCTGAAACGCTCCGGCGGCGGGTTCGGGGCACTCGCCTTAGCCAGTTTGTTGGCTGAAGAGTCTTCAGCCAACGCATCCGATCCGTTGGCACCGCGAGCCTCGCATTTCGCTCCCCAAGCGACCAATGTGATCTTTATGTTTTCGACCGGTGGGGCTTCGCACGTCGACACATTCGATTACAAGCCAAAGTTGTTCGCTGACCACGGCAAGTCGCTTTCGATTGACAACTGGCAGGGTAAAGCTGGCGAGTTCAAACGCTATTTGAAACGTCCGAATTGGGATTTTCATCCGCGTGGGCAAAGTGGAATACCGGTCAGCGATCTGTTTCCGCATTTGGGCGGTGTGATCGATGATCTATGCGTGCTGAATTGTGTCGAGGGGGATCACACCGGGCACGATAAGGCAACGATGGGTATGCACACCGGATCATTCAACTTTGCACGGCCCAGCATTGGGTCATGGGTCAGTTATGGGCTCGGTACGGAGAACCGTAATCTGCCATCATTTATGGTGCTTGCGCCGGCAGCCCCCTACGCTGGCGCGCAAGTTTGGGGCAGCGATTTCTTGCCCGGCTGTCATCAGGGAACACACGTAAAGCCTGGTCCCAATCCGCTGCCCAACGTTCAACCGTTGTCGGCCAGCGACGCGTTGCAACGCTTGGAGATGGATTTGCGTGAGCAGCTCAACGCTCAACATTTGAGCGATCGGACCGGCGATGCGGCGTTGGAAGCGAGAATTCGATCGTTTGAGACCGCGTTTGGGATGCAGCGAGAAGCTCCTGAGGCCTTTGATTTGTCGCAAGAAAGTGCTGCTACGTTATCGTCTTATGGAATCGAGCCGGGAGTCACCTCCGGTTTTGGCTGGCAATGTTTGGTCGCGCGTCGGTTGATCGAACGTGGCGTGCGGTTCATCGAGTTGATCGACACCGGCTCGGGATCGGGTGAGAACTGGGACTCTCATGGTGACATGCAAGCGCATGCTCCGCTGGCCAAGGCGATTGACCAGCCGCAAGCCGCCTTGATCACCGATTTAAAACAGCGGGGCCTGTTGGAGAATACGCTTGTGGTTTGGACCACGGAGTTTGGTCGAACTCCCTACAACACCAGTGCCGAGGCGAAGGGACGGGAACATCATCATCAAGTCTTCTCGTCGTGGATGGCGGGCGGAGGAATCAAAGGCGGGATGATTCACGGCAGCAGCGACGAGTACGGGATCGGTCCGGCGACGGGACGCGTGCACGTTCATGACTTTCACGCCACGATTCTTCACCTGTTGGGATTAGATCACGAGCGATTGACGTTTCGACATGGCGGGCGAGATTACCGCCTGACCGACGTGGCCGGCAAGGTCGTGGAACCGATTTTGGCGTAAGCGACCGTGGTACTGCAAGCAACTCTTGGAAAAGAAAAGGGCACACGTTGGGTGGCAACAAAACGTTTATTAAGGCTTACACTGCGTCACGATCCAGGCCCGCACATCGACCGGTTTGGCGATTAACAAATGGGGCTCGCCGGTGAACACAAAACCGAGTGGCTCGCCCATTGTATTGACACGCTCGGTATAGTCCGCCGCCGCTAATGACCAAGGCGGATGGTCGATTTCGCCGCGAAATAAGCGCCCCTTGCGATTGGCGCTGTAGAGACAATAGCGAGCGGTAAGCCAGTGCTCGAGCGATCCTGGTTCAGCCTCATGGAACTCACCGGTGGCAGCATAGTCGGCATCAAACTCTGCCGCGGGTTCGCCCCGATGCGTTCTTTGACTTCGATAAGTAATCTTTCCTTGTGTTTCATGGTCAATCGACATCGTTGCGTCCATGTAGGGAAGGTTGAACGTCGCCCTAGCCACGCGGACAGCGAGGCGATTGGCGGCATCGAGCGAAAAGAACCAAACCCCAGGTTTCCCGTCTATCGTTACATAAGTTCGCACGTTTAATTCGAGAAAGCGACTCAGCCCGGGAATCAGCGGACAGCACCGCGGAGCGACGTTCGACATCAAAAACGGCACCACGCCCACCCAAGCTTGGCCATCGCGTGTGTCCAACGTTACGCCATCGGGAAGCAGCGTCGCCACCGCCTGTGGATCAACCGCCCAGTGTGCAAACAGCAGCTCCGACCAAGTCATCCGCATCACCCAAGGTTGCCTCGGCAATGGCCATGTGCGATCCGATTTAATTTCCATGCGATTTTCCAAGGAGTGGTCTGAGCCTAAGCAAATCCAAATTCCACAGACTCTTAGCTTTTTACCGATATCTGAAACTAACTTTTAACCACCCATTGTAAACCGGAAATGTGAAGCGGACCCGAACGAGCTTGCTCGTTCCGTGAATCATTTTTACGGCTAGCTCGCTTAACACCTCCCACACGGTTCGTGCGCCCGCCCAGCTTTGGCGGGCGAGCAGGGCAGGGCAGGGGAGCAGCGGCTATGAAGGGCGCGGTTTGACGCTAGCCCAGCGTTTCAGCAGCCCCGACTACAGCTTGTTCGCGAGGGTGTCAAGCTTTCGTCAACTCACGATTCGTTTGCTGAACGCTCGAGTGGACACTCATCGTGGTAACCGTGATCAGAATCAATGCCATCCCGATAATCTGAATTCCAGCGAGCTGTTGGTCTAACACCACAACACCAAATAACGATGCGGTGACGGGTTCGACCATTGCCACAATAGAAGCCACCGCCGGCGTGGTGTGGTTCAAGCCGACGATGTAGAGAACAAAGGACAATCCCGCGCCAAGAATTCCGAGCACAGCGAACAACGGCCAACTCGGCGTACTGAGGACGGCGAGCGTCTCGGCGGCATCACCGGGCCAGACAAGCACCGTTGTGACCGTCGCGAAAGCAATCACCAAAATGGCCTGTGGACTACCGTGCTGCCCCGCATACTTAAAGCTGAATATGAACAACGCGTAGGACACGGCCGAAAGCAGTCCGGCTGCGACCGCGATGAACGTCACCCCGTCAGGCCGAGTCTCGTAAATTCCCGTTAGCAACGCGACGCCAATGATCACTAACGTGATCGCGGCCCACTTGAGCAATGTTGGTTTTTCAAGCTTAAATGCGAAGGATACAAGATAGACGAAGACGGGCGCGCAGTACATCAAAGTTGCCGCCACGGCGACGCTACCCTCCGCAATGCTGACGAAATAAAAAGCAAAGTTGCCAGCCACGCCGAGGCCAGCGACGACTGACCAAAACCATAATCGACGATTCGCTAATCCGCTGTCGCGTCGACGCACAGCTAGCCAGCCGAAAACGAACAGCAGACCGATCAGACCTCGGTAGAATGACACCACAAAAGGGTTCCAGCCATTGGCCATCAGTATTCCACCAATGCCACCCGATAGCCCCCAGCATAGTGCGGCCAGTACTACGAGGGCCGTACTTGCGTTTTTCATTATGTTCCTTATTGCTCGCGGCCGTTTCCCGTCAACTTTGAGTTCCCAAGCAAGGCTCGTAGTCCCAGGGCACAGGCTGGTTTTAGGCGTGGGTGCGGCTGAAATAGATGGTCATGGTCGTTCACTGCCTTTTGGTCTCCATCGGTTTGCAGGATCAAGGCAGCGGTTGTAAGTCTTAGAGTTTCTGTTAATTGGTGTTGCGACCGGAGCGTTCTTATTTTCTTCAGCACACGTTTCCGATCGCTGAAACTTGGTAACGCCCTCCTGGGGAAGTCGCTACGATGTCACCATAGTAGCGATCTGTGCAATATCCCAGTTGGGATCCCAGTTGGGCCGCAACGCTGAACGTCGCTAGTAAGCACAGTGCGGACGGGCGTTTCGTGTCACTTTTCCAATGTTTGGTGGCGACGGGCAAGGGGCATCCGTAACGCGCGGCTGACTCCGAGTGCTCTGACTGTTATAAGTTACTTGCCCCTTGCCTGCCATCCGTGCCGCTGATCGGAGTTTTCGCAGGCGGGACTTGCAGGCGGCTGTACAATGCGAACAACCAACCACGTTCCACTTCCCTACCTCTTGGCCAGAAACCGTGATGAAACCTTTAGCCACAGCAATCATCGGCACGATCGCACTGACGTTCACGTCCCTCTCGCCCGTATCCATCACCTCTGCGGAAGATGCAACGTGGAACCAGTGGCGTGGCCCCAGTCGCGATGGTTCATGGGCTGGGAAGTTGCCCACAGCACTTGCGACGCTTGAAGTCGCCTGGGAGAGACCAATGCAACCCTCTTACAGCGGCCCGATTACCGATGGCAGCCACATCTACTCGACCGAAACTGTCGATGAGACTTACGAACGCATCACGGCACATGACATCGAGACCGGTAAATTAGCGTGGTCCGCGCAGTGGGAAGGGGCAATTAAAGTACCTCCGTACGCGATGGCAAATGGCTCTTGGATCAAGTCCACGCCAGCACTCGCGGAAGGTGCGATCGTTGTCTTAGGTGTTCGAGACGAGGTTATCTGTTTGGATCAGCAAACTGGGGAAATTCGCTGGAAAGCTGACTTGGCAAAACGATTCAACGCGCGACGCCCACCATTCGGCGGAGTTTCTTCGCCCTTAATTGATGACGGAGCGGTGATTGTTATGGCTGGCGGCGCTACGGTGAAATTGTCGCTGTTGGATGGCAGCACCCTATGGAAAACGTTAGCCGATGAGGGTGACGAAGACGACGCGTTAAGTAGCCCCGTCATTCATGCTATCGACGGCAAACGCCAGCTAGTCGTACAAACGCGAACGCGACTGTGTGGGGTTGATTTAGCGGAGGGCTCTTTGCTTTGGTCGACGCGCATCGAAGCCTATCGAAACATGAATATATTAACTCCGACAGTTGTCGGCAGTCGAGTGTTCACGGCGGCACAGCGAGGCCAATCCCAATGTTTTCGCGTGGCTCGCATGGACAAGGGTTGGTCGTGTGCGGAAATCTGGAATCAGAGAACTCAAGCTTATATGTCGTCTCCCGTGGTTGACGGAGAAACGATTTTCATGCACGCCAGCAATGAGCGATTACAGGCACTGGATGTATCGACGGGCGAGATTCTTTGGACTGGACGTCCGATGGGCAAGTATCAAAGCTTGGTTCGCAACGACTAAGTGCTGCTAGTTCTCAATAACGAAGGGGAGTTGCTGACGATTGAACCGAATCGCGAAAAGTTAACCGTCATTGATAGGCGTAAAGTCGCCGATGATTCGTGGGCCTATCTCGGTGTATTTGGGGGGGGTATCATCGTGCGAGATCTGAACGCTTTGAAGGTATACCGGTATCCAGTGCAGTAAGGCCTCCTTGAGTGTCAAGCAACTGCCCCGCAAGGAAACACAATGCAAGTGACACAAGAAGCTCTGCCGACGGTCATCGATTCCGTTGACCAGCTCGATGAAGTGCTGACTCGTCCCAGCCCCGCTCTTTGCGAAATGATTACGACGCTTGCCAGCCCGCTGGTCATTTTAGGAGCGGGTGGAAAGATGGGGCCAAGCTTGGCTGTGCTTGCCAAACGGGCTGCCCAAGCCGCTGGACACTCGCTGGATGTGATCGCTGTCAGCCGTTTTCGCAATCCAGACGCCCGCCAGTGGCTTGAGCAACGAAATGTGAAAGTGGTTCAAAACGATGTTTTCGATGCGGCTCAACTTGCTCAACTGCCCGACGCATCCAACGTTATCTATTTGGTTGGCATGAAGTTTGGCACCACCAGCGACCCGGTTCCGACTTGGATCACCAACACGCTCGGTCCCATTCAGGCATCTCAACGCTATCCTGGTTCGCGGATTGTCGCGCTTTCAACCGGGAACGTTTACCCGCTGGTCGACCTGGCGAGCCGCGGTAGTGTCGAATCAGATCCGCTGACACCGATTGGCGAGTACCCGAATGCGGCAGTCGCTCGCGAACGTATTTTCCAGCACTACGCTAGCTCCGCCGGTTCGCTCAGTCCCACGACGTTGATACGGTTAAACTACGCCCATGATCTTAGGTACGGAGTGATCTCGGATATCGCTGGGAAAATCTCCCAGCACCAACCGATTGACGTCTCGATGCCCGCCTTTAACGCGATTTGGCAGGGGGACGCAAACGAGCTTATTTTACGCGCGTTCGGGCTATGTTCGACGCCAGCAAGTATCCTCAACGTCACCGGCCCCACGCGCGAACGCGTCGGTGATATTGCGTCACGATTGGCGCAAGCTCTAGATTGCGATTTGAGGTTAGTAGGAGAGGAGCAAGCGACGGTACTTCTGAGTGACTCTCGAAAAATGGTAGAGCGGTTAGGGGAACCGCGAGTTTCGATCGATCAATTGGTTCATTGGATTGCTCATTGGACGAAGATTGGCGGCCTGACCTATGGTAAGCCCACCCACTTTGAGTCTCGGGATGGAAATTTTTGACCGACATGACGCTCCAAAACCTAGGTGAACTGGCCGCTCGGTTTCGCAAAGGCGTCTTCATTCCGGCGCACCCGCTAGCGTTAGGCGCAGATCGTCGTCTTGATGTGAAACGCCAACGAGCGCTCAGTCGTTATTACATCGATGCGGGCGTTGATGGGTTGGCGGTCGGTGTTCACACCACCCAATTCGCGATTCGCGATCCACAACACCGATTATTGTTACCGGTGTTGCAACTCGCGGCCGAGACAGTTCGGCTTCACCCATTGCCCTCACACCGCGCGACTCCGTTGTTAATTGCCGGGGCGTGCGGGGAGACAAAGCAGGCGATTTGCGAAGCGGAATGCGCGCAACGCTTGGGTTATGATGCCGTGTTATTGTCTTTGGCTGCTTTGGCCTCAGCGTCCGATGACGAACTAATTCATCACGTACGTCGAGTTGGCGAAGTGATGCCCATCGTGGGGTTTTATTTGCAACCAGCCGTCGGAGGTCGCCCGTTATCGTATGAATTCTGGCAAGCATTCGCTAAGATCCCGCAAGTCGTTGCGATCAAAATAGCTCCTTTCAATCGCTACCAAACATTCGACGTCGTGCGGGCCGTCAGCGAATCAACTCGCTGGCAAGAGATCGCCCTGCTCACCGGTAACGACGACGCGATTATCCATGATTTAGTCAGCCGTTATGAATTTGCTGTCGATGGTGGCGTGCGACAGACCTCACTATCAGGCGGACTGCTTGGGCACTGGGCATGTTGGACGAAGGCATCGGTAAAGTGGTTTCGCGAGTCACTGCAAGCACGCACTGAAACTGGCGGGGCAGCATTGCACGAACTGAATCGTTTGGCGGTTCAAGTCACTGATATGAACGCGGCGATCTTTGACGCCAAGCACCAATTTCGGGGCTGCATTGCGGGCATTCACGAGGTGCTTCGTCGTCAAGGACTGCTGGAAGGTAACTGGTGCCTCGATCCACGAGAAACGCTCAGCCCCGGACAAGCGGAGGAAATCTCCCGAGTCACAAAATCTTATCCACACCTCACCGACGATCAGTTTGTGCGAGAGAATCTCACGCGTTGGTTTAGCGAATCCTAGAATCAGTCAAGCAGTCGATCGAAGACAATCGCTCGAAGTGATAGCTGGGTTCGCGAGTAAGCGGTGACTGCCACGCCTGGCTGTTGGCGGCCTATTGAATGATCCGAGAGAACACGCAACAATCGCCTTTCGAACCAGCATGCATTGACGAGCGGAATTTGTCTTACCAGCTTCGTAACCGCCATCGTTATTTGTGAGGCGATCCACTTGAGGCTTTGCGGGACTGCAGCACGTCAGTGCTGCGCTCTATTTGTCTGTGCCTTCGCATTTAGCATGAAGTGATGTTTCAACTACGCTGCACCGTCCGAGGTTGCCAAAACCTGCTTGAGCCGCTCGAGCGAGAGCTCACGTGCGCCGCTGGGCATCATTTTGACCAAGCCAAGCAAGGATATTGGAATCTCCTCCAGCCTCAAGACAAGAAATCTAAGAATCCTGGTGATACAGAGGCCGCTGTGTTGGCAAGACATCGCTGGCTCGAGCGAGGCTACGCGAACTCATTGATCGAGACCCTGAAGCCGTGGCTTACTGAAAGCGGCCCGGAGACAAATCAAAGAACGCTCGATTTGGGGTGTGGCGAGGGGTCGTTTGGCCCAGCATTTTTCAACAATGAAGCCGAGTCGTATTGCGGAATTGACCTATCGAAACGCGCGATCAAGTTGGCCGCTCGTGGATGGCCCGCAGCGACTTGGGTGTTGGCTAACGCCGACCGCGTTTTGCCGGCGGCCGATCAGAGTGTTCACAGGGTGATATCACTTTTCGGTAGAAGACCCGCTGCAGAAATCTATCGCGTCCTTGTGCCCGGCGGGATCTGCGTGGTTGCCGTGCCAGGCGAGGATGATTTGATCGAACTGCGCGAGCAGACTCAACAATTTGGACATCGCCGCAGCCGCTGGGAGCTGGTAGCCGATGAGATGCGCGCAGCCGGTCTTGATGTCGTTGATCGGGAAAACTGGCACAACAACGTCAGTTTAGAACCAGACGCGATTGGAGACGCGTTGGCAATGACGTACCGCGCGGTGCGTCATTCCCAGAAGTCACGTTTGGAAACGTTACAGACCATGAACGTGACCCTGGCGGCCGACTTGCTCCTGCTGCGCCGCAGCTAGCAGGAGCAACGAGCGACAGCAAGGCGGATGGTAATCGGTTTGGTTCTCATTTTCTACCGAGCGTGCGGCAGGCATTAACGAGAATCTGAATCACTTCAGGCTGCTTAAAAACGGGGAATGTTTCATGGCCGGGGCGGAAATAAAATACGCTTCCTTCCCCAACTTTCCACAGCATGCCGCTGCGGAATCGCTCACCTTTTTGCCAGGTCTCTTCAAACACCACTTCGTCGGGTTCTGGAACGTGAAACGGTTCGTCATACATTTCGGTGCTCCGCATAACCAATGATTGGTTAAACCCTTGGGCGATCGGATGCTCCGGCTGCACCACCATCAACTTGCTGGGGGCTCCATCGGGCCGATACGCGGGGAAGCAACAATTGGGGAGATCAACGCGGACTCGAACGATGCCATTTCCTTGCTTGAGTGCCAGAAATGCGGGGGTGACCAGCGAATCGCGTGCGGGAGCAAAACGACCGGGCGGCCTCACGAATTCAAATTCGACCGGGCGCCCCCCCGGTGAGGCTGGATATCGACGGCGAGCGTCCGTTTTGGTGCGTTCGTTCATGGCTTCCATGAACGGAGTTGACCAATGCGCGGAATGCAGAAAGATCATGTTGAGGCTGCCCGATTTCAGCCGTTTGATGATTTTCTGCTGAGCAATTTCTGGTGTGATTTCAGCCTGGCGAATGTGTCCCCACCAGATCATGACATCGGCCCAGTCCAAATCTTCATCCTTCAGCCCTTGCTCAGAACCGTTCTGATTGACTGAGCGGATTACAAAGTCATCCGTAGCCCCATCAAGTCGAGCGGCGATTTCGTTGCCGAGGAAATTCTCATAAGCTTCCGCTTGCCTATCCTGTTGCTCGTCCCAGACGAGCACGCGCACGGTTTGTGCCCTCGCGAAGTTTTGATGCGCGGCCAGCGCAACGATCATTAGCAGGAAGATTCTCATACTATTGTCACACCTATTATTGAGGTCAGGGACCTGATCAGCGTGCCGTCGCCGAATTATAGATCGAACGTAACTTCCAGGCTTTGATCGACTTGACGACCGCGTCACCACCGCTGGTGAATAAACGGACGTTCGGGTTGGGGCGGATTTTGTGAGCGTTGACAACGGCTTGACGGTCATTGGCAAAAACCTCGACAAAGTTTTTGTCGATAAAGACCCTCAGCGTCAAATCCTCACCATCCTTAAGCTTAAATGGTGCATCGGGTTCGCCAACTCTCAGGCCCTCGCGGCCAGAGCCAGCCACAATTCTCATCGCGTCTTGACCCTCATCGTCGCCCAGTAGGTATAGGCCGACGTTTTCGGGGACCGGGGCCGCGAAAGTAACTTCCAGTTCGACCGCGTCACCTGTCAAGTCTTCAAGTGGAAACTCGGTACCATCGGCGATTTTCACGTCGTGCCAGGTTTTCTGATCGAATCGCAGTTTAGCCAGTTCCCGCAGCGGTCGAATCCTCAGCACCCCATCGGCGGGCAACTCGAGCTCGCGAGGTAAACTCTGCACTCCCGTGGGTTCGATTGGCAGGTTCATGATCCAGGCCCACATGACGCGGCGACCATCCGCTGTCAGCATCGACTCGGGCGCAAAAAACTGGTTGCCACCAAAACTCATCATCGCATGGGACTTGGGTAAAAACTTTTCGTCTTTAAAATCACCCAAGTAATATCGGCAGCCAAGACCATGACTGATACACAGCAGCATCCACTGGTCGGCAACACGGAAGAAATTGGCGCAGGAGATATCTTCGTCACGCGGAATCCCTAAATACCCGGGATAATCCTCATGCAGCAAATCGCCCAAGTAGAGCCAATTCTGCAAATCGTGCGAACTCATCAGCTGTGGATTTCTACCGCCCGACAAGGCGTAATATTTGTCACCACGAATCCACAGGTCGGGATCCCAGTGGCGGATTTCCGGCTCGCTGCCATCTGCTTTTTTGGGCACAATCGCCAAAGGTGCGGACCATTGGCTGAGCTGTTCGTTTTCAGCGAACTGAATCCAGTTTCGACCTGAGCCCTCGCCGTGATAGACAATCGCCGGCGTTCCCTCTTTGGTAAAAAAGCCGGTTCCCGAAAACATCCCATGTCCCGTGTTTGGCGGAGTGAGCATGGTTGTTTCCCAGTTCCAGTAGACCATGTCGTCGCTCGTCAAATGAGCAAAGCTAAAACCGAAATCATTGCGATAGATATAGTGGAAGTGGACTTTTCCATCGATGTCGAGAATGCAATTGGGATCGCCGGGAATTGCCGGCCCGGGCCCCGGGTGGGCTAGGTGAAAAGTCAACCAGTTCCCTGGCGGATTCTGGGGCCACGCGGGCGTTTCTGGTTGGTAAGGAGGCGTGGGTGCTCTTGGGTTCACTTCGGCAGCAGCTTGTTTGGCATCTTGTTCGCTGCGAGCGGCTACCACAAAGGCGGCGCCGTCCAATATCAGTCGGCCATCTTCCACTTTCGCACCGTCCCTAAGCACCGCATGTGAAAATCGACCAGCCTTATCCTCCACCTTGCCGTTTTCAAAATCCCACCACGCTACCGGTTTCAGCTCCGATGCGAGGTTTGGCTCGAGCGACTTGAGTTGCTCAGCGGCCAATGCCCGGTCGAAAATGCGGGCATCTTCGATCGAACCGTTAAAGTTAGTGCCCGTCCCCGCACCGACGTGCCGCAACCCAAAAACGGCGATGTGATTATCGATGTTGATCAGGTCGATATTCTGCGCGGGATAGTCGGCATAAGAATCGCCATTGCGGTACATTCGAATCCGATCAGGCGTGTAAACGATCGCGATTTGCACCAAGGTCTCCGGGCCGGCGGTCTCGCTGGGCCAATTAATCTGGTGGGCTGCGGTGCGCTCAAAATTGTTGGAACCAGGCATCCATTTGCGACTAAGTCGCTCTCCCAGCACAATGCCGTCGAAACGGTCGGCACTTTGGAGTGTTAGGGCGCTGCCACCCCGCTGGCTGAGGTTCGTTGGGGCGGTCCAAACAACGAGAGTCTTGTCGATTGCAGGCTCAACTTCCAGTTCTTCGGCTATCGCGAAAGTCGTGCACAGAATAGCAGCTAGGAGTGCGAATGATGTAAGATGCGGGGGGCGTAATTTCATGTCTTCCATTTCGTTACGAGACGGGGGAGTGGAATAGGCCTCCAGCCTGTAGTGGAGTAGGTTTCCAGCCTGTAAATCTTATAAAGTTAGTGTTCTTACAAAACGATTTTTTTTGAATAGTTATACAGGCTTCGAGCCTACTCTACTGACCTTTAAGTTTTTCCTTGGCGTTTGAGCGTGTCGATCAGCACGGCTGAAAGCAAAACGGCCCCCAGCACGATCTTTTGGTTGAATGGGTCGACGTCGGTCAAATTCATACCGTTTTTGATCACCGCGATAATGAAGGCCCCAATCAGGGTGCCCAAAATCTTTCCCGATCCACCCAATAATGACGTTCCGCCCACGACGACTGCAGCAATCACTTCCAACTCATACATTAACCCAAACTTGGGATCACCAGCTTGCAGCTTGGAGGCCAAAACGATACCACCAAGTCCGGCCAAAATGCCGCTCAGCATGTAGACGATCAAGAGCACGCGTGCGACCGGAACACCTGACAACCGGGCTGCTTCCGCGTTGCCGCCAATGGCGTAGACATAACGACCGAAGGCTGTTCGTGTCATAACGATGTGGGCGATGACATATAACCCTGTCATCAACCACACAGGGTTGGGGAGACCCAGCATTTCACCACCGCCGATCCAGAAAAACGAATCGGGTAGCTGGGGAATCGAAGCGCCCGCGGAGAGCCGATAAGCCAAACCGCTGGCCATCAACATCATGCCCAGCGTAACAATAAACGACGGCAACCGAAAAAAAGTAACCATTGCTCCGTTGAACAGGCCGGCAAGCCCGCAGATGCCAACTCCCACTGCCATCCCGACTAACATCATGCCAACTCCGGAAGCAGCACCGTCTCCGAAATCTCGCAGCACTAGCGCACCGGAAACGGCCGCCAAAGCCACCAGGGAACCGACCGACAGATCAATACCCGCGGTGATGATCACCATCGTCATACCAATCGCAATAATAGCGTAAATTGCCGTCTGATTAGCCACTCCCAAGAGGTTGGTCAATTTGAGAAAGTTTGGCCAAGTGTAGGGTTCGGGAATAACCAGTTTATCCCGCCCAACTTCGTTGAATCGTTCATAGATCACCCAGTTGCTGGTGGCACTGTTAGCAGCTACTGCATCGATTGATTCGTTGCCAGCGAGGATCCGCTCTATCGCTTGGCGGGCGTCCGCCGGAGAACCGTGCACGGTCGCCAGCACGGTCGGCCCAAGGTCGGCGAGCCGGTCTTCGATAGCTTTGGCAAACACGCGATCATCGGCCGTGTCGCGAGTCACGATCATGACGCCTGCCGAATCGCCGTAGCGGTCGACGATCCGGGTGGCCACTTGCCGTCCAGCATCCACACCCGTCGGGTTCTGTTCAGCGATCGTGAGCGCGCTAAACAACGCGATCAACAGCAGCAACACAAAGATCATGCCGTAATCGCTGATGAATCGACTCCAGGCCGAATGCGCGTTCGTTGAGGATGGAACTTTCATGTGCAGATCATCCGATAGCGATTGTCATAATGTGTTCCTGCGTGGCGGACTTCACTTCGTCAATAATGCCAGTCGCCCGTCCCTCGTGCATTACCAGGATGCGATCGCTCATGCCCAGCACCTCCGGCAATTCAGAGCTGATCATGATGATCGATTTACCAGCGTTCGCCAGTTCGTTAATCAGCAAATAAATCTCATACTTGGCTCCAACATCGATTCCTCGCGTGGGCTCATCGAAGATAATGACCTCGGCGTTACGCTGCAGCCACTTGGCCAGGACCACTTTCTGTTGATTGCCGCCCGAGAGGTTTTTAGCGAGTTGCTCTTGATTGGGAATCTTAATACGCAGGGAGTCCACATAGCCGGCGAACGCCTCACGCTCGGCACGAAAGTGAACGAATCCCGCTTTGGTCAGCTGCGGCAAGTTGGGTAAGCCAAAGTTCTCTCTGACGCTCATCCCCAACACCAAGCCTTGGGCCTTGCGATCCTCGGTGAGCAGGCAAATGCCCGCCTTGATGGCTCCGCGTGGATGTCGAATGACAAGCGTTTTGCCGTCCAGTTGAACCGTGCCGGAGTCTGGGCGATCGGCACCAAAGATCAAGCGGGCCATTTCAGTGCGACCCGCGCCCACGAGTCCGGTGATCCCCAACACTTCGCCGCGTCGAACCTCAAACGAAACATCGTTCACGGCGTTACCGCGCTTTAAGTTGCGAACGACCAATCGCGGCTCGCCAATTTTGTGCTGCTGTTTGGGAAACTCATTCTCGATTTGCCGACCGACCATCAACTCGATCATCCGCTGACGGGTTAGTTCATCAATTGACTCAGTCCCGACGTGTTCGCCGTCTCGCATCACTGTGACTCGGTCGGCAATCTCAAAGATTTCGTCAAGACGATGACTGATATAAATGACACCGATTCCCTGTGAGCGGAGATCGCGAATAATGTCAAATAGCCGTTCGACTTCGCTGGGAGTCAGCGCGGCTGACGGTTCGTCCATGACAAGGATTCGCACCTGTTGGCTAAGCGCTTTGGCGATTTCGACAATCTGCTGTTGGGCGATTGACAATTGCTCGCAAGGGGTGTCGATCGGCACGCGGACACCGATTCGATCGAACAACTCCTGCGCCCGACGCCGCTCTTCAGCCTGGCGAATAAAACCACAAAGTGTACGCTCCCGTCCGAGAAAGATGTTTTCCCATGCGGACAAGGCTGGAATCAGATTGAACTCTTGATAGATCACGCCGATACCAACTCGCATCGCGTGATTCGGTGAGCCGATCTCAACTGGTTGTCCATCGATCTCAATGGTCCCCGAGTCGGGCCGATGAGCGCCGCCAAGGACTTTAATGAGCGTGCTTTTACCGGCTCCGTTCTCGCCGAGCAGGGCAAGCACTTCACCCGGGTACAGCGTCAAGTCGATCCCGCGAAGCGCGTGTACGCCGGGAAACTTTTTATCGATCCCGCGCATGCTGAGCAGCGGGACAGCAGATTTGCTGACGGGGGCCGGCGGTGGCTGGCTGCTGAGCATGACTGGGCTAGCTGCCTTCGGTCAGAGTCGGATCGTTCTGCGCGTCTTCCTGATAGTAAAGCTCGGATGGAATCAGGACTTCCGCGGGAACCTCCTCGCCCTCGAAGTGCTTGATGATCATCTCCACAGTTTTCTTGCCGATACGGTCAGGGAATTGGATTGGATCACAGACAATTTTTCCTTCGAGAATTGCCTGTTTGCCAATTTTTTGTCCGTCAAAGCCGATGATTTTCACTTGGTCAGCCTTGCCGGCCGCTTCGAGAGCGGCGCGAGCCCCCAGCGCTGATGGATCATTGATGGCAAAGATGGCGGCCAACTCAGGATTGGATTCCATGGCGTCCTTTGCGGCTTTATAACCCTCGTCGCGAACGCCACCGCCATCGAGTGTGGCGACAATATCAATCTTACCATTGGTCGTCGACGCGTTATGCCCGTCGACGATTTCCCGAAATCCCTTGACGCGCAGCTGGCAAGATTCGACTTGCGGAAAGTGCACAATGGCAACCTTGCCGCCCGACTCGCCAAGCAGTTGAACCATCGCCTGACCGGCTAGTTTTCCTCCTTGATAATTATCAGTGGCGACGTGACAGACTACCTTGCCGACATCACCATCGTACTTAATGTCATTGGTGAACACGGGGATGCCCGCATCGTTGGCTTTCTTGATTGCCGGGCCGATCGATTGCGAATCACAGGGGTTGATTACGATCGCGCTGACTCCTTTCACAATGAAATCATCAATCTGGTCCGCCTGCTTGTTCACATCGCGTTCGCCCGATACCAAAATCATTTCGTAACCATGTTTTTCCGCCTCGGCTTCCATGTTGTCGGCAACGACTTTAAAGAATGGATTGGTCAACGTTAGGGCGCTGAACCCAATCGTGCCGCGATAATCCGGGGCACCCTCAACGGTTGCTTCTGGAGTTGGTTCTGAACTGCTGTCGCCAGCCGGTTCCGTATTGCTACATCCGGGTAATGCGGCGAGCGCGGCAAGTGTCAGACTTAAGATTGCGGTCAGTTTGCGTGTCATCGGGGGACTCACGGAATCGATAGAGTTGGGGGTGTGAGATTGGTGATGCTTAAGGCCAAATAGATTTCAGTTCGAACACCTCGAATTCGATTAATCGAGCCGCACCGTCACGAACGAAGGCGTTGACGTTTTGTACGTTTCCTAAATCGCTGCGGTCAGCGGTGATAAATACCTCGCCATCATTCCCACAAATTTCTATCATCGGACGATCGACGAGGATCTGCAATCTGATCATTCCGTCAACAGGCTCCAAGGCAGCGCCGTTTAGTTCGCTATTGAGGGCATTGTACTCGATCGCATTGCCAGCCACGTTGATGCCTAACTGTTTGGCGGCACCAACTTCGAAGGTGGCTCGAATTTCGAAAGTTGCACCCTCCACATCCAGGCTGACGGGCCGATCGGGGGTGATCAACTGAGGCTCGGCTGCGTGTTTTTTGGCGTGCAGTTTTTCAAGCTCTTCAATGGGCTGGGCTGCCATGCGAATGCCATCTGGGGTTGTCCGCAGGTTCAATGCGTGCGGAAAGCTGAACGCCTGGTTAAAGGGCATGTCGGGCATGTTCAGCCGTGCCCAACCGATTTGGATTCGCCGTTTGTCAGGCGCGTTCTCGAATGTTTGCGAAGCGTAGTATTCGCCGTAATGGAGTTGATGTTTGCCGTCGTGAGCGGGGGTAAATTTACGGCCGTCAAAATCGCCAATGACGTACTTGGCGTCGGCGGCAAAGGTCACCCAGCGTGTCTTTTCGGGATCGCCGTCGACCGGTAACTCAAACAACTCCGGGCACTCGAAGAAGCCCTCGAGTCGACTCTGCAGCGTCCAGTCTTTGAGGTTCAGCGAGGTATAGAAAGCGGTGTTCTGTTCGAGCCCCGGATCCTCATTGTAAACGAACAACACCCAGTGGCCTCCGAGCCTTTGAGCCTCGGCATTCAGTGGTGTATCGTCCGCTTGATACGCGTACCAGATGACTTTCGGATCGCGTCCCTGGTGCTCGATGATCGGATTGCCCTCGTAGAGGGTGAAAGTTCGCCCCTGATCATTGCTGTACGCGATACATTCGCCCAGCTCGGTGTCGGTGAAGAAAGCGACCAACACTTCATTCTCGCCAGTCTTCCAACCGGCCGTATTCATGCTGTCGATCGTCGCTCCGCCAGAAAAGCAGGCACCTTTGGCCATCGTGCGGGGAAACAACACGTTCGGCAGCTGTTCCCAATGAATAAGATCTTTGCTAACTGCATGGCCCCAAGTCATGTTTCCCCATTTCCAGCCCACGGGGTTATGCTGGAAATACAAATGCCATTCGCCGTCGAGGTAGACCATGCCGTTGGGATCATTGTTCCAGCCCACTTTTTGCGAGAAGTGAAATTGTGGTCGCAACGGTTCGTCATAAAGATCCTCGAATCCTGGCACCTCATTGGCTTGTTGGATCAGCGAGAAACCATCTTCCGTAGCGGCCGCGACGCTAATCTCCGCGGGCTGGCCCGCATGGGAACCGATCGTAAAATAAGCGTAAAAGTCCACAAACTGCTCGGCGGTGGCAAGCTCAACATTGTATTTACGGATTGGTTCACCAGCGACGCTCATTCGCAGTTCCGTTTCCCGCGCCCCATTTTCAACTGGTATGACAAGATAACGGTCAGCGACGGTGAATTCCCGCGTCCGCAGTTGATAAGAG
Source organism: uncultured Pirellulaceae bacterium (assembly GCA_964535475.1). Classification (GTDB taxonomy): domain Bacteria; phylum Planctomycetota; class Planctomycetia; order Pirellulales; family Pirellulaceae; genus Laterigemmans. The sequence goes on from CAZHTX010000011.1 coordinate 20,820, forward strand.
GGAACTAAAGGTTTGCTGTCGGAAAGCACGATCTGGTCGACGTTTACATGCCCCCAGTCGCCGCGCTCGTTGTCCAAAATGCGGAGGCTCGCCCGCTGGCCTTGATAATTCGTTAGATCAAAAGAACTCAACGAAAGCCGCTCGTCATTCATTCCTGAAGTGCTGGCGATCACATCGCCCTCAATGATCAGCTGCAAACAGGTCTCGGCGTGGCTGCCGCCACCGATGAGAAACACGAGATACTTGCGGTCGAGCGTAATCTCCGAAGAGGTCAATGTGCCGGTGGAGGCATCTCCGTTGCGAAACGAGTTCACCAAGCCTGAGCCGGCGAAGCCCGTGACGGCCTGTTGATCGTCGAGCGTGCCCTGCGCGGGTGCATCTCCGAAGGCATCTCCGGTGGTTTGCCAATCTCCGTAAGAGGCCGCTTCGAAGTCGGCAATGATCCGATCAGGACGTTCCTCGGCAATTGCGAAGGAAGATACGAACGCGAAGAGGAGAAAGACGAGTTGCTGAATCAGCGGCATGGTGCCAGCTCCATCCATTGCGGCGGTGCGTTGACGTGGTGGGATGGTCTGAGTATATTCATATTTGAAATCGATTTCAAGTATGAAATAGCCGCTGGCAAAAATTTATTGAGGTGATTGATGCCCAGAAGTGAGACTCGAGCGCAGGCCGCGGGGGTTCCCAATTTGCAGCGGGGGATGGCCGTGTTGGAGTATTTGGCCGCTAACCAGCGGAGCGCCACGCTGACTGAGTTATCAGAGCGTCTTGGCTTTCCCTCCGCTTCGGTCTTTCGCATCGTTAGTGCTCTGACGGAGATGGGGTACTTAGCACGTGATCCTGCCACCAAGCGGTTCACGTTAACGAATCAGTTACTGCGACTCGGACAGCCTCACGGGCACGATCGCGGCTTGGTCGAGTCGGCTTTGCCAGCGATGCGTGGGATTCGCAAGCTGACCGGAGAGACAACCCAGTTATGCTGTTTGGTCGATCGAGACATTGTGATCATTGAACAATTGCTGGCCACGCATCCATTTAAGTATTCGGTGGATCTCGGCGCGCGTTGCCCCTGCTATAGTTCGGCACCAGGCAAAGCCATGGTGGCATTTCTTCCGCGTGAGGAGCGTGAGGAGTTGATCGTGCGGTTGCGGTTCAAACGCTTCACCGACACCACGATCACGACCCGGGAGGCGTTTCGCGCTGAGCTTGAAAAGATTATTGCCAAGGGTTACGCGATTGATATCGCTGAGGGGTTGGAAGGTATTCGTTGCGTGGCCGCCCCGATTCTTGATCGCGGAGGTTCGCCGGTCGGGGCGATCACGATTGCCGGTCCGTCGAGCCGCATTTTGGACAGCGACTTTGATCAGCTCGGCCGCCGCGTCGCAGAAGCAGCCGCCGACGCGCAGGCAAGGTATACTCAGTGACCTTTCGTGAATTCGCTTTCCTAGGCGTTGCGCAACAAGACGCGATCAAGCAGGGCGAGTTATCCGCGCGTGGCTACTGCTCATAGCGATTCGGGGCGAAAAGCTACTTCAGTGCCCTTTTCTAATTGAAATCGAGAATCCGGATGAGAAATCTTACAATTGTCATGGTTACCTGTTTACTGGCCACCGACGCCTGGGCGCAGAACGCTCCCCCCAACGGCGAACAACCACCACAGCGGCGACGCGGCGGTGCTTTTGGGCGGCCGATCGAACTGGGGCCGGAAGACACGCAAAAATACCCTGATCCGGCCGCCAGCATCACCGAGGAACGAGCTGGAATCGAACGCGGTAAACTCGAGATGATCGAGTACGATTCAAAGTCCGTCGGCACAACGCGGAAGATGAATGTTTACACGCCACCAGGTTATTCGTCCGCAGAGAAATACCCAGTGCTGTATTTGCTGCACGGAATCGGTGGTGACGAAACCGAGTGGCAACGATTCGCGACGCCCGATGTGCTGTTTGATAATCTTATCGCGGACCAAAAAATGGTCCCCATGATCGTCGTAATGCCAAACGGTCGTGCTCAGAAAAATGACCGCGCGGAAGGTAACGTGTTTGCTTCGGCTCCAGCCTTCGCGGCGTTCGAAGATGATCTCTTGAAGGATGTAATCCCCACCATCGAGTCTCGCTATGCGGTCCAAACGAATCGCGAACACCGCGCGATCGCCGGGCTTTCGATGGGAGGCGGCCAGTCGCTGAACTTTGGCCTAAGTCATCTCGACACTTTCGCCTGGATTGGCGGATTCTCCTCTGCTCCTAATACAAAGGCGTCTGAGGAATTGCTGCCGGAACCGAGCCGCGCCAAAGAGCAGATTAAGTTGCTATGGCTGTCTTGCGGAAACAAAGATGGGCTGATTTACATTAGTCAACGTCTACAACGGCACCTGCAAAAAAACGATATGCCACACGTTTGGAACGTCGACAGCTACGGACACGACGCCAACCACTGGCGAAATAATCTGTACCACTTTGCACAGCTGCTGTTTCGAGGGTAATCCGGCGGTTCTTCGACGGAATCCGTCATAGCAAGCCTATTTCGAGCCTATCCGAAAACCATTAGCCGCTTTGGCGCTAGCCGGCGGTTCTTTTGGGTTTTCGGATAGATTCTTAGAGCAATTTGGCTATCGAGTTGCCTTAAGAAGGCTCGCCAACCATCGAAATCGGCGCGGCCAGCGATTCGTTTTTTTACCGCTGTGAAAGGCCAGATGATGAAATTATTTCGGCACCGACGCCCTTCGCTGAAGACGATGTTAGGGGTGACCAAGGCAAAGAAGAAATTGAAACGTGACCTTGGAATTACCAAGGCGATGAAACCATTCCGCTACTGGACGAACCAAAAGCGTCGGTTGAAGCGGAAGGTTGGGTACGAATCAAGAGCGGGCCGAATCGCCAGGAATGGTTTACCGACACCGGGGGGCTGCGCGCTGTTGCTGGCGATTGGCGGTTTTTCCGCTACACTAGTTATTGGCTTCATTGGGTTTGCCGCCAGTTGGAAATGAGACTTGCGCAAACAATCAAACAGTGGAACGGGGAGTTAGGCGACGCGCTTATTCCTTGGCCTTTGTAGCCCCTACCTGCCGCTTTCTTCGCTTGTGTCTACTCATGACTGATCAAATTGCCTCCGTTACCACACGACTTTTGGCGGTGCTCGCCGTACTGCTGACGAGACCGGTGCTTGGTGATGGGATTGAATTCAACCGCGACGTGCGGCCGATCCTGTCAAATCATTGCTTTACCTGCCATGGCCCCGATTCGGCGACTCGGGAAGCCGGGCTGCGCCTGGACGTGCGTGATGTGGCGATCGGCGAGAGCGATTCGGGGGCACGGGCAATTGTGCCGGGTGATTTCAGCGTCAGCGAGTTGCTGAAGCGGGTGACCTCGAGTGACCCCGATGTCCGCATGCCACCGGTGGAGGGACCGAAGGCTTTGAGCGAGCAACAGATTGCCACCTTGCGTGCTTGGATCGAACAGGGTGCCGAGTATCAGCCGCACTGGGCATTTGTGCCTGTTGCCGAGCCAACGATCCCAAATGCCAGCGGGACTGGCTGGGCCAAAAACCCAATCGATCATTTTGTTGAGGCAGCTGGAAATCGGCTTGGCTTAACCCCGCAAGCGGAAGCGACTCGCGAAACCCTAATTCGACGAGTGGCGTTTGACCTGACGGGGCTCCCGCCGACAATCGCGGAGGTCGATTCCTTCTTAGCGGACCCTTCGACCGACGCTTATGAGAAAATGGTCGATTACTATTTTGCCTCGCCCGCTTATGGCGAGCATCTGGCGCGGCATTGGCTCGACCTAGCTCGCTACGCCGATAGCAATGGGTATCAATACGATACGGAACGCGAGCAATGGGTCTGGCGTGATTGGGTGATTGCTGCTTACAACGACAACATGCCATTCGATCAATTCACGCGGGAACAATTGGCTGGTGATTTAATTCCGCAGGCGACACCGCAGCAGCGATTGGCAACAGGCTTCAACCGCAACCATGGCATCACGATCGAAGGCGGTATCATCGATGAGGAGTACCGTACTGAGTACGTCATGGATCGCTTGAACACCACGGCCAGCGTTTGGTTGGGGCTGACCGTCGGTTGTGCTCGCTGCCACGATCATAAATACGATCCGATTTCTCAGCGCGAATTCTACCAGTTGTATGCGTTCTTTAACCAAGTCCCCGAGCGTGGCATGAGGGGCTTTACGCCCAGCGAGCGCATTGCCTCGCCACTCGGGCACGAGCAATTGGAGAAGCTGGAATCGCAACTGAAAGAGGTGCGGTCGGAGCTTGAAAATTCCGTCGACATCGAACCGGCTCTCGACCGTTGGATCAACGGACTGGCGAAAACCTCAGCGAGTGGCTGGGATGTTATCGTTCCCGAGACAATGAAGTCATCCAGTGGTTCCAAAATGGAGAAATTGGAGGATCAATCCATTCTGATTGGCGGAGCGAATCCCCGGCATGACATCTATGAAATAGCGGCAACGACCAACCACATTGGAATGACAGCGGTCCGCCTGGAAGCATTGACTCACAATTCGCTGCCAGGAGGTGGTCCCGGGCGTCACAGCAATTCAAATTTTGTGCTCACCGAGTTTGAGTTAATAGCGGTCTCGCGAGTTGATGATACAAAGACGCAAACGGTGAAGTTTGTGAAAGCGATCGCCGACTATCAACAAAAGAATTACGAAGTCGCGCGGGCCATCGATGGTAACGCGACCAGCGGCTGGGCGGTCGATGGTCCAACACGCAAAGAACCCGCGACAGCCATCTTTGTGGCGGATCAACCGTTCGGGTTCGAGGGTGGAACGGTGCTGCGATTTCGTCTGCGACATGAAGCGGGTTTCGCCACGCATGGGATAGGACGCCCGCGGTTGGCCGTGACTTCGGATCCGGAAGGGGATTTAAGTTTTGAGGGTATACCGAGCTTGATTCGCAAAATTGCGATGACCCCACAGTCTGGTCGATCGGCGGAGGAAGCGGAGCAATTAACAGCCTATTTTCTTGCTCACCACGACCCGCGAGAAGCACTCAAGCAACGGCTGGTGGCCATTGAGCAGCAAATCAAAACATTGTTTCCGGCGACCATGATCATGCGGGATCAGCCACAAATTCGCTCCACGCACGTGCTCAATCGTGGACAGTATAACGAGCCCGAGGAAGAGGTCTCCGGGAATGTTCCCGCAGTGTTACCGCCGATGCCCTCGGGTGCTGGAGCCAATCGACTCGGGTTTGCCAAATGGTTAACCACTCCCGAGCATCCGCTAACAGCACGCGTGGCGGTGAATCGCCATTGGCAGCGATTGTTTGGCGTCGGTTTGGTGAAGACCTCTGAAGACTTTGGAATCCAAGGTGAGTTACCGAGTCATCCGCAATTGCTGGACTGGCTGGCGAGTGAGTTTGTCGACAGCGGCTGGAATGTCAAGCACATTCAGCGGTTGATGTTGACATCGGCGACGTATCGACAGAGCTCAGCGGCCGGGGCGACGGCGTACGCGGAAGATCCTGAAAATCGCTGGTTGATGCGTGGTCCCCGCATGCGGCTCGACGCTGAAGAGATTCGAGATGCCGCGTTATCGGCCAGCGGCTTAATGGTCGATCGCCTGGGCGGGAAGAGTGTTTACCCGTATCAGCCCGCAGGCATTTGGCTGGAGCTCAATAATCGGCCAGGTTATTCCAAGGAGTATCCGCAAGGAAGCGGCGATGATCTGTATCGTCGCAGTCTATACACTTTTTGGAAGCGCACGGTGCCTTCCCCAATGCTTAAGATTTTGGACGCACCGGAGCGGGAGTTCTGTACCGTTCGTCGCTCGCGTACCAACACCCCGTCGCAGGCTTTGGTGCTGCTGAATAGTCCGCAGTTCGTGGAAGCTGCCCGACAACTTGGAGAGCGGATGATGAAACATGAATCCGCCGAGTTGCATGACAAACTGGAGTTTGGCTTTCGCTTGGTAACAGCTCGCCGGCCGACAGTTGCCGAAGCGGAAGAAATCACTGCGGCGTTTCATACCGAGTATCGCAAGTTTGCCGCATCACCCGATGCCGCCCTCAGGATGCTGCAGGTGGGGGAATCTGGTTTTGATGAATCATTAGACCCTGCGAAACTGGCCGCGTTTGCGAGTATTGCCAGTTTGTATCTAAACCTGAATGAGTCGATTACGAAGGGCTGAGGAATTGACGATGGTCGTGATCGAACTGACCTCGTTCTACCTGCCGCACCGTTGACCACTCGATTGATAAAACACCCAGCAAAGTAAACTATGAACCAGCTCATCGAAGAATCTCAGCTGCTGCAAACGCGCAGGCATTTTTTCGCTCGCGGCAGCACGGGGATCGGCGTCGCGGCATTAGCCTCGCTGATGAATTCCGGCGCACAAGCCGAGCCCAATGTAGCTGTCCCGGCGGAACTGGCTAAAATTGCTCCCAAAGCAAAACGGGTGATCTATTTGTTGCAGTCGGGCGCGCCGTCGCAGATGGATCTGTACGATTATAAGCCGTCACTGGCTAAGCTCGATCGTACCGAATTGCCGGAGAGCGTTCGCCAGGGCCAGCGGTTAACTGGCATGACAGCCGGACAGAAAAATTTTACAGTGGTTCAATCACCGTGGAAGTTTCAACAGCACGGCGAATCGGGAACATGGCTCAGTGAACTGCTGCCCCATATGTCGACCGTGGTTGATGATATCTGCGTGATCAAATCGATGCATACTGAGGCCATCAACCATGATCCCGCGATTACCTTTTTTCAGACGGGCCATCAACAACCTGGACGGCCCAGCATTGGGGCTTGGTTAAGTTACGGGTTAAGCAGCGAAACGCAAGACCTGCCCTCCTTTGTTGTGTTGCTGACTAAGAACACTTTTCATCAAGCTCAGCCCTTGTATGACCGGTTGTGGGGCAGCGGTTTTCTACCATCAAAATACCAGGGAGTGAAATTTCGCAGCCAGGGTGATCCCGTGCTGTATTTAAACGATCCGACGGGACGCTCTTCGGCTGATCGGCGGGCGATGCTTGACCGTCTGGCCAAGCTCAATCGGATGCGTGAAGCGGAAATTGGCGACCCCGAAATTGCTTCGCGGATCGCTCAATACGAATTGGCTTATCGAATGCAAACGTCGGTGCCCGAATTGGCCGATATTCAGCCGAGCCAGCCAGTACGTTTGAACTGTATGGCGAGGAAGCCAAACAACCAGGCTCACACGCCGCCAATTGCTTGCTGGCTCGCCGGTTAGCCGAGCGTGGCGTGCGGTTCATTCAGATTTTCCATCGCGGCTGGGATCATCACAGCAACGTGCAAAAATACTTGCCAACCTTAGCCAAAGAAACTGATCAAGGTTCCGCCGCCTTGGTCCGTGACTTGAAGACCCGAGGAATGCTCGACGAAACGCTGGTGATCTGGGCGGGCGAGTTTGGCCGCACCGTTTATTCACAGGGCAATCCCGATACGTTTGGCCGCGATCATCATCCGCGATGTTTTACCATTTGGATGGCCGGGGGTGGCGTCAAGCCGGGCATCAGCTACGGGGCAACCGACGAATACTGTTACAACATCACAGAAAATCCCGTGCATGTTCATGATTTCCATGCCACGCTGCTGCATTGCTTGGGGATTAATCATGAACAACTCACTTACCGTTTTCAAGGCCGTGATTTTCGGCTGACTGATGTTCACGGTCGTGTCGTTCAAGACATTTTGACTTAGGAACGAGCGGTACCCGAGAAGGACCCAAAAGATGAAATCAGCATCAAGCTTCTCCCAATGTTACCGGCCCTAAAACCGAGGACGAAGCCTGACCCTGAAAAGGTTCTACCCACGGCGAGGCTGACTTATGGGGTTGGTTCCAAGATCGCTTTTCGGAGATCGAGAACCAACCTGACGTAACGGAGGAACACGACGAGCCCAAGCACGACAACAACGAAACCGAGTAGGCCCGCCAGGGGGCCGACGACGAAAAGAAGTAAAGCGGTCCCAAATGACAAGGCGACCAGTACGATTCCCAGTGTTAAGATGGACTGCGCCCTATCGGCAAGTTCCGAGCGTCCAATGAACTTCGCGATCCGTTTCAGGAAGATGATGAATAGCAGAGTTGCCAAGAGCGAAAGCAAGTTTGTGATCGACGAAATTGATTCTGGCACATTGGGGATCCATGTCGCAATCGAAACCAGGATCGCGACCGCATCGCAAATCACTGCGGCATAGATTAACGAACGCGCGTTGGTTTCTTCGGGAACGTCCAAGCAAAAAATCCTTCCCGTGAGCCCGGTAATTGTGCCGGCAATCACCCCCAACCCGATCAGTGCGGCCGGAATAAATAGAGCCAAAGTGCCGCCCGCTGCCGCGAATACCATGCCCAGGACTATCCCGCCGATCACCGACAACAGAATGATCGCGATCCCCCAATACACCAAATTGAGCCCATCCGCTACGCGTTTGAGTGACTTCTCGGAACCAAGGGCCACTACGGGGCTTATCGCATCCTTAGCGATGATGCTTGAAGGTGAGTAAGGATTGACGGGATCTTCGGACATCGACATGAGAACCTCCAGAAAGCTGAGAGCACCTAACCAGCAACGACCACACCGCGTCAGGGCGGTGTTCTCCACCACCCATCTTTGCGAGCTGGTGCGAATTTTGAGTTACGGCAATCTATCTGAAAAGAACCCTTCATTCAAGGGGTGCGCACCTAAAGCTGCTTTCCCGGAGCGAAGGCGACATCTATTTTCCCATCGTTCCTCAGCGGCTGCTGACATCAAGTCGTTTGTTGCACCAGTCGAGCAAGAGCTGGTGCTGCTCGGCCTGAAAACAATTAAAGGTGTCGGGTGCGATCCACGTTAACGTATCGGTTTCTGCTTGCAGCGGCCCGAGGATTTTGGCAACGTGTTCTTGATCTGCGAAGCGATCTTGCTGCGGCGTTACTACTAAGCAAGGCTTTCGAGACACCAGCTGTAACACTTCGTCAAAGTCGATTGGAATTTCGGCCGGTTGATCGCGAAATAAACCCAGACGCGGCAACAAGGCGTGATCGAGCCAGAGCCGGCGGTTATCGTGATGGCGGAGGGGAGTCCAACCGCAGAACAGGGCCGTCCCCGCCAAGCGATCATCCAGCGCGCCTGTAACCATCGCGGTCAACGCGCCCGCGGAATAGCCGAGCAAGAACACGCGAGCGGGATCCAGCTCCGGGATTTCCGCTTGGGCTGTACCTGTTCCGTCAACGGCAAAGCTGACTGCCGCGCGAGCGTCCCGCACCATTCGTCCCAGGCGGGACCAGCCAGGATAGCGCTCGTAGAAACTGGTGCCTTCGAGCAGTCGCAAGCCGAACCCGCACTGGTCGTAGGCGATCACGGCGTATCCCTGCTGGGCCAAGCGATGATAG
>CAZHTX010000012.1:0-20588 GCA_964535475.1 uncultured Pirellulaceae bacterium
AGCCGTCGCTCGAGCGCCTGCACCTGAGCGAATTTCGCCGTTCCGGGCAAGAGAAATCAGCCATGGAAAGTGGCCAGCGATATTTCGTGCGCAGCCCCTTCAAATTTGCTCAGCATGGAGAGAGTGGCGCGTGGATGAGTGCTCCCTGGAAGCATTTGGCGGGGGTTGCTGATGAGATTTGCTTTTATCGAGGTTGCCAAGTCGACAGCGTCAATCATCCGACCGCCATGTATCAGATGAATTGTGGTAATCGTTTTGGCGGCGATCCCGCCTTGGGATCCTGGGTCACTTATGGGCTTGGTTCTGAGAACCAGAATTTGCCTGGCTTTGTCGTGCTGCCGGAGATCAGCTATCCACAGGGTGGTAGCGCCAATTGGAGTAACGGATATTTGCCTGCCAGCTTTCAGGCGACTCCGCTGCGTCCTCAGGGGAGTCCGATTTTGGACCTGAAGCCGCCAGCCGGGATTTCTCGTCAGCACCAGCGAGCTAATTTGGATCTGCTCGTTGAGCTGAATCAGCGACATGCGGAGCGGCATCCAGGGCATGCGGAATTGGCGACCAGGATCAACAATTATGAACTGGCTTTTCGCATGCAGACGCAGGTTCCCGAGGTGATGGATTTGGCGGGGGAAGATGCTCGCACGCAAGCCATGTACGGTCTTGATCAGGAAGCGACCGCCGACTTTGGGCGGAAGTGCTTGCTGGCCCGTAAATTGGTTGAGCAGGGAGTCCGCTTTGTGCAACTTTACGCCGGAACTTGGGACAGCCACGATTACATCGAGCGGGCGCACGGAAATTTAATCGCACAAGTCGATCAACCGATCGCGGGCTTGTTGAAAGATCTCAAGCAACGTGGATTGTTGGAGGAAACCTTAGTGGTCTGGTGCGGGGAGTTTGGGCGCTCGCCCGATAACGGCGTGCGGGGCGGCACCGCTTATGGACGCGATCATAATTCCCAGGCGATGACGATTTGGTTAGCTGGTGGAGGTGTCAAGGCGGGTCACACCGTGGGAGCAACTGATGAAACTGGAGCGGAGGCGGTAGAATGCGTTCATCATGTTCGCGATATGCACGTCACGTTGTTGAGGCTATTGGGACTGGATGATAATAAGCTAACTTATTTTCATGGCGGACGTTATAAACAGCTCAGTCAATTCGGTGGTGAAGTGATTAAAGAGTTAATTGGATGATGATGTTGTCCGGGATGATTGATTGGACCGGAGGGATCGCGGCGAACAGTCGGGTTAGCGGTTTTGACGCTAGCCACCGTTTGTTGGGCGCGTGTCGGTCGGTTCAAAAAGTTAGCGGTTTTGGCGCTAGCCTCCGTTTTATTGGGCGTGTATTGTTTGGTTCAAAAAGTTAGCGGTTTTGGCGCTAGCCTCCGTTTGTTGGCGAGTGTTGTTCGGTTCAAAAAGTTAGCGGTTTTTGCCGCTAGCCTCCGTTTGTTGGCGAGTGTTGTTCGGTTCAAAAAGTTAGCGGTTTTGGCGCTAGCCACCGTTTGTTGGCGAGTGTTGTTCGGTTCAAAAAGGGAACCGCGGCTAGCGCCATTGCGGCTAACGGGAACCGCGGCTAGCGCCATTGCGGCTAACGGGAACCGCGGCTAGCGCCGAAACGGCTAACGATGGTGTGGGTCTTACCAATAGAAAAAAGCAATATGAAAACTTTATCCAAGCAGTTGGCCATAGATGAAACGCCGCGTCAAAAGCCTGTGTCGGCTGCCTCCAGGCGCCCTGCACGTAGATGCCCCTTCGTGCGCGGCGTGTCAGCCGATGGTGGTTGGCTGCTGGTGCGATATGTGATGCCGCTGTTGCTAGTGGTCCTCTGCAGCGTGGCTGGCGTGTTGGCTGCTGACGATGCGTTTCCAACGCCACGCAATAATGACCGCGACGAGACAGCCGAGCCAATTGAAGCAGACTTGGCAGCCTCCACGATGCGGGTGCCAGACGGTTTTCATGTTGATCTGTTTGCCGCCGAACCGACGGTGCAAAACCCCATTGATATGACTTGGGATGCGCGGGGAAGGCTTTGGATTGCTGAGAATTACACCTATTCCGATCGTTCGGAGCGATTTGATCTGTCGCTGAATGATCGGGTTATCGTGCTGGAGGATGCTGATGGAGATGGTCAAGCGGAACGCCGCACCGTGTTTGTTGACAACGTGCAGATGCTGACCAGCGTCGAAGTGGGACGCGGTGGGGTGTGGCTGATGTGTCCGCCGCAATTATTGTTTATCCCCGATGCCGATCATGACTTGGTTCCCGATACAAATGCCGTGCAGGTTGTCTTGGATGGTTTTACGGTTGCTCCGGAGAACTATCACAATTTCGCCAACGGTCTGCGGTTCGGACCAGACGGCTGGTTGTACGGACGTTGTGGCGGATCGTGCCCGGGACGCATTGGTCCCCCCGGGACAGCGGATGAACATCGCGCGGCGCTGGAAGGAGGCATTTGGCGTTATCACCCCAGCACCGGCGCTTACGAAGTGTTGACGCACGGAACCACGAACCCATGGGGACACGATTGGGACGCGACTGGCGAAGGCTTTTTCATCAACACCGTAAATGGACACCTTTGGCATTTGATTCCCGGGGCACATTTTGACCGACCATTTACCCTTGATCCGAATCCGCGGACTTATGAATTGATCGACATGCATGCCGATCACTGGCACTTTGATACGACGGGTGCTTGGCATGAGTCGCGAGACGGTGTCGCTAACGCTTATGGAGGTGGGCACGCCCATTGTGGCACAATGATTTATTTGGCCGACCAATGGCCAGCCGAGTATCGCGGTTCGTTGATGACCTTAAACATTCATGGCCAACGCATCAATCGTGAGATCCTTAACCGCAGCGGCAGTGGCTTCGTGGCCAGCCACGCTCCCGATCCTGTAATTAGCCAAGACCCATTTTTCCGTGGCATGGAGCTGATGGCTGGGCCTGATGGCAGCGTCTTTGTGATTGACTGGAGTGATACCGGCGAGTGTCATGAGCACACCGGGGTGCATCGTACCAGCGGACGCGTCTTTCAAATTTCATATCGCGCCGAGCACGCTGAACCGGCTGAACAGCCGAATCTTTATCAGGCAACATCGCAACAATTGGTGGCCTACCAAACGCACTCCAACGACTGGTTTGCCCGCCAATCGCGGCTCGTGTTGGCCGAGCGGGCTGAGCAAGCGGAGTTGCCTCGGGAAGTGGTGGAGGCGTTGCTGGCAATGGTGCAGAGCGATGACCAAACCATCGCTTTTCGAGCCTTGGTCACCCTCAGCTGTATCAATCAAGTCGATCAAGACTTTTTGCTGCGGCAGCTAGCACACCAAAATGAACATGTGCGGGCATGGGCGATTCGGTTGTTAACTGAACACATGCCGATCGACGACTGTTACGGGCCGCTGGACGCCAAACCAGCCAACGGGTTGCCAGTCGACGGGAGGCCAGCCAATGGGCCGACTAGTTCACGAGAGGGTTGGTCCAACCAAAAGACCTTTGCAGCGCTTCGTCAATTAGCCATCGATGAACCGTCGGGGCTGGTGCGTTTGACATTGGCATCCACGCTGCAAAGGTTGCCCGTTTCGGAACGGCTGCAGTTGGCCACTCCCTTGGTGCAGCATGCTGAGGACGCGTCGGATCATAACTTGCCGCTGTTGGTTTGGTATGGGTTAATTCCCGTGGCGGATCAAGATCCTCAAGCGTTAGCGCGGTTGGCCCTGGTCTGCCGCTGGCCGACCACGCAACGTTTGATTACTCGACGTTTGGCAGAAGGAATTAGTGAAGATGAGACCGCGCTGGAAAGTGTGGTTGCCGGAATCGTGGACCAGCCAGACCGACAAGTGCAACGCAATTTATTGGTCGGAATCAGCGAAGGACTGAGGGGTTGGCGACGAGCGATTAAGCCGAAGAACTGGGATTTAATGGTGGGACGTTTGGATGGTGGTGATGAGGAGAGCCAGCGGATCGTCCGGGAGTTGAACGTGGTGTTCGGAGATGGACGGGCGATCGCTGAGATGGGCAAAATCGTGCTCGATAACGCGGCCGAACCAGGTTTGCGGCGATCGGCGCTGGCAACGTTGGTGGCCAATCGGGGTGAGGGGCTGAAGGAAATATGCCTCAAAGTGCTCGCCGATCCGCGGTTGAATGTGGTGGCCGCGGAAGGTTTAGCAGGCGAGGCCGACCCGGAGATCGCAGACCAGTTTATCAATAATTACCGTCGCTTTCGCAGCCCTGAACGGCCCAAGGTCATCAGCATTCTGTGCAGCCGTGTCAGTTGGGCCAACCGACTGCTGCGGGCGATCGAGCAAGGGAAGATCCCCGCGAACGATCTGACCGCTTTCGATGTTCGCCAGTTACGAAGTCTAGACGACCAGCAGCTCGACAGCTTGATCGCGCGTGTTTGGGGAGCCACTCGGGAGACATCGCAAGAAAAATCCCAGCAGATTGCCGAGTGGAAGTCGAAGTTGACATCCAGCGAGTTAGCCAGCGCCGATTTGGCTGCTGGCCGGCGGCTATTTCAGAAGACATGTCAGCAATGCCATCGCTTATATGGTGACGGCGTCCAAGTTGGGCCCGATCTAACAGGCTCGAACCGCAACAATTTGGACTACTTGTTGGAAAACATTATCGACCCCAGCGCGGTGGTCGGGAAAGATTTTCGCATGACCGTTTTGCTGCTTGACGATGGCCGAATTCTAAATGGTTTGGTTGTTGCTCGCCTGGAACAAACATTGGAGATGCAAACACAAACGGATCGTCAAGTGATCGATCTCGACGCGATCGAAGAGTCTCGCGTGACCGATCAGTCGCCGATGCCGGAGGGTTTGTTGGATAATCTGACCCCGCAGCAAATCCGCGACTTGATTGGTTATCTAATGCATCCCAGCCAAGTGCCGTTGGATGAATAAAGGCTAACGAATTTGCCCCTTGATGGTCCGCTCGGCAACCTTCCATGCCGAGGCGAGATGGGACAAGTAATCATTCGGTGTGAGCAGTTCAGGGGACGCCGCTTCGATTTCTAACAACCAGCCTCCTTGATAAGGTTCCACGTTGATCACGCTGGGGTCATCGAGGGCTTCATCATTGATCGCGACCAGGTTTCCTGCGCAGGGGGAAAACAAATCGGATTCGGCTTTCTTGCTTTCGATCGAGCCAATTTGTTGACGCAGCTGAATAAGTGCCGGAGCGTCTACCGTCCAGTCAAGGAAATAGACATCTTGCAAGAGCCGCACTGCATAGGCGGTTAGCCCAAAGCGATAGCGGCCTTCGTCGATGGGCATTGCCCACATATGATTGGTTGCGTAGAGGCGGTCGGTGGGAAATTCCACTTCAAACTCACCCATCATAAAGCTGAGCTGCTCAGGAAGTTGCGCCATTAGGTGTAGCGTACGTTTTGGTGTTCAGGTTCAAAGAATGCGGGCAGCAGTGAATCGGCACGCAGCAGGCCATCGCGTGTCAATTCCACCCGTTTCGAGTCGTAACTGAGCAGTCCGGCTGCCGCGTGTTCGTCCCAGACACTTTGCCAATGTTGCAGCGGGTCGACGCCGAATTTATCACGGAAATAATCGAACTCCAGATAACCCCGCTTCAGCAGCAGAACCATTTCGCGGATCAACGATTGGTGCTCGGTGGCGAGGTAAGCGCGGCCCAGCGGCAAGCGACCCGCTTCCAACGTCGTGAGATAGTCTTCCATGTGCGGCACATTTTGATAGTGAACGCCGGAAGCATGTCCAAAGCTGGCGATGCCGGTGGCTAACAAGTCGGCACCTTGCCAGAGATTGTCGCGATAGGAGAAATTAACGCGGCTGGGATCTTTGACCATGGTATAAGCGCTGGAGACGGAATAGCCGGCTGATTGCATTTCCGTAAAGGCATAGTCGACCCAGTCGCGTTTGGTTTGCCAATCGGCGACCGGGCTTTCGACTTGGCGGCCCAATAAGTCTTTGGAGTAAATGGTATTGAAGGGTAATTCCATTTGGTAGATCGTGACGCTCTCGGGCGCCATGTCGATCGTCTTCTTAATGTTTTCTCGCCAGTTCTCCCAAGTTTCTCCCACCATGCCGGCGATCAAGTCGATGTTGACATTGGGAAATTCAGCGGTGCGGATCCAATCCCACGCGTTATAGACTTGTTTGGACAGGTGGGCACGGCCATTTTCTTCGAGGATGGCATCACTAAAGTTTTCAATCCCCAGGCTGAGCCGAGTAACTCCTAGTTCCTCGCGGAGCACTTTGACTTTTGTTTCGCTGAGTGTACCCGGTTCGCATTCAAAGGTGACTTCTTCGGCCCCGTCCCAAGTAATGTGTCCGCGCAACCTGGTTGCTAGCGAAGTCAATTGTTTGGGGCTGAGATAGGAGGGAGTGCCGCCACCAAAATAGACAAAGCGGAAGGGACGATCTCCCATGACTTCGAGTTGGCTGACCAGGTGGATTTCACGATCCAAGGCGTCGACGTAGCGTTGGATTTCTTTGGCGTTTACATCGGTGAAGACTTTGAAGTAGCAGAACTTACAACGTTTGCGACAGAAAGGAATGTGCAGGTAGAGGCCGAGTGGCGTATCGACGCGGGGTGGCGCATGCAAGGCCCGCTCGATTTCGGGAAGCGACTCTTTGTTCCACTGGGAATAAGGAGGGTAGTTGGAAATAAAGTAGGAGCCAACTTCGGTCTTTTCAGCTTCGGTGGACATAAGCACGATTCGGGTGAGCGATGAATGGTTTTCCGACTGCCGCCGGAAAAAAGTTTTGTTGGTCTGCGATTGGTGGGCCTAGGGTTTGGCCCCGAAGCAGACGATGACGCCTTTGTCGGTGGCCACTAACAGGCGTTGCTCGGCTATCGCTGGCGGGGCGATGAAGGAGCCGCGGATTTCATATTGCCATTTTTCTTTTCCAGTGTTGGCGTCGATTCGATAGATTCTGCCGTCGGTTGCTGTTACCCACACATCGTCTCCCGACACGACGGGTGAAGCGTCGGCGCGTCGTTTGAGTTGGACTGTCCATTGGACCTTGCCGTCGCTGGGATTCAAGGCGATTACTTGGCGATTTTTGCTAGCCACGATCACGCGGTCGGGGGTGGCTGCGGCCGAGTTGCGAAACTCTTGCGGTCGATCGGGGTCTTGGTAAGACCATAACTGTTTGCCGGTCGACCAATCAAATGCCATTACGGCTCCGGAGTGAGTGGGGAGGTAAGCATTCACGCCAACGATCGCTGGGGTGCTGCCGGTAGGACCGTCGAGCGGAATGGGGTCGGCTGCCGGTTGTCCGTCGGTGATCCGCACGCTGTGCAAGCTGCCATCACAACCGCCCAAGAAGGTGCGATTCCCGGCGACCGTGGGGCGGCAACGAATCTGATCGCCCGTTTCGTAAATCCAAAGCTCCTTGCCAGTCAATTTCTCGAGAGCATACAGGTTGCCGTCCTGGGAGGAGACTAGGGCGATATCCCCTGCGAGGGTAACTGCGCCGCTGATTTCTCCCTTCGTTTCATATTTCCAACCGGGAGCTCCTGTTTTCGTGTCGAAAGCATGCACGACTCCATCATAATCGCCAATCATGACCAATTCGTCGCTGGCCGTCGGGGGTGCCAAGTAGCCCGACTCGATCGTTTGTTTCCAGAGTTGACTACCGTTCCGCAGCGAGATGGCGTGCAGTCCCCCTTCCACATCGCCGGCAAATACGCGTCCAGCGAGTACCACCACGGTCGATTCAATCGGTTGGCCGGTTGGATAACGCCAGAGTTCGACGAGATCCTCGGGCAATTGCTGACGGGCCGTGCCGGTGGCGGCCGCATCACCGCGATCGGTGGGCCAGGCGTCTTGTCCTGGCGAAGAAACATCGGCGGCGGTTTGATCAGTGTTCGCCTGGGAATTTTGGTCCGTTGATTTTTGGATCGGCTGTTGGGCTGGTTCTTGAGCGGCCAGTTCCGCTGCCGTGCCCCAACTGACGAACAAAAAAAAGAGAGCAAGCGAACAAAATTTGCCCCTGCAGATTCGTTCCCGGCTGCCGCTGGAATGAAGCAATGGAAACGGGACGGCCTTGTTATTCATGACGCTCCTGTTGATAAAAACGTGTGTGCGGGTTAACGAGTCGGGTTGGTAAGGTCGAGTGGGATGATTCGCATCAGCCCTCGATTATTTGTGCTTGCTCTGGCTATTATAGGAGAGAGTCGAATCGTGTGCTCCACCGATTTGCCAGCTATTCTCCGAACGAGTCTCCTCCTCTTGCTACCGGCCCCCCATGATTTGCGTCAGCGTTGGCAGAACACGACACAAACACACGATCGCTGAATACCACCATCTTGCCGAACAGGGGGTCGAGCTGGTTGAGCTGAGGCTCGACTTTATTGGACGCAGCATCAATCTTACTCGGTTGCTGAAGGATCGTCCCTGCCCAGTGGTGATCACCTGTAGACGTCGCGAGGATGGTGGGCGTTGGCAGAAGAGCGAGCAAGAACGGTTGATGTTACTGCGCAACGCGATTGCCACGGGGGTGGAGTATGTCGATTTGGAAGCTGACGTGGCCGCCACGATCCCGCGTTACGGCAGCACGAAGCGAATTGTCAGCCACCACGATTTCGTGCAAACGCCGGAAAACTTAGCCGACTTGCATCGTCACTTGGCGGCCCAAGAGGCAGATATCGTAAAAATTGCCACGATGGCTAACACGGTCGATGACACTCTGCGGATGATGGACTTGGCTCGCAACGCGACGATTCCCACCATCGCGATCTGCATGGGGGAACTGGGGACACCGACGCGAATTTTGGCGGGTCGTCTTGGTGCTCCCTTCACGTATGCCTCGTTCTCTGCGGATCGGCGGTTGGCCCCCGGACAGTTGAACTACAGCGTGATGCGCGACTTGTACCGATATGACGAAATTGGCCCTTCGACTCAGTTGTACGGAGTGGTGGCTGATCCCGTCGGGCACAGTCATAGCCCGTTGATCCACAACGCGGCGTTTGCAGCCCAGGAGATCGACGCTCGTTATTTACCGTTTCAAGTTCCCATTCAAGATCTCGAACAATTCATTAAAGCAGCGCCGGGGTTGGGGATTCGGGGGCTGAGCGTCACGATTCCGCACAAGGAGTATGCGTTGGATTTGATGACACAAGCCGAGGCAGCCGCGACCGGTATCGGCGCGATTAACACCATTGTGTTTGATGGTGAGCAACGGCTTGGTTACAACACCGACTATCGGGCCGCCATGGAGTGCATTGCTAAAGTCTTTCACACTTCTCCACACGAAGAGCTGCCTTGGACGGGCAAGCGGGCTTTGATCTTGGGAGCGGGTGGTGTCAGTCGGGCAATCGGCTGGGGATTGCACCAAAAGGGCGTTGCGGTCACGATTTCCAGTCGTACGCACGAGCGGGCTCATGCCTTGGCCGAAGAAATTGGCGGAGATACCGTAATGTGGGACAAGCGGCACGAACCGCAGGTTGATCTCTTGGTCAACGGCACCCCGGTCGGTATGCATCCGGACCTGGACAGCACCCCCTTTCGCGCGGAATCGCTGAATCCAAAAACAGTGGTCTTTGAGACAATCTATAATCCCGAACGCACGCTGTTGGTTAAGAACGCACATCAAGTCGGCTGCACAACGATCACCGGTGTGGAGATGTTTGTTCGCCAAGCCGCTTATCAATATCGGCTGTTTACCGATCGCGATGCGCCGATTGATCTAATGCGTGATTCCCTCAAATTGGCGACCAACCCGGTGCGGCTGAATATTAATCGACATGATGATGAGGGGCACGCTGATCAAGCGTCCGGGTAAGCATTCGATGGATCACTCAGTTTCCCCTCCGCCCCCTCCCGCGCCAACGGACATCGTCTACCGCCAGGCCACGCCGGCGGATGTTCAGCCATTGCTGGAGATGTTGGCTCCTTTTGCCACAGCGCGCAAGCTGCTGCGACGTTCGGCTGCCGAACTGTTGCTGTTGATTAAACACGGCTTCGTGGCAGAACTGGAGGGCCAAATCATTGGCTTTTCCGCCATCGAAATCTACAACCGAAAATTGGCCGAGATTCAGTCGCTAGCGGTCAGCGAAGGGTTCCAAGGTCGTGGCATCGGCAAACGGCTGGTGATCCTCTGTTTGGAACGGGCTCGCGAATTGGATGTGATGGAAGTCTTGGCGATTTCCTCCAGCGAAGATTTTCTCCGCGGCTGCGGGTTTGATTACTCGCTGCCCGATCAAAAGAAGGCGCTCTTCTGCCAGCTCCGCCCGCGTGATCACTGAGCTGAGCTTATTGAGCGGGGGAGGGCGGGAGCCGCATGCTTCGGTAGCCTATTCGACTTCGGTCGCTTCGAGCGAGTAGATTGCGTAGTGTCCTTCGTCGCCGGGATACTTATATTCTTTAATTTTGAATTTGCCCTTCACGGCGACGGGACGCGTGGTGAATTCTGCTCGAGCCGCGCCTTTCATTTGCACAATAATACAGTCGTACAGAGCGGCACCTGGTCCAAAGCAGCATTCCTGATTGTCTCGCACCAAGACAAACTTCTTGATGTTCTTCAGTTGCATCACGGATGCCGGCAGGATGAAACCGCGAATTTTGATTTCGCGACCGTGTAATGCTTCGATCTCTTTGGTCAACATCTCACGTTCAAACTTGCCGTCCTTTTCGATATCAAACGCGAGTGCATCGAAGGTGATGTCCGATTTGCGTGTTGGCAGTCGGCGGGAGTCGCGGGGATTCTCTTCCGCGGCCGCGATCTCTTTCGGAGTGGGCCTCTGAGCAGGCCGTTGGCTCCACGCGGTGGTCGCGAAGAGAGCAGGAGTCAAGAGCAAGATGACGACTGACAGTCCGCGGGTCCGCAGCTTAAGTAGCATGGTTCACAGCGTTTTAAAGGAGGTTCGGAGCGTCGCCGCGGAGCCCAGGGCATCGCATGCAACGCTTCTAATTTACGATCTTCGCTTTTAAACGATAGAGAACTGGGTTGTCAAAGTCATCGCTCTTTCGCAAATATTTACTGACTTCAAACTCGCCAGCGAGCTTGAGCCGCAATTTTCCGGCGGCGACTGTTTCTCCCCGTGGCATCATGACTTCGATCATGCTGCTGCTCCGCGGTTCACCCCCAAAACAGCATGTTCCCAAGTCGGGAACGAGCACAAAGCGGCTTAGCTGCCCGCTGCCCGAGGCGGGGTGGATATAGCCTTTGAGAAAAATATCGGCACCATCGAGTTCGGCCGCCCGGGGGGTGGGCGCGTCGGGGTATTTCTCAGGCATCTGCAATTCGTAGAATCCGACCCGTTCGTAGCCCTCGGGGACTTCAGTCAGGTAGATGTAGGTGTGCATCGTCAGCCCACCCACCAATAGAAAGGCGTTTATGGTTAAGCCAACTTGAGCGACCAATCCGCCACTATACTCATTTGGATATCGCCGGCAGGTGCGAATCGCCATCACCGCCGAGAGAATCCCGAACGCGGCGAAGGCGATCAACGGCTCGAAGGTGGGTACCAATCCCGGCAACGCCAGCACAAACAGGATCAAGGAAACGATTGCTCCGCGACTGATTGCCCGATAGGGAAAATCAGAGGTTGCCATCGTCTCGGAGAAGAGATTTTCGACCGGTGCGGGGGGAGCCGAAGTGGACATAATTCGAGCATCAAGTCGAGGCAAGGAAACGGATATCGACAGGAACGCGAGGCGCAGAGGAGGTCGGAAAAAGCCGGTTCTGCTGCGGCTAGCGGCGAACTTTCCTGCTAGCGGCGAACTTTTACGGGCACCACCTCGGCCCGCGGTTGGGGGCCACCGCTGATCACGAGAAATCCCATGATCAAAAACGTAAGCCCCGCTGTGCCAACTACGGAAAGTAACCGCCAGCGGTTCGGTCCGGTCAGCCCAACCAGCGAATTGGCGTTCGCAAATGGGCTGTCGTTGGCTAACGAGTTTGCGGCAAGATCACTCCCGCGGGCTTCCTCGCGTCCGCTTACCGCCGGCGGAGCGGGGCTGGCATTTGCCAGTGTTTGCCCAGCGACCGGAGTGGACACTTGGGCGATGTCCGAGAAGACGGGACCTTGATTGGCGGGTGCATGCTGCGAGGTCTCACCCACTTTAGGGTCTGGCACTAGGGGCTCAGCAAAAAAGGTCGTAGCTCGTTTGACGGCATCAGGATCGATTTCCTTAAATTTCTCAATCGCTTCTTTGGCTTCCGGCAAGGGGCAGGCCCGCATGTAATTGACGACCGGCACTCGGATCCAGTTCGTATCGGCGTCGGCTTCTTTAAAGAGTTGCGTGAGGCGGTCGATTTGTGTCCAGTCGCTCCAGCGTGCCAAGTCGGGAATGACGAGGTCGGCCAGATCAGGCCGTTCCAGCACGCTGTGCAGCGTCTTCAGCAGATCGGAGCGAGGGATAATATCAGCCTCGGAACCTTGGAAGCGGATTGCCAGGATGGCCGCAAACGTATCCGCGTAGGGAGCTTGTTTGTTTGCCAGGAATAGTTCTTCGACCGTTGCCAAACCATCACGACCGGCGAGAGTCAAATAGCAGGAGATGAGTGAATCGAGTCCTTTGCGATCTGCCGGCTGGGTGCTGCGCAGCATTGCTTCCAGCATCGGGATGTCGGCTTCGTTTCCGCAAACACTGAGCATCACCAAGTAAAGTCGACGGCGGTTGATGGTCATCTCGGGATCTTTGATCCAGGCTACCAATTGATCATGATCCATCTCGTCTTTGAGTTTCTTGATGGACTCAAACGGGGTGTTGGCGAATTCGTCGTAAGCATCATCAGCGAGCATGGTAGATTCGTCTTCCAAATACTGCTGGAAGAACCGCAATCGCACGAGATCGTCGGCAGGCAGTTGCGAAGACTTGCTAAGGTAGTCTTCGGTGCGCTGGTCGGCTGGCAGCGGCGAAGACCATTGCAACGCCTTGGGCTCCACTCCGCTGAGCATGAATCGCCTGCCTGCTTCCACGCCACCATAATAGACTGTGCGAATCGTCGCCCCCGGCTGGATGAATTCGCCGCCCTTGAGGACAGAGACGACCCTCAGCGGCACTTCGCCGGTTTCCTCGTCACGGACGCTGTCCGCAGTCGCTTCGGCGATTACGACGGCATCCATCGCGGCCATCTCTTCGCGCAGTGTTTGGCGAATCGACGTGCAAAACGGGCAGGCAGTTGCGGGTGAGCCACCCCACAGCACCGCCAAGCTTAACAGGCAAACCATTAACAGGTTCGTCCGTGGTGAGCGAGCAAACCCGCGAAGTTGAACAAAGGAGAGCATAACGAAGAATCGCGAAAGTGAATGGGATAGTTGGTAAAAGCTATCTTTCCTCATCATACGTGACGGTAGCCCCCGAGGTGAAGTGATTTAGCCAATCTTGTCGATTAAAGCGGCCGCCGGTTTGCTACGGTGGCCGTCAAAATCGTCAGACTCCAGCCAATCTACGGGGGGATTCCCGGATTGAGTATGAAAGTGGCAAATTAGCCGCAGCTAAGGGTTTAAGTTCTTGGCGACGTCTGTGCGATAGCCAACGAAGGCGGGAAGCAGGCCGGCCAGGGCGGCCAACCCGAGCACAAGTGGGACGACCCAAAGTTCAGCCGGACTCACGGTGAACAGCCCCACTTGGACCCCCGTTTTGTCCTCGATGATTGGGCCAGCCGCGTAAACTCCAAGGTGGGCGATGACCCAGCCCAGCACGGCCCCGCCGACAGCGATCAATAAGCTTTCGCAGAGGATGATCGCCAGCACCGTGTCGCGTCGCGCGCCGAGCGCTCGCATCACGGCAATATCCCGCTTGCGATCACTCATCGAATTATAAATGCTGACCAAAATTCCCACGGCGGCCACCACGCAGGTAATGACCGTGATTCCTAGCAAAGCTTGCAGCAACGGGCCGACGATAATCGACATTAGATTCGTAATCTCGCCGACCGGTGCGGCCGCTTGGGTGCGCAGCTGTTTGCTGATCGTTTTTTGCATTCTAGCTGCGAAAATTCCATCCGCTCGCAACAAGATCGCGGTCAAGTCGCGGCGGGCAATCGGCAACGGTTCATAGCTCAGCTTTTCAAAGTCATCCGCCGTATACTCTTCATTTTCTTCCGCACCGTCCTCCGCATTTGCCGCGACTTGCTGATCCCCAACAGCCGGTTCATCCGCTTCGATGACGCGCGCATGGCCCTCCATCAAATAGAACCCTTCAATGTTTACGAACGCCGCGCGATCATTGGGGGTACCGGTCGATTCGAGGATGCCCACGATGACAAAATCGGTGCCATGCCCGTGCCCGTCTGGGTCGCCGTGTGAGGGATCAATCGTATCGCCCAAGCCGGCATTCATTTCTGCTGCCACGCGGGCACCGATGATCGCTTCATAGGGGCCGTGCTCCGGGTCGTCGGAGCGAAAATTGCGTCCCTCCTTGAAAGTAAAATCTTGATCGACGTTGGGACCATGTTTGAGCTGGTCAAAGAAATCGGGCGTGGTCGCGACGACGCGAAACTCACCGTAATAATCACCGAGCGCAACGGGAATCGCGAAGCCACCCATCATGTAGGGTGCGAATTTTCCGTCGCGCTGAATGTCAACTCGCTCCAGACCATTGTAAATGTGTGCTTGACGGGCCCGTTCGTCCTGCGGCAAGAACTCGAGATACTCATCGTACGGAATCGTCTCGATCGGCTGGCTCAAGTAGTAAACCGTGTTGAGCGTCAGTTGCAGTGGGCTGCCTTTGGCACCCACGATCAAGTTGTAACCGACGGTCGAATTGCGGCGAAAAGCGTCATCGATAATGCCATAAATGGCTAACACCAACACCGTCAGCGCGATTCCAAGCGCCAAGGAGATTAATGTTAACGCCGAGGAGAGGCCTCGTTGACGCATGTTTCGCCAAGCGATTTGAAACAGGCTCATGGCAAATTCTCCGTGACTGCTGGATTGCTGAAGATGCGATTGATCTGCTCCAGATCTTCGATGCGAGGGAATTGATCGGAGACGACTTGCGTGTGCGTTACCAGCAACAAAGTGATCGCTTCGTCATCGCAAGTTTCACGAATCAAATCGATGATCGCTTGCTGGTTGGCCGGGTCGACGTTGGCCGTTGGTTCGTCGGCCAGTAACAAGCGGGGGCCACCGGCCAGCGCCCGGGCGATCGCCACGCGCTGCTGTTGGCCAACCGACAGTTGACTGGGGCGGTAATGCAAACGATCCCCCAAGCCAACGCGATCAAGCAAGCGGCGAGCTCGTTCGCCGTCCTGCTTGCCAGAGGCGAAGCTCATCCCCAATCGCACGTTCTCGAGCGCCGTAAAGCCCGCCAAGAGGTTAAACGTTTGGAACACGTAACCAATTCGCGAAGCGCGAAAACGATCGCGGCCCGCTTCGCTGAGCCCACTCAAGTCGAGCCCGTCGACGATGATGCTGCCGGAGTCGGCGACGGTGATCCCGGCGATCGTGTGCAACAAAGTTGTCTTGCCGCCACCCGAGCGTCCAATCAAGGCAACTTGCTCCCCGGCTGATAATTCCAAGGATGGAATATCCAGCACAGTCAGGCGACCGCCGCCCGGTTGGGGAAATGTTTTGACGACGTTCTGCAGGGAGAGCATTGACAGCGGTGGGGTTATTAACAGCGGCGGGGTTAGCGTGATCGCATGGCCCGTTGCAGGCCACGTTCGGTATCTCGTTTCTTAATCGTCTCGCGTTTATCGTGCAGTTTCTTGCCTTTGACCAGTCCCATTACGCATTTCGCGATGCCCCGATTGTTGAAATACATCCGCAAGGGAACCAGCGTCAGGCCACGCTCGTGGGCCCGCTGGGCGAACTTGCTAAACTCCGCCTGATGAACCAACAGTTTCCGCGGCCGGCGCGGGTCGTGATTCCATAAGCCGGCGTTATTGTAATGGGCGATGTCAGCCCCAATCAGCCACAGTTCGTTGGACTGAATGCGAATGTAGGCCTCGTCTAGCGACAGCTTGCCATCACGCAACGATTTGACTTCGCTGCCTTTCAGCGCCAAGCCGCATTCCACCGAATCCAAAATTTCGTAACGAAACTTGGCTTTCCGATTCTCGGAAATCATCTGGACGCTGGGGCCTTTGTCCTTTTTGCCACCTGAACCAGCTTTTTTGTTTTTGTTCTTAGCCATAAAACGTACGTGTGGGCCACTGGGTATACATTTGGATAGATTCTAAGTGAGAACGCAGTCAGCCCACAGGGGAGTTAACGAAACAATCACTGAAATGGTTCGCGATCATTATTGTCGGTGGAGAGATATTTCAGCAAAGCCAGCCGATTGGAGTCGAAAGCCATCTGACTCAATTGCTCGTCGCCGGGGATTCCGGTCCAATAGCCGGCTACTTCCCGCGGGTCCGCTTGGATGGCTTCAAAGGAATCGATTTGGCTGATAAAAAACAGGTCCAGCACCGCGGCGGTCAAGCCTTGGTACGTATATTGGTTCGGCAGAGACATCAAGTAGTTGACTTCGGTCACTTCCAACCCCACTTCCTCGTGCAATTCGCGGCGCAGCGCCTGTTCAGCCGTTTCGCCACGATCGACAAAACCTCCCGGCAAACCATACTGGCCTTTGCCAGGCTCGCGTGCTCGCTCGATCAGCAAAACTTGCTGATTGCGATCTCGCACGATCACCCCCACGGCCGTTACCGGTCCAAAAAAGAAACTGAAGCCGCATTGATCACAGCGAAAGGGGACAGCCCCAATGGGTTCTGCCTCGGTCGCGCAGCGGGGGCAAAAACGAAACGCTTCGGGTAGTGGTTTTTCAAAGTTCATTATCCGCCTAAAGTTAACACAACCAGCCGCCAAATTTCTATTCTCAACCAGCATCCTAGCGGAGCCGACGCGGTGCCACACGACGGGATCATTGTCGAAAATTTATCGAAGCGTTTCGACGACGTGACGGCGGTTCAACAAATCTCGTTCCAGGTGGAGCCGGGGGAAATTTTTGGATTCCTGGGGCCCAATGGGGCCGGCAAAAGCACCACCGTGGCGATTTTGACAACCTTGCTCCGTCCCTCAGCCGGCTCGGCCAGCGTCGGTGGCTTTGACGTCGCCAGCGAGGCGCGGGCGGTTCGCCAAATCGCCGGGGTCGCCCTGCAGGAAATTGGCTTGGACCCGCTGATGACCTCCTTGGAGTTACTCAGTTTACATGCTCGCTTGTTCGGCATGAATCGTCGTCAAGCTCGGCAGCGTGCGCTGGAGTTGATTGAACTGGTGCAACTAACCGATGCCATCGAACGACGCGTGGGTAAGTATAGCGGTGGTATGCGGCGACGTTTGGATTTAGCTATGGCGCTGGTGCACCAGCCGCAAATCTTGTTTCTCGATGAACCGACCACCGGGCTCGATCCGGCCAGCCGGCGTGATATTTGGGATGAGATTCGGCGGCTCAACAGCCAATTTGGGATGACGATTTTTCTTACCACACAATACTTAGAAGAGGCCGATGCGTTGGCTCGGCGGGTGGCAATTATCAATCAGGGAGAGATTGCCATCTCGGGCACGCCTAGCGGTCTGAAGGCTGAGATGGGTGGCGATTCCATAAACTTAGATTTTGCCGCCGAGCAAGAGGTGCGGGCTGCCGAGCAATTATTAACCGCGTCTCGCGATGAGCTGGGGATCGACCGTCTCCAGTCCGATCAATTGACGCTGCGTTTGTATTTGCGAAATGCGGCGGCGGCCGTCGCGGCGGTGGTGCGAAAGCTGGACACGGTTGATGTGCATCCTCGGCAATTGACTTTATCACAACCGACGCTCGACGACGTTTTCCTGCGTGTCACCGGCCATCGCTATCAGCAGGAATAAATCCATCATGAGAAACGAACCGATGATTGCAGACGGAGAATTTACGCGTCGCCAAGGTTTTGCCGCTTTGCTGCCACAAACTTTAATGTTGATGCGGCGCGCGTTGATCGTAAACTTTCGCATCCCCGGGATCATTATCCCGCCACTGTTGATCAGCGCTTTTTTCTTGTTGATCTATGACGCCCAGCTGAGTGGTGTTTCGGGACAGTTCTTGCCCGTCGGTCACAGCTACTTGGGATTTATCCTGCCGCTGTCGATCGTCAGCGCCGCGCTCCGCGGATCGTCGATTGCCGGCCAAACAATCGTGACTGATATCAGCAGTGGCTATTTCAACAAATTGGCCCTGACGCCGGTGAACCGAGCCGCTTTGCTGCTCGGTCCGATGTTGGCCAACGCGCTGATCGTGGCCTTACAAGTGAGCGTGATATTTTCCGTCGGCGTGTTGCTGGGCTTACGTCCGGCGACTGGTATTTTAGGCTTTGTCCCCACGATGCTTTTCGGCGTCGTTTTGGGCGTGGGGTTTTCCGGTTTGACCGTCGGTATTGCTTTGATGACGGGCAGTTCATCGGCCACCGGTGGAGCCAGTTTCCTCTTTTTTCCTTTGACCTTTTTGACTTCCACCTTCGTCCCCAACGATCAATTGACCGGTTGGATTCGTTACGCAGCCGCGCTCAATCCAATCTCCTACGTGCTGGCCGCTATGCGATCGCTGATGAACGAAGGTTGGAATGTTAACACGTTGTTGATCGGCGTCATCTCAGCAGGCTTGTTATTTGCCTGCTGCTTTTCGTTCGCCCTGTATGGGCTGCGGGTTCGCAGCCGAAAAATCTAACCAGCGCGGCGCGATGATTCGCCGCCACCGCGGGTTGCTCAGCGATCTTCCGCCGGAATCCCCATCTCGGCACGATTCGGATATGCCGGTCGCTCTGGCGGCGTGGCTGCTTTCGTTTCCAATTCCTCCAGCAGGTGCTTAATCGCGGCGTCCAGCTGGGGGTCGCCACCGTCGAGCATCAAGGCAGGGTCATCGATGACTTCGATATCGGGATCGACACCATGGCCTTCGATGCCCCAGGTTCCGTCGGTTTCGTAGTAAGCGAACGAGGGTGCGGTCACGCTAGCTCCATCAATCAAGGCTGGGCCACCGGTGATTCCCACCAGGCCGCCCCAAGTGCGGCGGCCGATCAGTTTGCCCAGTTTGTTTTGTCGGAAGAGCGCGGGGAACATGTCACCACCGCTGCCGGCCAGGCCGTTGATCAACATGCACTTTGGCCCCTGATGGGAATCGGGGGGCCAACGCCAATCACGTCCATCGCGTCGGGCCCAGTAGTTGGTGGTTGGTCGATTCAAGAGCTCGATAAAGCGAGTTGGAATCTGCCCACCCCCGTTCCAGCGATCGTCGATGATCAACGCGTCTTTACCAAGTTGGGCGTAGAACTGGCGAACCAAATCATTCTGCCCCGGCACGCCCGTGTTGACCACGTAAATGTAGCCAATTCGGCCACCCGATTTCTCGTCCACATGTCGTCGATTCTGTTCAATCCACCCGCGAAAACGAAGGTTGTTGTCGTTGCGTAGCAGCTTGACAGCCACTCGCTTGTCCTCATCGTCCAACTTGGCATCATCGCTGATGGTCAAGGAAACGAGTTGCCCTTCCAAGCCTTCAAACACCGCGTAAGGATTTTGGTCAGCGGTCAGGGGTCGGCCATCGACATCGAGAATGAATTGACCGACTTTCACACCGCTGGTCACCAGCGGGTTGCGCGCGTCCGTATCCCAAGGACCGCCCTG
The DNA here is from genome assembly GCA_964535475.1 of uncultured Pirellulaceae bacterium. Lineage (GTDB taxonomy): Bacteria > Planctomycetota > Planctomycetia > Pirellulales > Pirellulaceae > Laterigemmans. The sequence goes on from CAZHTX010000012.1 coordinate 19,524, forward strand.
ATACAGTTCAGCGATCCGATAAGCGCCTTCGGCCGCTTCAAAGCGGCAACCTAACAAACCGACGTTGGCGTCGGGGCCAGGTTCGCCATCACGAACACCTCGGTAATAGGCATGGCCGACATTCAGTTCGGAAATCATTTCGCCGATGATAAAGCCCACGTCGCTGCGACTGGTCGCGTCATCCAACAGTTTTTCGTATTGCTGTCGGACGGCCACCCAATCGACGCCATGCATCGTTGGATCATAGAAGAAGTCTCGTTGCATTCGCCAGGCATCGTTGAAGATCTGCTTCCATTCAGCTCGCGGATCAATCGAGACTCGCATCGCAGCGGTGCTGATCTTATCTTTCAAACTTTGCCCGGCTGCGGCGGCAACAATGTAGAGACCACTTCCCGTGCGAACCAGCAGTTGTTTGCCGTCGGCTGAGAGCTGAAAGCTGCCCGCCCCGCTGAGCACATCCTTTTCCTTGGGATCGTCTGCGGTGATCTCGAATATCTTGATCGACGGTGGCCCGTTATTGCCACGGCGGGAGTAAATGAGATGTCCTTTGGAGTTGACCGCCATGCCGCCAAATTGTCCCGGCTCGATCGGCAAGGGGAGGACCCGTGCGTCGGCATCTTCAAAGTCGATCGAAAATGGCTCGGCCTGCTTATCCTCCTTGGGTTTATCCGCTTCCTCGTCCGCTTCGTCCTCATCCTTAGAGCTGCCATCCTCACGCGTCCCTTCCAAGGGCGCGTCAATGCCTAAAGCTTTGATTTGCAATTTGCCTGTCAGCTTATTTCCCTCAATCGTACCCTGCAACATGGCGGCACCGGCCGGCGATTGCACCTCACAGCTAAATTGCTTTGTTGCCGCGTCGTATCGCCCAGCTTGAATGTTGAGATCGCCCTCGGGCGTTTTGACCACGCCGGTGACTTCTCCGTTATCACCCAGGCTCAACACAAAAGTGGCGGTCCGCATGGCGCTGGGAATCAAGTCGCTCGCGAAAGAAAACGTCCAAGTCCCCGAGATCGGGTCGGCGGAACTCTCCTTTTCTTCTTCTTGCTCCTCATCTTGAGCTTCCTC
>CAZHTX010000012.1:20688-29929 GCA_964535475.1 uncultured Pirellulaceae bacterium
TCTTCGTCAGCGTCATCCCAGGTGACTTCGTCGATCTTCGGCAACAAAGGATTTTCCACGTCGGCTCGCAGCGGCAGCGCCAGCATCACGCTGGTATCGGTATAGATAAAGCTGGTGCCGAGATCTTCGTACTTGGGACCATTGAAGTTGCGATTGGATTGAAAATAAAGAAAATCCCCCTTGGCATCGAAGGTGGGATTGGACTCGTTGAAATATCCTTGCGTCAGCTGCTGGTTACTTTCGTCGGTCAGGTTGTAAATCCAGATCGAGCTGCTGATCGAATAATCGTCTTTGCTCTTTGTGTAGGCGATGTAGTTGGAATTGTGAGACCAGCTGTAATCGGGTTGGTCGCTTGTTGGATTGACGCTGATCTCAACCGTCTTACCCCCTTCGATCGTATGCAGCAGCAGCGCGCCGGTTTTGTCGGTAAAGGCAAGGTGCTTCGAGTCGGGGGACCAATTGGGCGAGTATCGCCAGTGGCTGCCGTTATCAGTTAGCCGACGCGTTTCACCGCGCCCGTCGCTTTGTTTGATGGTCAGTTCATATTCGCCGGTGGCATCGGAGAAGTAGGCGATCCATCGCTTGTCGGGACTCCAGGCCGGATAACGTTCGGCAATGCCCGGCGTGCCGGTCAAATTCCGAGGCGTGCCATTTTTAGCGGGGGCAGTCCAGATGTCACCTCGCGCTTCGACGGCGATGCGTTTCCCGCTGGGCGAGATCGAGGCGGAGCTGACATATTCTGCCGCGTCAATAATTTGCGGTCGCAGTTTCGGCCGATCGCCGGGAATCCGCACTTCCACGGCGGTCGTCGTCTCAGTCTTGAGATCGAGCAGCACCAGTTCCGCGCCATGCTGCAGAACGATTTCGCCGTCTCCGTCGGGACCTGGGCCGATCGAAGGCCATTTAACATCATAGTCGGCGTACTTCGTGATCTGCTTGCGCGCCCCGCTGTTGGTGTCATACATCCAGATGTTCAAGCGATGTTGGGGACCATCATCGGAGAGATAGTAGATTGCCTGCCCATGCCACATGGGCAACGTGTCGGTCCCTTCCCAAGTGGTGACTTGTTGGCTGCGACCGGTTTCGAGGTTGAGCATCCAAACATCGGATGCCATACCACCGCGGTATCGCTTCCAGGTTCGCGTGTCGCGACTGTAAGGCGTGTATGCCAGCCACTTGCCATCGGGGCTGATGGCGCCGTTCGACCCGTAGGGCACCGCCAAGCGGTTGGGCAATGGTTGTTCCCCGGAAACGGTGAACAGTTGAGTCATCCGGCCGAGCCCGGCCAGTCCATTGCTGCTGAACAGCAACGCTTTGTCGGGAGTCCAATCGCAGAGCGTTTCGCCGGCTGAATGATAGGTCATTCGCTGGGCTATTCCACCCACCGTCGGCATCACATAGATATCAGTCCCGCCGTCATAATTTCCCACAAAGGCGATGCGGTCTCCAGCGGCGTTAAACTTGGGAAACGATTCCATGCCATTAGCGCTGGCTAGCGGCGTGGCCACTCCGCCTGTTCTCGGCACTGTCCAGAGGTTGCCCGCGTAGCTAAATACGATGTGGGACGCGCTGACGTCTGGATACCGCAGCATGCCGGCGGCTGGGGTGGTGTCGGCATGGCAGGGTGTCCCAGACTGTAGCGCGACCAACGTGATCAGCATGCTGGTTGTTGTCAGGTAGCGGCAGAGTCTGGGCGTGAGCTGAGACGCGAATGCGTGGAGTAATTTGTTTCTGAGCATCAGGAATGTCACGGCTGGAAGTGAATACAGACTGTTAGAAATGCGACAAGCCGATCGATCCTTGGCAACCATCGCGAGGGCGGTGGTGGCAAGAAAAAACCGGCAAGTGAGTGCATTATAAGGATTTTACGCTGATTGGAACCTTATCAGCAGACCGACTCGCCCGCGGCGGCAGTCTACTGATAATTTCAAATCGCAGCGGATACTACTCGCGTTCAAACACAGGTAGGACGCGATCAATTTCACGTTCGTATACTATCTGACCGTTGACGATTGCCGTCTTGACGTAGGTGCGGTAATCCAACGGTGCTCCGTCCATGATCAGCAGGTCGGCATCTTTGCCGACATCGATCGAACCAATTCTATCGTCGAGCCCCAGCATTTTTGCTGGCGTTAACGTGAGTGCTTCCAAGGCTTCGGCTTCGCTGCACCCACCGCGAACGGCGAAGGCGCCTTCCAGTGGTAAACTGGTTAAATCGCGACCAGCCAAGCCGCCCAAGCTGATTGAACTGCTGAGCGTGGTTAGTGCGAACGAGACGCCCGAATCTTGCAACACGCGTGATTGCTCGATCCAACTGCCCGTTGTCTCTTCCTCGCCCAAGCGGGCTCGGCGGCGATTACGGGGTGCGAAGGTAACCATCACATCATGCTCGGCCAGGAGATCACCGACCAACCAACCTTCCACCACGTCGGTTAAAGCCAATTTATAGTCCAGTTCCTCCGCCAGCGCGACCATCTCGCGAATCTCGCTTGCCGAAGCGGCGGCAATTCGCAAGCGAATTTCGCCCTGCACAAGTTTCAGCAAGCTATCGGGAACCGATTTTCGGGGCGGGCTTTGCTTCTTACCTGCACGCGTCGCTTTTTCATGAGCGGCTTGATCAGCCAGATATTTGCGAGCTTTGGCAATTTGGCCACGCCAGGTGTGACGATTTAAGCTTCCCGTTAACGAACCGGAGGAAAGGTCGTAGAAGACCTCTTCCGAAACCAGCATGCCATCGAGCTCTCCAAAACTCATTTTGAGCACCACGTTGCCGCTGGTTGCGATGTCTCGTGGTTTGGGGTCCGTGATCGGGTCGGCAGGTAAAATCGGCAGCCCGCAACAGGGGCAAAGTGATTCTGCCACACCGTAGTCCAACTCGGCCTGATCGACCTGGGCCATCAATTGATTGATTTCGGGCTCTAAACCGAGGAATGTTTCCCCAGGATCGCGTCCGCGGCGTCGTCCGCCGCCACCGCCACCAACTTGGGAGCAGCCGGTGGTGATCCCGACGGCCAAGGAGAGTTTGATGTTGCGGTCGAATGGATCTAACACGTCGGCCGCTTTATTGCTGCCGCCGGCGCTGCCAATGCCGACGCGCGACATTTCGATCGCCACCATTCCCGGAGCGATCCGCATGCCGCTGGCATCGATCACGGTAGCCCCCTCGGGGACTTTAATTTGTTGTCCGACAGCGGTGATCTTGCCATCTTCAATTAAGATCGTCCCGGAGCGAATAACTTCGCGGCTGACCGTGTGGATATCTCCGCCCACAATCGCCGTCACCTTGGACTTTTTGTCCTTCGATTCGACCGATTTGGATTTGCCTTCATCGGCCCTGGCCGGGGCGACCACGTGGCATGCGATGAACAGCAACAGCAACAATTGAATTTTAGTTTTCATAGATCGGTCTCCCATCCACTAAGACCTGGACAATGCTGGCGGTTGCAGAAAAAGGATCTTCGTCGAAGACCACAAAGTTAGCCCGCCTTCCCTTTTCGATGCTTCCCACTTCCTTCTCCAGACCGAGCAATTCAGCTGGCAGGCTGGTCAGGGCGCGAATCGCCGTCTGACGGTCCAAGCCGGAACGGACCAGCATGGCGACGGGGAAGAGTGGCGAAGCTTGTGAACTGCGAAAATCGCCTTGGTTGAGTGACAGCGAGAAGGCCACCTTGATCTTCTCGGCTTGCAACATGTTAGCCACGTTGATGCGATCTTGGCTGTTGGGGATAAGATCGATGCGAGGCGGCATTACCACGGTGTATCTTTTACCGTCGAGCGAGCTGAGCGTGCGATAGAGGTCATCCCCGCCGGCGACGAGCACCACCTTGGTCTGCTCGGCTTCTTTCACGGCACCGGCCAAATAGAGGATCGTGGAAGCGTTGTTGACATTCACAAAGATTGATTGTTTGCCGTTTCGCACCGCCTCCCAAAGTTTGTCCTCGGGTGATTTGTTAGCGGAGCTGCTGCTTGCGCGACTTGAACTGGAAGTGGTCGATGCGGTGGTTGGTGGGCCAGAAGGGCGACCACCCCGCCCCATTCTTGCTCGCATTTGGGCCATCCGCTCGGCGCTCGAGCTGCTGCCGGAACCGCCACCTTTCGCGTCGGGGTCAGCCAATCCTTTTCGTAAGACTTGCAAACTGCTGGATTGGTTGGTGAGCGCGATGAATAACCGACCTTCCGCGTCGGTGATAATTGCTTCTGGATTGTCTGGCTGAATCAGTCCGATCACCGATTCGCCAACACCTTCGGCGACGAGGTGAGCGGTCGTAATGCCGGAACGGGTGGCGTCCCACCATCTGCGGCCACGGGGATCAAAGCCATCGACAATCCGCGTGAAACCAGTTGGTGCGGCAGCGGGTGAAATAGGAATGCGGAACGTGCGGCCGCCAAAAGTCACTTCTCGAAAAGCCGGTTGGGATTCCTCTTGCCCGACTTGGATCACAAAATAAGGATCAACAATGCCTGGCATTATCGTTTTGCCGTGGAGATCGACAACCTGAGCCGTCACGGGAATGTCCAGATCGGTGCCCACCGCTTCGATCCGACCATCACGCACGATAATTGTGCCGCCCACGATTTGGCCGGCCGAGGTGCCTGTCTCGATGGTCGCACCACGCAGAACGACAACCGCTTGGGCCACGCTCTGTTGTGGCGTCAAGAGGATGGAGGCTAATAAACAGCTGGCAGCTACCATACTGTTGATGATCAACCTGTTGGCTAACAACCTGCTTGGTTGGGACATGAATTGGGCTTTCGGTGCTAAGCTGTTCATTCGGAGGTTCCGCCTTCGCGGGGCTATCTCGACTCGGTTGGGCTAAGAACCTATCCGAAAACCATAAAAAAGGCCCGCGGCTGGCGCCGTCGGCTCACAGTTTTCGGATAGGTTCTAAGCTCGATCTGGCAACTTAAAAACGGCGACGGTCTTTGCGAATGTCGTACACGCTGGTTCCATCGATGAACACTTCAGTGACGTAGTTTCGGGGGTCGATGATCGAGCCCGTCGTGATGACGATGTCAGCATCTTTGCCAACTTCCAAAGAGCCGACGCGATCATCAATCATTAAAGCTTTGGCGGGTTCGATGGTCACGCCGCGAATGGCGTCCGCTTCATTCCAGCCGTAGCGAACCGCCATGGCGGCTTGAAAAAACAGCTCTTCTTGCGGAATCACCGGGGCGTCGGTGTTCACGCCCAAAACGGCGACGCCCCGTTTGTAAAATTCCGCCACCACACCTTTGATCTGGCCATCCTCGGGCTCGTAACGAAAACCTCGGGGGCCGGCCATCACGGGGATTTCCCGTTTGATAATTTCTTCGGAGATTTTATAGCTATCGAAGGTGCCGTGATCGATCACCACGCGGAGGTTCATCTCATCATGCAGGATTCGCAGCGTCGACTGCACGACCTGATACGCTTGCGTATGCACGACGACGGGGATTTCGCGGCGGAACAGCGGCTTGAAGTATTCCAGCCGCAGGTTGACTTCCGGCTTTTCCGTCAGATCACCACGTTCCCAGGCGTCCCACTGTTGAACATACAAGCGACCTTCCATCAGCTGCTGGCGAATCACATGGTTCATCCCCATTCGGCCTGAACCCACTTCGCCGTCTCGCCGTTCCGGGTTACCCGACTGGGCAATTTTCAGCACGCCCGGGGCGCGAATAATCACATCTTCAGGAGTGCCTGGGCCCGTCTTCATTAACGTGCCCCAGCCGCCCATGTTGGTACCACTGCCGGGGATGTAGCAGATCGTGGTGACTCCGCCGGCGATGGCAATCTTCAGCTGGTCGTTATGCGGGATGATTTGATCCCAGTTCCGTAGCTCGGGGTTGGTCTGATAAACCATTTCATTCAAGTCACCCGAGCCGCCAACGTGGCTGTGGGCTTCGATCAAGCCCGGCATCGCGAACGAGGACGAGTGATCAATCACTTGATAGCCGTCGGGAACGGTGACTTCCGCGGTCGGACCAATCGCTTCGATCTTGCCGTCAGAAATCAAAATCGTGCCACCAACAATCGGCTCGCCGGCACATGTCAAGATCTTGCCAACCTGGACTGCCAAACGGGGCTTGGTCGCTACGGCGTCGCTAGCCGAACTGGGCTCTTGAGCGCCTGTCGGCAGTGCCAGCAATGCCAGCAGGTTCAGCACGCCGGCACCGAGCAGCGAGCCACGCCAATAACGATTCGCAGCGCGGCCAGTTATCTGTTTGATCATTCGTTTGAATCCTGATTACTAACTTGATGATCGTCTGCTCGGTAAACCCATTGACCGTCAATCATCACGGCCAGCACCCGGCTGTCGGCTTGGAAGGGAGGGCCGCTGAGCACAACCAGATCAGCGTCCTTGGCGGGAGCGATCGAACCCAAATTTGTCAACTTAGTCACCTCGGCCGGTACCGTGGTTAGCGCTGCTAACGCATCGCCTTGCCCCAACCCACGATAGACCGCGTAGGCCACGGCCGTGGGCATGTTCTTGGCCCCCGTCCCCGCACCACTGGCTATCGTCACCGCAGCACCGGCGGAAATGAATCGTTCGGCAACATTAATGGTTTGCCCTTGCTCCTGTCTCAGCAGGGGTGGTGTCAGCACGACCGAGGCGAGCGGTTTATCGGCCAACAACTGGGCTTCCCGATCAGCGGACCCTGATGCTGCCAGCACCGTACGAATCTTATACTCGTCGACAAACACCTCGACGGCCAACTCCAGCGATTTGCCACTGTCGACTTCAACGATCGCGGCGATCTCCCCAGAGAACAAAGGCTTATAAGGTTCGAGTCCCGCCTTGGTCGAAGGCTTCTTGGGTTCGGTCGGCTTCTCAGGAGCTTCTAATTTCTCTTCAGGCTTTGTTTTTTCAACGTCTTTAGCGTCCTCTTTTTTGCCGTCAGCTGCAGATTCCTTATCGGTGTCACTCGCCGGCTTTGCTTCTTTATCATCTTTCGATTCGGCTGACGGTTTACCGTCCTTATCGGCATCGCCATCTTTTTTGGCTGCTTCTGCTTTTTTAGCTTCAGCAGCTTTCTTAGCTTCAGCAGCCTTTTTCTCGCGTTCGGCAACCGCCGCGTCGTACTTGGCTTTGGCCTGTTCGTAAGCGGCTAATTTCTTTTCATAGTCGGCGAACTCGGCATCATATTTTTTCCAGCTGTCGACGTAGGCTTTGCCCGCTTTGAGTGTGGAGCGAAGCTTTGCTCCTGCGGTGGTCAGATTCCCGGAAACCGCATAACGGATCGCAACGGGGTCGGCTAAAACTCGCGGTTGGTCCGCCAACTTGAAGGCCAGCACCGGGCTGGGAAGGTTCGTGGAACTCAGCAACCCGGTGGTGATTCCACCTTGCCGAGCCATCGCGATTGACGCATCGTCGGAGACCAGCAAGGGGCCAAATTTATCACTCAGGCTAACTCGATCGGAGAATCCACCGCCGACGCCGACCTGCGTTTGCAAATCGATAAAGCCGGGCACGATCACGGCTCCGGGAAACTCATGAATCTCCGCATCAGCCGGGAAGGAGACGCTGCTGCCCACTCCGCGAATTTTAGTGCCACGCACCGTCACCGAAACATCTGCCAGCGGTCCGTCGGGGGTGTAAACCGTTGCTCCGCGAATGACTTTCGTTTCGTCAGCAGTCAGGTAATTGTAAACTTGCTCGCCATCGACATAGGTGGCCGTCACCCGCGAGGCCACATCGAAGGGGCGGCCCGAGAGGACCACAAAATCAGCATCTTTGCCGACGCTCAACGAACCAACTCGCTCGTTGACATCCATCATTTTTGCCGGCGTGGCGGTTAGCATCTTGAGCAAATCGCCGTGGCTGATGTCCGCCGCCAGTAAACGTCCAGCGGAGAACCAAATGTCGTCCCAATCAGCATCGTCGGCTGTGAGGGCGACTTTTTCCAAGACTCCCTGTTGAGCGAGCAGCGCCAGTCGCTCCCAAGGCTCTAGTTGCCGTTCCGCGTTGGGACCTGGAATCGGCAGGTTGCTCAGGCGGTCTAGCCCGGAGCCTGTCTCCAAAATCAGGCCAGCAATACGCGGATCGGCCCAAGCTACCGTGTTGGCCACGGGACTGAGTTCGTCGAGGCCGATGAGAATCAACGGGAGTTCGAACTCTTCGGCCAGATTCTTCGCAGCGATAATTTCAGCGGCCGTTCGCACGGTCATGCGTACCTTGCGCCCGCTGGTGACCGTCTCGTCAATCGCACTGAGAATCAGATCATCACCCGCCTCGGGAGCTTGGCGTGCTTGCAAAAGTGCTCGCAGGCCGGCAACCGCGTCACCCAGATTGCTGGCCAATTGGGGGCGAGTTACTTCGAAGGGACGATCGACCGAAACGGCACCCACTGGTGGTTCATAAATTCGCGGCGGATTGAAAGCAGCTTGAGTTAAGATCACTCGCAAGCTTTCTTGTTCATTGAGGGTCCGCGCGACGGGAGTGTCGCCGGCCAGTTTGATCACTGCACCTTGGCCCGGCATAATCCGCTGGCTGCCAGGTGAAAGCTGGACGGTGGTGACTCCGGCGGCCAGCAAAGACTCATACTCGCCGAAGAAATCAAAGCCATCGAGCGCGCGAATGTATGGTGTGACCGACTCTTCTTCGTCACGCCCATTTTCAGCGATGGTGGTCTGTGCAGCGACGATCCCGGGAACCAGCTGAGCCGCACCCAGTTCATGTCGCACCGCTCCGCTGGGAATCTCAACTTCGCCGCGCGGACCAACGGCGACGATCTTGCCACCGGAAACCACCATCGCAGCGTTGCTGATTGGCTCCCCTTCGCCGGTCCAGATTTGGTCGGCAAAATAAACGTCATCCGCGGCGGTTGGCAAAGCGAACAGAGCAACCAACAAACAACAGTTCAGCCACCGTCGCGTGAGGGCTCCGCCGCAGCAAATGGATCGTATTATCATATTGTGTTGACGGTTCACTCGGCGGGTTCCTCTAACAAGCGTTTCAGCTTTTGATCTTCACTCCGCTTGTAAACGACTTCGCCGTTCACGAGCGTCTGATCGACCCAGGTATCGACAGCCAACGGATCGCCAGTGAGGATCACCAAGTCAGCATCTTTTCCTGGTTCGATGGAACCCACAAATTGCTCCACGCCTAACAATTTGGCTGGGCCTAACGTCATGGCGTGCAGGGCATCTTCGACTGACATGCCGTACTTCACGCAGGTTGCCGCTTGGTACCACAAAAAGCCACTGCCGACTGTTTGGCGAGTACTGGTCGTGGTTTGAAACACGAACGGCACGCCGGCT
>CAZHTX010000013.1:0-7759 GCA_964535475.1 uncultured Pirellulaceae bacterium
GAATCGCCGATAATAGATCTCGGACAGATTGAGGAAGTGATCCGAGTCGTCCGGTGTCTGGTCCATCCAAGCAACGACGAATTCGCCGCGATCGTTCATGGCCACCGAGACTGTATCGCGAACGAAGCGTCCCGGTTTTGTGTTGACCTGAATCGGTGTCTCGTCGATCGGCACGCCGTTGGACATGAATCGGCGAAACTCGACCGAAAATGGCTCGTCATCCTCGCCGGGTCCGGTCCACGCGACCACGTAGCTTCCGTCTCCCGCGATCGCGACGTCTTGGCCCGACTGACTCCCCGCGACACGTGTATTGACCTGGGTTTCGGAAGAAGGGACTTGAACGAAATTGGAGAATTCTGACGTGTTGTAAAAAACTTCCGTGGCCAAAGAACCCGGCACGGCCCTTTCGGATTCCACGGTCGCTGTTGCCGCGACGGTGGCGCCGGGTGGGAGAGCCTGATCGAGCGTGAAATCGATTTCGACAATCCCGTCGGTATCAGACGTTGCCTCGAACTCATGGATCAGGCTTTTTCCCTGACCATTGCCGCCCGGACTCGGCGTCGGATTGGAGAAAAACTGCAAGAGTGTGGACGAGTTTCTCGCGGTCCTCAGTTGACCTTCAACACGGGTTCCGGAGTCGGAGACGATGATCGCTTCCAACACCGGAGAATTTTGGCCTTCGTTAGGGCCCTCCCGATCCGCATCGAGCTGATCGATCGGGTCGACGCCGAGCACCCCGATCTCGATGCCCAGCGTTGCATTTCCGTGAATCGAATTTCCGGCCAGCGTATGTCCTAGGCCTCCGGCAATCCAAACGCCAGCTTTCGCATTGTTGCGAATGATATTCCCATCGCCAGTCACCGCGTCATTTAGCGAAGCACCATCATCATAGCGACCAATGACCGTGTGAAACGATTCGCCAACGATCGTGATTCCGTCTTCATCGTTGACCGCGATTTCATTTTGGTAGATTCGTGTTCCTACTGAATCGACCAAAGCGACTCCAGTGGAACCGTTGCCGCTAATCGTGTTTCCTTCAAGATCAACATTCTCGGAAAGGTTCAGCAAGACGCCTGCTGAGGAATTGGAACGAATCCCATTGTTCAAGACCCTAGATCTATTCGAACCTTCGATCCAAACACCGCCGCCCTGGTTTCCACGAATCCCGTTTCCCTCGCCGGGCACCGATCCGCCAACGACGGTTCTCGGTCCGTAGATGACTTGCACACCGTGTCCGCCGTTGCCCTGATTGATCTTGCCGATCTCATTGCCAATGATTCGATTCCCTGCTGTCGCTTGATCGGGTGACGAAAATCCATCGGGTCCCTCGATCAAGACGCCGTTTCTCTGATTTGAAACGATGACGTTGCCCTCAATCGTGTTCTCGTCACCCCGCGTGATTTTAACACCATTGCCGCGTTGAAAGGCGACCGTATTTCCCTCTCCTGGCTCCGATCCTCCGACAAAAACACGATGGGTGTGTACCAAATCAATTCCATTTAGGCCATTGGGGATCGCATCGAGTCCGCTGACATCGGTCCCGACCCGGTTGCCCTGGATCCTCGTCTCGGTGCTCGACGCGCCAAAAATCTCAATCCCAAATTCCCGATTGCCTGACACAAGATTGCCCTGACCGGAATCAGGACCACCGATCATCACGCCGCGCGCGTTGCTTACGATTCCTGAACGGCCGTTGGGAATGGCGGAGGTTCCCTCAGCGTCGGTTCCGATCCGGTTGCCTTGAATTCGATTTCGGGTGGATGATTCGCCAAATACAACGATGCCGTCAAGCTGGTTGCCAGAAACCAAATTACCGCCTCCGGAATCCGCGTGTCCGATCTGGTTCTTTGACGAATCGAGTAACACAATCCCGAACGACTGATTCGGAACGGGGACCGAACCGGAAGCGTCGGTCCCGATGAAGTTGCCGGTCACGTCGACGTCATGGGAGTTGTCCAGCAGCAGCCCTCGGCCACCACTCGATTCGCCGTCGGGCAGTCCATCGAACACGCTGCGACTACCCGAAATTACATTATCATGAATCAAGATATCAGTGGAATCGAGAATCGAGATTCCGTTACCGTAATTGAATAGTCGGACGCCCTCTTCCTCTCCCACCCCGATGAAATTCTCACGGATCTCGATGTCCGATGATCCACCGTAAACTAGGATCGCCGCTGGCGTGGCGGTTTGAAGGTTGGTCCCGACGACGGAAAGGATCCGTTCAGACCATCGCGCCGTATTGTTACCACCAATCACGTTGCCGCGAATATCGTGATCGGAAGACGCTTGAATTTCGATGGATTGTAAATTTCCCGTCCCGGCACCATTGTCAAATCGAACCGAGTCACCTGTTGGGTTGGTTCCGATGAAATTGTTCCGAATGGTGACGGAGGTTCGATCTCCGCGTACCGCGACGCCCGTCTCGTTTGCCGAAATCGTATTGGCAGCTTCCGCGTTCGCTCCCCCGATGATGACGCTCCTGGCACCGCCATAAACTTCGACCCCAGCGCCGTTTCCGGTGATCACATTGCCCTGAACCCAATTGCCATCGCCTCCGAAATACTGTTCCTCGGCCGCATCAAATACGCCCGAGATATCGACACCGGTAGCAAAGTGATTCGCGATCAGGTTTCCAGTACCGTCTGCGTCGCCCCCGACGCGGTTCCTTGAACCTTGCACGAAGAAACCAAATGAGTTGTCGGCCACCAAGTTGCGATGAAAGACATTTCGATCCGAGTGGCGATCCACTTGAATGGCGTAGAAAGAATTCTCGGCCACAACATTGTCGATAAACGTATTGTCGTCCGAATGAAACAACTGGATGCCGGTCTCGTTTTCAGAGCCACCGTTTTCGGGAAAATGAGCACCGATGTAGTTTCCCGCCAGCGTGCTGAAGCGACTGCCTCGCAGTTCGACCGCCGTTTTGGGAAATGAGTTCAGAATCAGACCACGAAGTTCGACATCATCCGAAGCGATTCGCAGTCCCGCGGTTTCAGAATCCTCCAAACGGTCACCCCGAATTTCGACTCCAGGAACCGGAAGCAACGAGAAGCCGCTGATGCTTCCATCGATGATGACCGGATCCGTGATCTCCGGCAGCGGCGTCCGCGGGCGAATTAAACCGGCTTGAACCGGCAGACCCCGTTCGACAGTGCCCCAATTCAAGTTGAAGGTGACATTGCCAGGCATGAAAATCTGCTCCAACTCCTGAAAGTTGAAGTCAATAAGATCTTTTCCGGGGTTGGCATTCGCCAACGTGATCGCTTCTCGAAGAGTGCCCCTGCCCGAATCGTCACTACTGCTGACGACAAAGGTCGCCAACAATACCCGCGACTCAAGTGACTCCAGTTGCAGTCGCCGAGAACGACGGTGCTTAGCCCTCCGGCCCGAGCGTCGCCTGACTGTCGATGACTTCTGTTCCGGTCTTGTGTCAAACATGAATGCCAACCTGATGGAACACCTTGACTGCGCAGTTTAGCTAACCAGGCTTTGATGATCTCATGGCAAAACGGTTGCAGTCGAATCATGTTGCCCGGGGACTCATTTTATATGTTACCAAACGGGCTCATCCGTGGGAAGGTTACGTTTGAGATTGAATCCGAAAGGGGTGCATGTCAGCTTTTGCAGTGGCCCATTTTTTTGGAAAACGTCAATAGGAGAATCAGGGATTGTTGTGTTAAGCTGCGACAACTGTGGTTGGCCTGGGAAGCTTTGGGAGAGAGCGCATGGATGCTAAGCAAGCGGAATTGGAAAACAAATTGGCTGAAATCCTCAAGCAGGCCGCTGAGGTCGGAGCCCAGATCCAAGCTATGGAGCAAGGTCCCAGAGTACCCCATTACGACCAGTTCGAGTCGCATGCCCATCGAGTCGGGCAAAAGCTCAGTCAGATCATGCAGCAGACTCGCGTAGCCGAAGTCACTACCCAGCAGCCTCCCAAGGTGACCTGCCCGGACTGTGGCAAGGCTTGTAGCTCGCGTACCATAAAACGCCAAGTGCTCTCCGAAGACGGGCCAGTCGAACTGTTCGAAAACGCTGCCCGTTGCAGTCGCTGCCGACGGATTTTTTTCCCTCAGCGTGAAGCATTGGGGCTCGACCCGAGACGGTGCCTTCGGTGGCGATGGCTGAGTTTGATGGCGGTCGAATTCGGACTCGGAAAACCGACTGCGGTCCCGGTGTGCATCTTGAAAACAAAGGGTGGAACGAAAGCAAGAACGCGATCTTTGTCAGCGCTACCAGCGAGCCTTCCTCGTCCGATCCGCAACCCGAACCGCCCGCTTGTTTCCTGACTCGCGATCACGTCGCGGCACTAACCGAACACGCTAGAACCAAGGAAAAACAGGGCGGAGACGACTCTTGGGACGATTCCAGTGTGAACGATGACGAGAAATCGACGCAGCCCGAACGTGCTGCCCACAAGCCCCGGAGGATTCTGCGGACGGTAATTTCGAGTCTCAAGAATTCCAAACAGTTTGGGCATCAAATGAAACGCAAAGCCGAACGTCGACGCTTTGATGAGGCACCACGCAAAGCGTTAGTGGCCGATGGTTTGACTTGCAACTGGACGATTCACGCAGAACACCTTGAAGACTATGTGCCGATCCTCGATTTCACTCACGCGGTGAGCTATCTATTCACTGCGTCGTTGATCATCTTGGGCAAGACCGACGAGGCTTGGCAGGCTTATCAGCGTTGGATGTTG
The DNA here is from genome assembly GCA_964535475.1 of uncultured Pirellulaceae bacterium. Classification (GTDB taxonomy): domain Bacteria; phylum Planctomycetota; class Planctomycetia; order Pirellulales; family Pirellulaceae; genus Laterigemmans. The sequence continues at coordinate 4,703 of CAZHTX010000013.1, forward strand.
GCGACTTGGCAAGGCCGAGTGGACGAGGTGATTGCAGAACTGCCAGCACATCAAGATCGTCTAGGCGAACCCGATCCTGAGAGCGAAGAGGACGATCCACGAAAGAAGCTAGGTCGCGTCATTGGCTACTTGTAAAATAACCACGAGCGAATGAAGTACGCCGATTATCGAAGTGCGGGCTTGCCGACGACGAGTGCTTGGATGGAGTCAACGGACAGAAATCGGGCGTGGCAGAGATATCGCCAGAGTTCATGGGCTTTGGGCGAGAGGGTATCTAGACAATTTAATTGCCTGGGAGTGAGGCGGTGATTGGGCAGAGGCTTCGGGAGGCGGTATCGCGGCAGGTATGCAGATAGAAGGTCCCAGGGGAGGAGAAAGGGGAATGCGGGGGCTTGGTGCTAAACGTGTTGTAGAGGCTGGTTCTGGCTGATTGAAGTTGGCATGGGGCTAGGCGAGTAAGGTGCAGCGATTGGCGCCGGTGTGATGATCGTGGGTTTTGCGGGGGGGGATTTTGCAGGCGAGCAAGATGGTTTTCGTGGTGTGCGGCTTGTTGTCACCAGTGCAACTTGCTGGCGCACTGCAAGTGTGAGAACTCATTGGACAATTAAATTGTCTGCTGCTGCCAGAGGATTGAGCGTTGTAGACGGTTAATAAAGGACCTTGGAGCCATCGCCAGCTTGGTAAATCCCAGACAGTGCGAGCGAATGATTGTGTGCGCGAGTGCTGTGAATCGATCGAGACGACGAGACGGCCAGTTCTCAGCCAGTTGGGATTGCAGTGTTGTAACTCGGATTGCGTGGTGCGGCTTACGGGAGCCTCTAAGATTGAGAACAGCTTGAAATCTGGCAGCTCCTGCGGGCTAGCGTAACGCGATTGGGCATCGTGTGTGGCTGGGTGATCGCCCGGCACTGCCATTGAGCGTGAGGTAGTGCCTTGAGGGCGTTATCGCAGGGAAAGGGAGTGCGAGGGCGTCAGCAGATGTCCTTGCCGTGCTGAAGCAACAGGGAATGGCGAGCTGGTTCACCACGGCAGCAATGACAGAGTGGAATGGCAGTGATCGAGCGCAGCGTTGGGCTGGGGGAATGGTCGTGCAGGGACAGCAGGGATTGGCAATTGGCTTAAACTGCCAAGCGTTTAGATCGTGGAGTGTTGGCTTCGCAGTGGGTGGAGATTGATACTGGTGGCGAGCCTGTAGTACACCAGCGATGGATGACAGGATGCTAGCCGTTGCGTAAGCAGTTCGGACAATTCAATTGTCTTGTCGAGGCATGTCATTCGTTGACAACTGGGCATCGCGACTGCAGAGATGTTGGGAATCATTCGCAGCAGGGAAACCTCCTGTCGCCCAGTTGGGAGGTAGCGAGCGAGAATTGCGTCGTGATGGGGTGATGGTGACAAGTGTTTGTCCTAGGTGTGAAGTAGCGGGACACCAGAGGCTCATGAGTTGAGTGCCAGACAGATCGTATCGCCAGATGGCAAACGTTTGGCTTCAGGGGGCATACGAAGGGATTACTGCGAGCTCCTGAGGGCCCGTGTAACGCACGCGAACGGGCAAGGGCGCCCCGGAGTCGACTCGGGCGGATTGCGAGCAGGAGAGAGGGCGCCAGCAGGCATGAAGGAGACATGTACGCCGCTGACAGGGGTGCTGGGTGCTGTGATGGGTGAATTGCGGGCGATCGGTATCGTGTCACGCACCCACTGGTTGTAGCTGCGGGTTTCACAGATGACGACGCTATTCTCACCTGGCCAGTCGATTACTTCTGGAGAGGATGGTTTGGCCTTGGGACCTGGTTGCTGTGAGCCGGCTTGTGGTTTCACACTGTGAGCCGGCCTGTAGTTTCATACTGAGAGACGACAATCCGTGTGATACTGAAGTCGGGACAATTAAATTGTCTGTGCCGTGATTAGTCGATTGCTGCGACTACGACACAGAGGATGTGGAGGATAAGACCTGGGATCAGGAAGGAGAGTACGGCAGCTACGCCTGGGTTTGGTGCTTGTGTCATGGTGGTCCTGGTTGGTTCCTGGGTTACTGGCGGGCATTGCCATGAGCTCCTGAGAGCTCGTCTAACGCACGCAAACAGGTAGAGGCGACTGGGTAGTCGACTCAGCGTGCTTGCGTGCAGGAGAAGCTAAGGGAGGCACGCTGTGGAAGGGATAGGTTTGTTGGGGATGGTGTGGTTTGCTGCGGTGTGGAAGTGGAGTGGACAATTTAATTGTCGCGTGCAGCAAACGCTCCCGGGATAACTATGGGGAAGTTCTTAATGGCGATGAACAACAACACGCTGCGGATAAGTAAGTAACCACGGTGGATAAGTAATCAACGCCATGTCTGAGTAACGCACGCAGTGCGGATCGTATTGCTGGCGTATCTGTGGTTGGCGTTGTTGCTGTAGTTGGAGAAGTGGAAGTGGAAGTGGTTGTTGCTGTTGTTGTTGTTGGTAGCGACAATTCTGTAGGCAGTTACAGGGTTACTTCTGTAGCTACAATAATTCAGACAATAAGCACATATATGAATACATATATGAATGTATGTAGTGTCGGTTTTTTCATGCGGCGCCAGTTTTGGTCTGTGCGGGACAATTAAATTGTCTGGGGACCTGGCAGGAAGATGCCGTGTTCTGGGCTGAAGTGGAAGCTGTCTTTTGTGGGGACTGCGGTGTTCCTGTATTTGACGACGAACTTCTGCACGTCTTTCTTGCGTCGCATTAGCTTCATCTGCTTGGGCAGCGACATCAGGCAGACGAGTCGCTGGTATTCGGTGAGTTGGTCTGCTTTGAAGGGCGTGCTGTTGTAGAACCCGAGGTACGCCATGTCTCGCGGTGGTTTTCCTGTGGCGAGATACTGGGCCTCTCTGGTGATACGGATTTTCCTTGCGTGATAGAGGGTGAGGCCGTTCTTGTCGCAGTAATCGCGGAAGCAGTGTTGGACCGAGGAGTCGGATCGGTTCCGTGATCCGTGTGCGACGACAATGTGGAAGTGTGGCTGGAAGATCTCGGAGTCTGCTCGTGATACCGCGGAGCAGTGGAAGAAGCAGTCGTAGAGCGGGAAGTTGTT
>CAZHTX010000013.1:7769-29923 GCA_964535475.1 uncultured Pirellulaceae bacterium
TCTGCCTGGGCTGTCCCTTGCGTCTTCTGCAATGGTCTTGGTCGCTAATTGACCTTCGCATTGCCTGCATCTCGTTGGAAATCGACACGATTCCCTGCGGTAGGTAGCGTTCGTCGTAGCGTTCGGATTTGACTGTGAAGTGGTGGGCCTCGAAGTACTTACGTGTTCTGGCGTAGGCGAACGCGAAGCCTATGTAGCGGGTGAAGACAGACTGGGCGCGGCTACGGTTGCAGACGGAGCAGAGCAGTGGCTGCTGACAGACGTACGAGGGTTGGCCGTCGGTCCAGTTGATGCTGCATTTAGCGACGTCTTCTAGCTTTTTGTGTAGGATCGCACGCGTCTGGTACTTTCGTTCAGCTGCGTACTGACGACTGATTAGCTGCCCGTATTCGGTGTAGGTCTCGAACCTACGTGAGTGGGCAACCTCGATCAGCAGCTGGTTACTGCGTAGATTGTCCGTCAGCTTGTTGATCGAGATCTTCTTGGTCGAGCTCTTGCCGAGGGCACGTTTTAGTTCCTTGGTGTGCTCTTGGTAATTCCCGTCAAAATCGTCCGAATTATCTACTAACGAGGTGTTGCCTTCTAATTCGGAATGGTTGCTAGCGACGATCATCTGAAGCCTCATTGCGTGGCGAAAAAAACTGATAAACCAGATTCGAAGGTAGCGATGAGGGAGGAGATGCCCAAAAAGATGCGACGTGCCTGAGCAAGTGGCGGGGTCGCAGGCACAGTGGTTCCGCGCCTTTTGCGTTCAATTCGCCGGAGTTGACGCTCGGCGAAATGACGACAGCGGGCCTGGGGTTGCCAGAAACATTGCGGCTTCAACTGCCCCGCATGATTGCCAGCATCTCAATTTCCTGAGTCAGGCGAGCCAGCATCGCAGCCGCCCGAGACTGTTAACCAGCTATCGCCTTGCCGCTGGACATAGCCCCAGATGGGCGCAGCCGTAGCCATGCACTGCTTTTGCGGGATGCTAGGCAGTGGCGTTCATCCGAAAGCCGGCAATGGGTGTTTGGATTGGAGGATTACCATGACGACCGAAATCAGAATGTGCGGCCGGAAGTCGAGCCCCATGCAGGGCTGTTGAGATTGCTCATGCCCATCCACCGCGTTGAAAGCTGGCGAGACTCCTAAAAGGCTCGCTCCAGCAGGCCGTTGATACGCACGCGTTGATCGCGTTCAGGCGTTCCGAGGCAACAATGAGATCGATCGAAGGCGGACACCCTATGCCTGAAAGGTGGCAATGACTGTCAAGCTAGGGAGCAAGCTCAACTGCCGAGGTTGAAGAAATCAATAGAAATCACGGAGTTCGAGCGAGGTTAAGCTGTTTGTCCCCAAACACGTGACAAGTGGCTGCCGCACAATGGAGATGGCAGTGCAAAAGGGGACCACCGTGGCAGCCGAAACGGATGGCTTTGGCAGTCGAAGAGGGGGCCAATTAGTAGCTTTGGCTCACGGTCTAGACTTGGTTAACGCCTTGAGTTGCGACTCCGTTTGAGGCGGTAACTCCCGCTCCGACCAGAATGAGCTAACGTCGCCCTTAGCGTAGAAGCACTGAATGACTTGATGGGCCGCTGCAAGCCCCCTAGCTCTCCGCCTGCGATACAAGGCTTATCTGGCCGGCCAGTTATCGGCGAACCTCGCTGCCCGGGCCGACCCTTGTTGTGTAGATACAATCCCCACAAAGGTGTGCGTGCGAACGGAATTCCCTGAGGCCATAATGGGTATCCTATAAGCGTTGGGTGCGTCCAGGTGGAGTACCTGAGGATTCACTCGTTTAATGGCCAGCGTCAAAGAGCAGCAAGGACGGGCTCCATGCGAATGAAACTCGAGTAAAGTGTTCAATTTCCTCAATCGGAATTTCGTTAAACAGCAGAGAGCAATACATCCAACGAATAGCCGGGTAGTCGCAACCCAGCTGGATTATCGCTCAACACACTTCTTAATTGAAATCCCATTCTCCACCGCGAAATTCACAAGCTCGTGGAACTTGCTCGCTCATATTGATGCTACTTCGATTAACAGTCCCCAAGTCTTATAATGCAGGAGTCTTCCATATGAGAGGCGAAGAAGTCCCCTCTGAAATCCTCCGCAATACGATTCGCACGTACGGCGATTTACACAAAAAATTTGACAATCTCTTGGATGGGAAAACCAATAGCAGCATCTTGGTGCTTGCCAGGCCCGGAGTCGGTAAAAGTCACTACTTAAAGCTTAATGCCAATCCTGAGGTCACACTTTTTCTAGAAGGAAACCTGCGGCCTTACATGACATATGTAGAGCTTCATGAGAACCCGCACAAGCTAATAATTTTGGATGATGCCGAGACACTCTGGCAGGAGAAGCCCGGTAGGATTCTTGTTCGACAAATAACCGAGACAGCCCACACAAAGACCATCAGATGGATTAGCTCGGCCAACCCAAAATTTGACGTACCTTGCAGTTTCCAAACCAATAGCAAAGTACTTATCATCTGCAATAGATTTCGTTTTGGCGATACTGACGAGACAAAGGCGATCCTGGATCGCTGCCTGTGCAATTATTTCGATCCTTCCAACGAAGAAGTGGCACGATATGTAGCCAATTGGTTTTGGGATCAGGAGGTGCTCGATTATGCAATGAAGAACTTGCTAGAAATCGATAGGCTGTCCGCCAGGATGTTTGTCAAAGCCTCGGAGAGGCGAGAGCACCAGGACAGTGGTTGGGAAAATGAGTTTCCTCGCTTATCCATGCTAGACTCCATCGTAAGGGAGATTTACCTCGATACTCGATTCGAGCGTTCTGAAGAAAGAATCGTGGAATTCCGTCGCCGGAGCGCCGAAATACCCGATCGAGACGGAGAGCCCATGAGTAGAGCTACGTACATGAGGCACCAAGCGGACCTCAAAGCCCGTGGACAACTAGAATTGCAGTCACCCCTGAAAGGTCTGAAGGCAATAGGAAAGCGGACCAAACCTCTACTTGGGGTCGAAGCGATTAAGGCTGACATTGAGCGAGCAGCACGGGAAAGAGACTCAAACAATGGCGATACACAGAAATGAAATGACATTCCTTGACGGCCCTCTGAGAGACTTCGCTTTTCGTGAGACTTGAGACTTGCTTGACCCCCTTCTTGCGGTCAGTTGGTCGATTTGCGACACCTGGCTTTGTCTGTACATGTCTCTCGCAGGTCTAGCAGTAAACAATCTCAATCATCGGCCGCTCTCGGCCCACGAGGTCGCTTGGTTGACAATTCGCGTTGGTAATACTTGACGACCTCGCCCTCGGCGCAGTGGAGCACGGACCGCCGCAAGAATTCCGCGATGGTAATCTCGCACTCGGCCGCAGCCATTCGCACCTGCTTATGCTCGGCTGGTGTCAGCCGAAGCTTCAAAGTCACTTCCTTGTCGCTGGCAGATTTTTCAGCTGACTTCTTTGCCATGATTGGCCTCAATTGCTAATACGTCGTGGAAAAACCTGGGCCGACGGTCCCGCATGGCACTTGCGGTCCGCGCGGTCCTAGGGTGCTGTATGGGCAGTGCCACGTCAACTCTAGGATTGCATTGTCCTAGGTCAATACGAATTCGTTTCCGAGCGGGCCAACGCTCCAACTTTTGGAGGGCTCTCGAGATGGCTGAACCTGAACCCCAACCCGCTTCTGCTCGACTGATGACAGTCGATGCAGTGGCTTCGATGTTGGCAATTTCTACTCGCCAGGTGTACCGACTGGCAGATGGCGGGCGCATGCCGCGGCCCGTCAAGCTTGGTGGGTCAAATCGCTGGGACCGCCTCGCGATTGAGGCCTGGATTAAGGATGGGTGTCCCGAAGTCCGCCGCGCCCGAAAGACGCCGCGACGCTGACCGTACGTCTCAGGAGAATAGACTTCTCAAGAGACTCTACCGCGTCAACGACGATGGGCCAGGCATTGCAGGCTCTTTTTGCAGAGACTGCAACACCAATCAGTTCATGGATAAGGGCCTGGCTTAGCCAGGCCCGTTCTCCCATTGAACGTGACATTCGAAGCTAGGCAAGTTGGTACATTCAGTCCGTGCCGTGCGAAGCCAGCGGCGGGCATCTTCGTAGAACCGTCGCAGAACGTAGTTTTCCACCGTAACAGCAAGGGATGGATTTCATGGCATCAGTCAAACGCAAGATGGTAACGCGACCATTACCCAAGTCGGCAACGATCGAAACGCGAACACGTAAAGCGACAGCGAGAGAGTTGAGGCGAGATCCCTCACAGCCGAACGTAACCGAGCAGATCGCCTGTTGGTCGGATCGCTGGGGCAAAAAGCGGTCAGCGGTGGCAGTAGCAAACGCGGTCGATGGCTCGATGCGGATTCGGGTTCGCTCGGCGACGTACACGGCAGTTTTTCGCGATGCTGACGGAATTGTTCGCGAAGTGTCGACTGGCTGCCGGGACGTGGAGTCAGCACGCTCGAAGCTAGCCGAACTGACGCGGACCGCTGAGCGAATCAAGAGCGGCGCTCTGAGTCGCAACGATGCTGAGATTAGCAACTTCAAAGACGTGCCCATCTCTCAGCACATCACCGACTACATCGACGAACTGCGAGCGCGGCGGGTAAACGCTGAGCGGGTCAAAACAAGTGCAACGTATTTAACTGGCGACGCAACTGCCTGTGGATTCCATTACTTGCGGGATTTGTCGGCAGATCGATTACGACGGCACTTGCGTTCACAGCCTGAGATGTCAGCGGCAACTTATAATTGGCATTCTGGCTTGTGGATTGCTTTCGGTTGGTGGCTGACTGGCCGGCGAATTGAAGGGAAGCGGCAGTCGCAAACTGGCGATAGACGGTTGCTGTCGAATCCATTCGAGGGATTCGGCAAGATGGACGAAAATGCGGATCGCCGCCGTGTGGCCCGGTCGCTGACGGTTGAGGAGATGCGGCGACTTTTAGATGTTGCCCGACGTCGCCCGCTGAATGATGCGCTAATGATCCGGCGAGGCGAGAACAAGGGTAAGTTGCTCGCCAACCTCTCGGACGAACGGCGTGACGAGCTGGAGCTCTTGGGGCAAGAGCGGGCGATGATTTATAAAACGGCGATTTTGACCGGGCTACGCTTGAAGGAATTGCGGACGCTTCGGGTCGGAGATCTATCGTTTGGGGACGTTCCCTTTTTGATGCTGCGCGTTTCCAACGAGAAGAACCGCAAAGGGTCGACCGTCCCGTTGCGATCGGACCTAGCTGCCGAGCTGCGGGATTGGACCAGCGGCAAGCAAGCAGACGCGGTCGTCTTCAACGTTCCAGCCGGGCTGCTGCGAATACTCAACCGGGATCTGGTGGCGGCCGAGATCCCCAAAGTCGACGAGCACGGTCGGCGGGTTCATATTCACGCTTTGCGGCATTCGACCGGCACGCACTTGTCTGCCGCCAACGTCTCTCCGCGGACCGCCCAGGCCGTGATGCGGCATAGTGACATTGCGTTGACGATGAACGTTTATACCGATGAGCGATTGTTGGACGCGGCGGGAGCGGTGGAGTTGCTTCCCGACCTGGGGTCGGCGACGGGCGAGCGGGATGCGGCGCGAACGGTTGCCCTAGATGTTGCCCTAGAAACTGACATTGAGGGGCAAAATGCGTCAATTCCTGGCAAGATAGGTAAGCTTTGCCGACCAGACGCGAATGACGAAAATCGTGAAAAAACCCGTGTTTTACCGGGTTTTAGTGAGTCGGGGCGACAAGATTTGAACTTGCGACCTCTGCGTCCCGAACGCAGCGCTCTACCAGGCTGAGCCACGCCCCGATTGGCTTCGACTACAGCTCTTTATTTTGGCTGCAGACCCTCCACTTGAGCAAAATCATAACGCATCCGCGACAACTCTGAAAGTGCGATTTCAGCCCCGAATGACCTCCTCTGCCGGGTGCCATTCGTACCGCCTATACCGAGTGAGTGTGGCTGCCAAATCGAACGAAAACGCTACGGCTTCAGCGAAGTGTGATCGTGGACGATTTTCCACTGGCCCGCTAACCGCCTCAACACTAACGTGAACTTGCCCCCCAGACGCTCGTCAGTACGTTCCAACTGCCAAGTCCCCAAGACAAACGCTGCGTCACTGCTAAGCATTGTCACTTCCAGCTCACTGAAGGTTGTCCTACCCATCCTCTCCGCTGTCGGATATCGCGCATGATATCGCTGCCGCGTAGCCACATATCCGCGCGTGACTTCCCCTCCTGAGGTGAACGATAATGCGTCTGATTCCCAATAGTCCCTCATGAACTGGTCGATGTCCCCTCGATTCCAAGCAGCCGTCTGCTCGATTAATAACTGACGAATCTGCTCTTCGGCCAAAGTCTCCTCCGGGGCTGGTTCTTGCTCGCCAAGCAAACGTGGTGCGGCAATTGTTGCCAGCCCCATACACACAAACATAGTAAGCAGTGCGGTTAAAAATTTCATCTAAGTAAACTCTCGCAAGGACGTGTTCGCTATCGGTAGAAAATGCTGAGCCCAGCAAAATCAACATCCGCTAATTTAACACAGAACAGCCCTTTACTTTAGACCAATCCCTAAACCAAGGAGAAACTCACTTGTTCCAAAAATAGCGTTTGCTCGGACTTTCGCGGGGCGAAAGGCGTCGCAAACAGACTATTCGCAAAGTTATTGGCCTTACGACAATCATCTAACGCTCGCGGGCATGATCAAAAGCAGGATTGTCGACGATGCTCCAATCGCCTCCGCTGTTCCACGGCCCCGAGTGATCGCTGCCCAATTCGCCTTCACCGGTCGAATCATTGAAGTATAAGTTAATCCACTCCGGTTCGACTGGCATATCGCCCACCTCCAGTGGATCCTTGCCCATGCTTTCCAAGGCCGCGCCGAACGCTTTGAGATGTGTAATCTCCCTGGTCATCAGAAACTTTAAAGCTTCAATCGTACCGGTGTCATCTGTATGATTGATTAGTCGTTCATATGTAATCTTAGCTCGCGCTTCGGCTGCCATATTGCTGCGCAAGTCGACTTCCAACTGACCCGAAATTTTTAAATAGTCGGCTGTCCAGGGATTACCGGCTGAATTGTTTAACGATACTCCCCCACCACCAATGACAGCGATTAAAGGGTTCGCTTCAGCCGCCTCGGCTTGACTCTTCATCGGTTGGAGATGCAGGCGGGCTAAGGTTCCAATCACTTCGAGGTGACTCAACTCCTCGGTCCCTATGTCCATCAACAAATCCTTGCGAGCTGGGTCTTCACAGTTCAATCCCTGAATCGAATATTGCATGGCGGCTGCCAGCTCGCCGTTCGCGCCACCGAATTGCTCCAACAGCATATTGCCGAAGTGTGGGTTAGGCTCATCAACACGGACGGTATACATCAATTTTTTGACATGGTGATACACGGCATGACCTTTGCAGAAAGAGGGGCGTCCTGGAAATTTCGCTTAGCAATTAGCTAAGAACTATCCGAAAACCCAAAAGAACCGCTGGCTAGCGCCACAGCGGCTAATGGTTTTCGGATAGGTTCTAAAAACAAGTCTCGTCTTTTGCCACGCGAAAGCAGGGGATTTCACAAACTTTCGCGGAGCGAAAGGCGACTCTAAATGACTTAACCTGCAAAGCGAGTGCCGATTACGCCTAACCCTTAGCGTCAGTGATTAGCGAGGTGGGCAGGTGCGTCACAGCGTTAAACCAGCGCAGCTGCCACGTTGCTTTTCGCCATTCCAAATGAGTCACACCCGCGTTGCAGATCGGTCCTAACCGTCCCACGTCGATGTCAAAGTCAGCCAGCAACTGCCCCAACAAGATCCGCTGAAATTCCGCATGCGTGATCACCACCATTCGCATTTCACGGTCTGCAAACCGCTCTTCGAGACGGCGTTTCACAGCAACCGCCCGCTGGTTCGTCTGTTCGTCCCGCTCGCGCGGGCGGCACTGCCACCAACCGGCAGGGTGCAGCGTGGGGTCAAGTATCGCGGTGGGAGTCAACTGAAAAATACCCGCATGCCCCAGCCCATCCGCACCTTGGTAATTCTCCGCATGCCAACCGCGATAGCACCCGCCACGCTCGAAAACATCGCCCCAAATTTCTAGCGAACACGCCAGTCGCTCCACCGCTGGTGCAGCCGTCTGTAGAGCCCGCCGAAAAGGACTGCTGATCACCACGTTCGGCCGCAGCGTTGTCAACCAATTTGCCAACGCCAAAGCTTGCCGCTCTCCCCGAGATGTGATCGCTGGATCCTCAACTCTTTGCTGCTCCGCCTTGGCATTATTCTCGCTTTCCGCGTGCCGAATCAAATAGAGGTGCAAGCTGAAAGTCCTGAAAGAACGAGTTAGAAAAGAACCCCAGCTACCGACTGAGAGGTAGCCACCAGCTCAATGATAAGAGGCAAACCTAGCATTCGCTTAGGACCTATCCGAAAACTCAAAATAACCGCGGCTAGCGCCAAAGCGGCTAACGGTTTTCGGATAGGTTCTTACTGAATCGTTATCCATAACTGGTCGATCTGCAGTCGCGTGGTGCGAACCGGTTGAGTAGCGATGGCCGCCGGTTGGCCACGTCCCAAGATGCGGAGCGGCTGATTAAGGGGCTGAGTAGCGGTCAGCCGAAGTTTGACTTCTTTGGCCGTCTCGCCCTCAGGGGCCGACGTGGCCGCTTCCATGGTGAGTCCCGCAGGTAGATCCTCAATGACAAATTCAATAGCCTCGGCATACCCTCCAATCCGCTCAATCTGCACCGCAATTTCCAATGCCTCACCAACTTTGCCAACATAACGATTAGCGGCCGTTTGCAAACGGAAATCAACCGACGGTGGCGAGATCGTTAGGCGATACAAAGCATAAGTATTCGCTACCCCATTCACATCAGCGAGAATCACTTGATAACGTCCATCCGCGGGCACCGTCCATTTGCCCCTTGGGTCGGGTTGACGAGCAGTATCATCGACGCGGAGTAATTGTTTACCACTTGCCATATCAACGATTTCGAGTACAGCATCAAGTGGATAACCAAGCTGACGACTCTCTAGCTTAAATTCCCAGACGGCGCCTTTGGTTGCATCAAATTCATAAATATCGCGTTGGTTTTCTGCCGAAAGATTGCCTGCTATCAATACCGGCAACTCAATTGACATACTATTCGTCGACTCAGTGGTCGGAGATGGTTGCCGAACGACCAAGGGCAAGTCCATCAGGGGTAGCTTGTGTAATCCGGCAACTCCTGGCCGAAAAAATGACACGCTACTTCCAGTCACGCTACCCTCTGCATGAGAGGGAGGCAGTGTCACTTTGCTGATTTCAGCGGGGATATTCCAGCCTAATAATTGCAGCGATGTCGGTTGCTTTGCTGAGATCGCCAGTGGTAACACCCCCTCCAAGAAAGGTCCCGTGGTAAGGGTTAGCCGATAAAGAAAGTTCTCGCCACCTGCCAAGCCGATCGTGCTGTTGGGTGCGGCTGGAAAGCCAAAGACTTGAACAAGAAAGTCGCCCGTTTCGGGAGCAGTCCAGACGAGCTGCGGATCGAGTCCGCGATGGTCAAGATTTTGGGCTAAAAAATGCCCCGCGGGACTGACGATCCGCAAGCTGGCATCAACGGGTGAGGCCAAATCTGTTTCCGCAGCGAGGCTAGCAACCAGTGTTTGGCCCTGCTGTAAACTCACCTTAAAATGATCGACATCGCCAGCGGCTTGCAGCACTCCATTGATGATCACGGGGGTTGATTCAATGGGGTTTGCAGCAGTTAATTCGTCGTTGGGCTCAAGCTCGTTTTGCTCGGGCAAATGTCCAATCACAAACGGGAGCAAGTCGGAAGCCCCTTGATTGTTAACCGCTCGCACAAAGACCACTCCGGGAGTTGCGTCGGCCTCAATCGCCACGAGAAATTTGTCTGCGGCGTCAGTCGTTTGCCAGTCGAGCCCCGGGCGGCTGGTCCAAAAATCTACAGTCCCTTCCCCCAATTTTCCTTTAACGGAGACTTCAACGGTTTGGCCTCGCTGGCCACCGGCCGGGAAGAGACGAGTCAGCGTGGGAGGGTCGGCAGCATGACCATGAGCCTCTCCCCATAGCAAGGCCAGCAGCCCGCCATAAACAAATAATCTCAGCAAAAAGGGTGTCGGCATCAGAGCAATTCGGCAATCGGAGTAGGGTCACTGACTAGGTGCGTGGGTCTTCCCGACGGAGTGTAATAGATTTGATTTGGATCAATGCCTAACTTTTGATAAACAGTCGATACGTAATTTTCTGGGGAGAGAACGCGTTCGACTGCCGCATGTCCTTGGCGATCGGTAGCCCCGATAACTTGCCCTCCCGGGGTGCCCCCACCGGCGAACAGAATTGACATGGCGTTGGCCCAGTGATCACGTCCTGGCTTTGTTTGTCCGGCCAGTGTGCTGATTTTAGGTGTGCGGCCAAACTCACCCAGTGCGATCACCATCGTTGTCTCCAGCAGCCCGCGTTGATCAAGATCAGAAATCAAAGCGGCCACCGTTTGGTCCCAGCTCGGCAGGCGTTTGGATAGAGCACCAAAAATATCTGTATGATGATCCCAGCCGCCATCGTAAACCGTAACAAAGGGAACTCCCGCTTCGACCAACCTGCGAGCTAAGAGGGCTCGTTGCCCAAAGGGATTTCGACCATAGCTATCACGTACTTCAGGGGACTCACTTTGTATATCAAAAGCGAGCTGGGCGGCGGGTGTTGTGATTAGATCGTAGCCTTGTTGATAGTATTCATCGAGAGCGGCTACGGGGTCAGCCGCAGCGGCTTGTTCGATCCTGGGCAAGCGGTCAACGAGGGAACGCAGTTGGCGGCGACGATCAAACCTGGTGTCTTCCAGCCCGTTTGGTAAAGCCACGTCCCGCACGCGAAAGCTTTTTTGATTCGGGTCGTTGCCAACCACAAAAGGTGCATACTTAGCCCCAAGGAAATTAGGACCGCCCGAACGCGACATGGAGGGCATGGAAAAGTAGCCCGGTAGGCCATGAGGGGCCGCATGTTCATAACAGGCGACCGAGCCGAGGCTGGGATGAAAACTGACAAATGCTCCGCAACCAACGGGAATTCGCGGAGGCGCGCCGGTCATCATATAGTGATTACCGGCTCCATGGTTGCCTTGATTATGGCAGACGGATCGGATCACGCTGAATTTATCGGCCAACTTCGCCAGCTTGGTCATATGTTGGCTGAATTGGACGCCTGGGATCTTCGTGGGGATCGAACCAAAGTCGCCACGAATCTCGGCGGGCGCCTCTGGTTTGGGATCGAAGGTTTCAAAATGTGAGGGACCGCCATCCATCCAGATTAGAATGCAACTGGTTGCCTGCTGCTTGAGCGGACCGGCGACAGCTCGTCCTTGCAGGGCAAGCAGGTCGAGAAAACTCCCGCCGGCCAACCCAGCCAACCCGAGTTTGATCGCGCCTCTTCGATTGAAAGCCGGACGAGCCGCGATAGAGGCGGTGTCAGTGCATGACGAGGTCGGTCGTTGGGCGTTAGTCTTCATAAACGAACTCCGATGAGTTTATTAGGGACCATACGAGATCTTCAAGAACAGATTTTCGCCCACTCGCATCACCTTCGAACAGCGGCGTTAACAGCTGCTGTTCCTCTGGCGTGGGAAGACGACTATAGATTGTTAAATAGAGTTCGTCGAGCAATTCAGAAACTGATATCGATTTCGCAGCCAAGCGTGCTGGCAGCCCCTGGTCACTGATTAACTTGGTGTGAATTTTGGGTGCGTTCATCAAGTGCAACGCTTGCGTCATGGTCGCTTCAGGCAAGCGTTCACAGGGCGGGTCTTGATTCGGGTCGGGACGTCCAAAGGCATCAAGAATTTCCGAACTGGTGCGGAATGTCCAAAGCTGGGTTGCCCGAGCTCCGAGCGGCATTCCGGCGAACCGATCGGGGATCCCCAGCACATCAGACAATGCGTCAGCCACGACTTCCGCGCGACTCAGCCGACGATAATGGCGAGAGAAGTTACGGTGGTCATTGGCGTTTGTTTCATTGGGGAGTGACGAGAGTGAGTATGTCGCCGAGAGCGTGATCGTTTTGAGCAGCGCTTTCTGATCGTAGTTGAGTCGGCGAAACTCTTCGCCAAGTGCCGCGATCAACGCGGGATTGCTGGGCGGATTGGTAGCCCGCAGATCATCGACCGGATCCACAATTCCAACTCCAAACAGTTCGCCCCAAATTCGATTAGCGGCGGCTTCGGCAAAACGAGCGTTATCAGGATCGGTTAACCAATCGACAAACAGGGCTCGCGGATCGTCTTCCGCGGTGACATCGGGCGCTTCGCCCCACAGAGGTTGTGGAGCTAAGACTTCGCCCGTTAACGGATGTTTGACGCTGCCCTTGGCGGCAACGGTAACAATTTCTTCGCCGCCAGAAATTGGCGGAGAGAGTCCGGTTCCCTTATAGCCAACTCTGGAAAAATAGGCTGCCAAACTGTAAAAATCACGCTGACTGTAAACTTCAAAAGGATGCTGGTGGCACTTTGCACATTCCAATCGCGCGCCGAGAAAAAGCTGACTGAACATCGTGGTGATTTCTTCAGGCGACCTGCGATCACGAAAGACGGTAACCGCGCCGTTGCGCCAAGTGCTGCCCTTGGCCGTTATCAGTTGTTCGGCAAACTGATCGTAGGGCAAGTTGTTTCGAAAGACATCACGCAGCCAACCGTCAAGACTGATCGTCGCCTTGATACCAACTCGATAAGGGTTGGGACGCAGCAAGTCAGCCCACTTGTTCGCCCAGAAGTCGGCATACTCGGGTCGCTGTAATAAGCGATCAACCAGTTGCTCTCTTTTGTTCTCACTCGTATCGGTAAAGAACTGTCGTGCCTCGGCGGCAGTCGGCAATCTACCTATTAGATCGAGATGCACGCGTCGCAGAAATTTTGTGTCGTCGATCGGTTCGCTGGGGAGAATGTTTAATTGCTGTAATTTTTGCCAGACGAGTTCATCGATAAAATTTTGCTTGGGCAAATCGGCGTATTGTTCGGCGGATATAACACCCGGGTTGGGAATTGCCGTGCTCCAAGTTGCGATCTGCCCCATGTAGCGAACCATGATCGTCGCCTCGCCCGGCAACTCACCCGCTTTGAATCTCCCAGACGGATCCACGTTGACGATGGCAGCCTCGCTGGACTGGTAGAAACTCGTCGATGTCACATCGCGGGTCGAACCATCGGAGTAAAAAGCGGTGACGGTTAGGGTGTCTTCTTCGCTCGCCTTTAAGGGACGTGGTGCTGGGCTTAACTCAATGCGCTCGAACGTCGGATCCGAGGAATCTACACGTGGGACACCCGCGCGAATCCAGGCGAGCATCGTGGCGTAGGCGTCACTATCAACTGGCAGTCGCACGCCACCGCCATGCGGAACCTCGGCAGCTCCCTTGCGAAGCAGCAGGCTGTACTCGGGTGCGGCGGGGAACAGGCGTCGCCCACGACCGGCGCTGACAATTGCGTGGTAATCAAATTCGGGATCGAAGCCGAGCAACGACAAAGCAAAGCCGTTTTGGCCACGGCTTTTGCCATGACAAGCGCCCGCATTGCAACCGTTGGCGGTCAAAATGGGAAGAATATCAAGCTCGAATTTTGGTGGCGAGGCTGATGAACTCGCCGGTTCCGCAGCCGTTGCGGGGACCACTAACAAGGTCAACAGCCCCCAGCAAACGACTCGGTAAAGCAGGGCCGGACGTTGGCGGAAACCAGCGTGGAGCTTTGATTTGATTGGAAATAAGGTTGCCATAAGCAATCCGGGCTGTACGGCCGGCTATCTGGCGGGCAGGTAGGAGTGGGTGGGAAGTCGCGAGGCAGGGCCGAGAGGATAAGACCTGCTCGACCCAAGTCTTGATTGTAGCCTATTGGTGACCGGTAATGGCAATACTTTTTCCAATCGCTTTTTCACCCGGCTTGACTGCACGAAATCGGCCGAATTGGATCAATGGGTGTACAAATGGTTGCAGTGCATTCAGCCAAACACGAGCCGCTATTGACCGTCTTGTGTGGAATTGTCGGGTTTCGATCCTTCAGCGGCTGCTGGGTTCGCTGCGGAGAAGTGTGAGCCGGGGACGGCTGTCCAAATCATTCCAGCGTTCCAATCACGGCAATCGACCGTAAACACGCGGCCTGCCAAATCGCCAACGTACAGTTGCTCGCCCTCCCGTCGTTCGGCAACACTGTTAACCGCCATGCTGGTCAACCAGTCGGATGCCAGTTGCACGTGCTGTACTCGCTCTCCTTTCTCGATGTCATACAGACTGACACCGCCGGTGGTTGTGGTCACGATCAGTTGTTGCTCATTCAGCCGACGCAGGTCACCAACGCTAGCTTTGAGGTCGGCAATCTCTTTGCGCTGTTTGCCGTTTTTGATGTTCCAGATGCGCAAGCGTTGATCATCACCCCCGCTGATCACATGCTGGCTGTCAGCGGCAAAAATTGCGTCGGCAACATTTTGTTGGTGGCTGCTGAAGGTGAGTGTTAATTTACCGGTTTCCGTGGCGAAGACTTTTGCGGTCTGGTCGCGACTGGCGGAGACCAACCACTTGCCATCTGGAGACCAAGCAATGCTATTGACCCAGTCGGAATGCACTTCAATAAGATGCTGCGGACGCTCGGGAGAGGACAAATTAAAGATAACAATCGTCCCCTCAGCACCGCTGGCCGCCAGGCGTGTCCCATCGGGAGAAAACTCGACAGCAAACATGGAGTCGGCGGAGATAAACAAGTCATCAATCAATTCGCCGGTAAGGCTGTCAAAAAGTTTGACTTCTCCCAACTGCCCCGGTGTGCCACTGGCGATCGCCAAACGATCACCGGCTGAATCGAAAGTCACTCCGTAGACCCGCTGTGCGATGTTGGTGATTCGTTGTGCAAGTTTACCGCTCTTCAGATCCCAGATTAAAACTTCATGGTAGCCGGAGGTGGCTAAGCGATCACCGCCCGGATCGATTGCCAAAGCGGTAACCGGCAACGGAGCTCGATATTGCTGAGGCGGAGCGGGTTGCGTAACGCGGGGCATGATACGAATTAAGGGCGAGTCGGGCTCGGCCGCCACATCGAGCCGGGCGCCCTGTTCGATCCAGTCGCGAATAAGAGTCACCTGCTGAGGCTCCAACGGATCTGCCTCGAACGGCATCCAACCATCCACAACGTATTGATACAGTGGTGAAGATTCGGCATCTCCGGGTTCGATTGCCAGGCCTGACTCACCCGCGGAGAGTAGTGATTCATAATCTGACATGCTATACCGCCCTTGAGGATTGGTGGCGTTATGGCAAGCCACACAGCGATCGTGAAAGATCGGAGCAATCTGGTCGCTGAAAGAAATCCAGCGTCCCGCTTGTTTTAAAGTGGACTCAATTTTCTGGCGTTGCTCAATTGTCTGTTGTTTTAAGCTGGCAGCCTGCACTTCCAAATTGGAAAATTGTTTTTGCAAGGTCAAAGCCTCGCCCTCCGCTTGTTTGGCAGCAACCTTGAGTGGCTCAAGCTGAGGTTCCAGTTCAGTCAACTTGGTTTCCATGTCGGCGATTGGTGCGATCGCGGCCATAGTTTCCATCTCCGCTTTGGTGGCAGCCTGTTTCGCTTCCTCCAGTGCTTTCTTCGCGGCTGCAAACGTTTGTTCAGCCTGCTTTACCTGATCCTCGGCGGACTGCTGTGCTGCCTTCGCTTTGGTAACTTGTTGGCGTTGCAATTCAAGTTGGCGACGTTGGTCGGCAATGCTTTCGATTTGCCCCAGCAACCCTTGCCATTGACGATCCTGATCGGCGGCCCGCTTACGAACCTCCCGAGCTTGCTCAAGCAAAGCTTCCGCTTCCCGATTGAGCTCGGCGATGCGAGCATCCAGCACGGCCACATCAGCGGAGGCCGCTTCCTCTTGCGCAGTCGCGATTGCGGGCTGTAAGGTTGAGGCGACCGTGACGATGAAAATGAATAGTAATATTCGAGACATGATCTGGCTGGCAGTAAAGTGGTTGTGATTTGCTATGGTTGTTGAGAATGAATCCGAAGAACCGCGGCTAGCGCCAAAGCGGCTAACGGGGGAACCGCGGCTAGCGCTAAGGCGGCTAACGGGGGAACCGCGGCTAGCGCCAAAGCGGCTAACGGGGGAACAATCCTATGCAAACACATCCATCACCGGCTTGCCAGAGATCACCAAGGGGCGATCGGCTCGATCGCGGACTTCGGTATTAGGGTCGATGCCCATTAACGAGTAGATTGTGGCGGCCAAGTCCTCGGGTCGAACGGGATGTTTATCTGGAAACATACCATCGGCGTCCGAAGCGCCATGCACATACCCCCGTTTTACTCCCCCACCTGCGAGCAGCGCGGTGTAACACTGTGGCCAATGATCACGGCTGATATTTTTATTAATCTTAGGAGTGCGGCCAAACTCACCCATCCAGACGACCAACGTATCTTCCAACATCCCGCGATCTTCGAGATCATCGAGCAGCGTTGGCAAAGTTTGATCGGTAATCGGGTGCTGATACTTATCGACAATCTGATACATCCGCGTGTCGTCAAATCCGTGGGTGTCCCAACCACCTTCGTTGACGCGGCGGCCACCAATGGATCGAGAAAAATAGACCGTCACAAACTTGACTCCCGCCTCCACCAACCGCCGCGCCAGCAAACAGCCCTGACCATAGGTGGTGCGTCCGTACCGATCACGCAGCGCCTGCGGTTCACTTTCCAAGTCGAAGGCAGAACGCACGCTCTCGGAGGTGAGCATCGAGATCGCTTTCTGGTAGTAGTCATCGAACCCACGTGCTTCCAACGAACGATCAAGCAGCTTGGCTTGTTGGTCGACGAGTTGCTGCAACTGCCGGCGTCGCTGCATTCGCCCCAAGTCGAGATCGCTGGGAAGACTTAATTCGGGCAAGCGAAAATTGGCCGCGTTTGGATCTTCCTTAAAGAAAAAGGGGTCGTGTCGTTTGCCGAGAAAGCTGGCGTGCTGGCCCGGCGTGACGGAGCCATCGGAGATGGTATGGGGGTATGAGACAAAAGTGGGCAGTTCGCCTCGGTTAGGTGCCAGGGCATCCACCACGGAACCGTAAGCGGGCCAGAGGTCAAGCGAGTCTCGCAGGCGTTGATCATCGCTGGGAGGTGCTTGTCCGGTGAGCGCGTAATAGCCGGCCGAGTTATGATTCTTCATGGTGTGAGTCATGCTGCGGATCAAGGTGACACGATCCATTCGCTTGGCCATCTCAGGAAAGTGCTCGCAAACCGGTAACCCCGGAACCACGCTCGAGATCGGCTTTAGCGGCCCACGAATTTCAGCTGGCGCAGAGGGCTTCATGTCGAAGGTATCGAGATGGCTGGGCCCACCCCACTGAAACAAGAAGATTACCCGTTTGGCGCGCACGGGCAGCGCATCGCTTTGACCGCTGCGACTCTCCCCCGCTCGGAGCAAAGTCGGCATGTTTAAGCCCATCATGCCCATGCCACCGATGCTCAACAGGCTGCGGCGGGAAAGCTGGAGGGACCGAAAGTTGTTGCAGGCGGATGATGGGGCGGGCATGATGTTTTTGGTGGGATTTGAGGTGCGATGGAAGAGCCAGGCCATCAATTGCGGAAGATCAGTTCTTTGGCGTTTAGTAAGGCCCAGACTAAATCCTCCAAAACGGCTCGTGGGTCACCGTGCTCTTCGATTAAACTCAATGTTGAAGATAGCTCCTGCTCTGTCGGCGCCCGGGTCAGGGCTGTCCAAAACAGGGTTTCAACAATCGCGGGGATATCGTCCGATGCGGCGATAAGCTCTCCCAAACGATTGTCAGGTTGGATCAGACGACGGTGTAAACTCTCTCCACCAATCAAGCTGAGCGCCTGACCGAGGGTCGCTTCGTTACTGCGTTCGCATTCGCAAGCGAGCAGGCGTTCGGGTTTACCGAATTGCCGCAAGAAAACATCTCCGTCTGCCAATTTTCGGCGCACCCGCTCCACACCGGCGATTTGACCAGCGCGCGTGCCAAGATCGTAGCCCTCGAAACTGGCTGGTAACCCCAGCACTTGCGATTGAATGTCTAATATCTGTTCAGCCGTCAGGCGGCGCACCACGGCACGAGCAAACAGCCGTTCATCATACTGGTGCGGGGCCACTTCCGCGGCGTCTAGATCGGAGCCAAGTTGATAGGTGCGGGAATTCACGATCAGCCGCACGAGATGCTTGAGGCTGAAGTCGTGCTCGATTAATTCGTCGGTCAAGCGTCGCAGCAATGCGGGATGTGAAGCGGGGTTGGTTAACCTCAGATCGTCGACCGGCTCGACCAGACCGGCTCCCATCAGGTGGTACCAGATGCGATTTGTCTGCGCAGTGGCAAACATGCGGTTCTCAGGAGAGGCTAACCAATCGGCCAAGTGCTGCAGTTGATCATCGCCAATGGCCTCATCACTACCGAGAAACTTAGCAGTTGCAGGCTGTCCGGTGCGGACATTGTTAACGGGTTCGGCCGATTTAACTTGCACGATCTGGTCTCCCACAAATTCGTGCTTATCCAAATTGTCCCGTCTCTTATTATCAACAATTTCGTATTCAATGCCGTTGAATAAGCTGGCCCACTGATAATATTCATCTTGAGACCAGTGATCGAAGGGATGATTATGGCATTTCGCACATTGCAAACGAACACCAAGAAAAACTTGTGCCGTGGTCTCAGACCGCGTGAAGGGATCGCGATGGGCCCGCCAATAATTTGCTGGTGGATTGTCATAGGTGCTGCCGCGAGAAGCGATCAGTTCGCGAGCAAACTGATTCAACGGTCGATCTGCGGCAATCGAATCGCGAATCCAAGCGTGCAATTTTTCCACCCCCAAGGCGTCGAGGGTCTTCTCTTCGTTCCGAATAATATCTGACCACTTGAGCGCCCACATGGCGGCGAATTCAGGTCGTGACAGTAATGATTCAATCAATTTCTCGCGCTTATCGGAGGCTTGATCAAGAACGAAGCTTCGCGCCTCTTCTGCGGTGGGAATGACGCCCAATAAATCCAAATAAACCCGTCGTAGAAAAACTTGATCAGTGGCGAGGGGGGCTGGATTAATTCGCAGTTGCTGAAGCCGGGCAAAGACCAATTCGTCGATAAAGTTATTAACCGGTGGTTCCTGCCAGGTGAACTGCTGGGGCACCGGGCGATAAGCTAAGCGAACGGGAAATTGACCATCGAGATAACGAATCAACAGAGTCACCAAAGTCGGCTGATCGAACTGGACAATCCCCGTGGGAGTAATTTCCACCAGCGGGTCACTTGATTCGTAAACAGCCAAGCGAGTGACGTCACGTTCTGAGCCGTCGGAGAAATACGCAATAGTCTTTAGTTGGATCTCGCTTTGCGGAGCCCAAAGCACCTGATCAGCGGGCGTTACTTCCAAATGGGTCACGACCGGGGCTTGGGGGTTTGGTGCGGTTAAGCCTTGTTCGATCCAACGAGAGAGGATTTCATATTCGGGTGAGTCGCGGGCAAAGCGTTTGCCGCCTTGGTGGGCCACTTCGGCGGTTGCTTTCAGTAACGCTAAACTTTGAGCGGGAACCATGGAATCTACACGCCTGCCCGCCGCCGAGCGAACGAGTTGGCGATAATCGTAGCTGGGGTCTTGCCCACGTAGTGAAAGGAAAAAGCCTCCTTTACCATTGACGTTGCCATGGCAGGTGCCCGCGTTGCAACCGGCCTTGGACAAGACGGCCATTACATCACGTTCAAAGGTAATTTCTGCTTGGCCCGGCTCCTCAGCGGACGCTGACACGGCCCCCCACCCCAGCTGGCGGTCAGCGGGCAGAGTCAAGAACACCGTGGTGATCAACACCATTTTGACTAGCGCCGCGTGCAAGCTGAGAGAGGTTAAGACGTTAAACATGAATGGCTTCGGCATGGCGATCACTCCTCGTTGAATCCTCAGCGATCAATTGAATGATTACGCATTTGAAGGCTGGTGTTTTGCTTTTGGGATCGGCATGACGGGAGACGAGTTCATTCGCCTCGGGATAATACATCATGGCGTTTCCAGGGCGAATGTCCGGGTAACTGCGGGCGATGATGCCTTTCATTTCCCCGGTATCGTTGCGAATCGTGACACGTTGGTTGGGGCTAATTCCGAAGCGACGCAGGTCGTCCGGGTGCAGCATAATGATGTCGCGTCGATCTTGATTGCGGTAAAGATCATTCTCTTCATACACAACCGTGTTAAACTGGCCTTCGCTGCGGACAGTCATAAGACGCAATTCTTGTTCCCCAACTCCTGGCAGGTCGGGCAAGTCATGGACGTGCATGATGGCTCGCCCATCTTCAGTGGGAAATTGGGGAACGTGAAAGGTCCGTCCATCAATATGAAACTCGGCTTTCGTTTCCCCGATATCAGCGATCTTTCCGAAGCCGGGGACGACGCGAGCGATCCATTGCCTGATCGTGGAAGCCTCTTCCATCGCTTTCCAATCGATGCCATCGCGATCACCGATTAGCCGCTTGCCAACTTCGGCAATAACTTGAATTTCGCTTCGCGGACCGGGTAAACGGCGAGGACCACCATCACTGAGGCGAACGAAATTGAACATTGATTCCTGAGTGGTACTTTGAGGTTCTTCATCGCGGGCCAGCACCGGAAGAATAATCGTCGTCTTGGCCAATCCGTGAGCGTGCCCGGTATTGAGCGTCGTGTTGAGCATCACGTTTAGATCAAGATTACTCAGCGCCTTGGCAGCGAACTTGGCGTCGGGATTGCTACCGTACAGGTTTCCTCCCAAACAGAACGCCGCCTTTAATTCCCCGCGGGCGGCGGCTTCCATACAGTCGAGTGTGTCGCGTCCCGGCGTGGTCGGTAATGTGAGACCAAACTGCTCGGTCAGGGCGTCAAAGATTTGCTGTTTGAGCTTCGGTGTCACACCAACCGAACCAATACCTTGCACATTGCTGTGACCGCGAATTGGCATCAGTCCACTGCCGGGGCTGCCGACTTTACCACGAGCCATGGCTAAATTGGCGATCGCTTGCACGTTGTTGACGCCGTGCGCATGGTGGGTGATTCCCATCGTCCAGGAGAAGACGACATTCTTTGCTTGACCATAAAGAGCGGCAATTTCTTCAATTTCCCCGCGCTCCACTCCCGATTTGGCTGTGATCTCTTGCCAGCTGAGCGTCTTAACTGCCTCCTCCCAAGTCTGGCTATCGCGACAGTGATTTGCCAAAAAACTTTCGTCTGCGGTGCCTTGTTCGAGAACCGCTTTGGCGATCCCCCACAAGAGCGCCAAGTCGCCGCCGATGTGCGGCATCACATAGTGCGTCGCGATCTTGGTGCCGAAGAACAATGAGATGGGATCACTGGGGATGCGAAATTTTACCAAGCCTGTTTCCCGGACCGGATTGATGACAACAACCTTGCCACCGCGGCGGCGCACGTGCATCAAGCTGGTCATCAGCCGGGGGTGGTTACTGGCCGGGTTTCCACCAATCAAAAACACGAGGTCAGCTTTCTCGAGATCTTCAAGCTGGATCGTGGCGGTGCCGCTACCGACGGTGGACTGCAAGCCAACGCCACTGGCTTGATGGCAATAGAAGCTGCAGTTATTGACGTTGTTGGTGCCATAAACGCGAGCCAGCAGTTGCAGCAGAAAACCTGCTTCGTTGCTGCTGCGTCCCGAGAAGTACCAAAAGGATTCGTCAGGGGAAATGGCCTTGAATTGCTTGGCGATCACATCAAAGGCGCTGGCCCAAGTCAGTGGTCGGTAATGACTCGCCCCAGCCTCCCAGATGACCGGTTGAATCAGCCGCCCGGAGTGCTCCAACTGCCGAGGGGTGAATCGTTGCAGGTCGGCGATGGAGTTTTCAGCCCAGAAAGTTGCGGGCACAGCCGGCTGCATATCGGCAACCATGGCCTGCATACTTTTCTTGCAGACCTCGGGAAAGCCGCCTGTTTCATTCACCATGCCACCTTGCTGGCCACCCATGCCGAGGGCGCAAGTCTTACAGGCGTTCTTGGAACGCATGGCTTTATACAACTTGAGAGGTCCACCGACCTCCCGAGCTTTTTTGAGTGAATAGAGAATCGCGCGAAAGCCGCCGCCGCTTTTTACTTGCATTGTTTTCCTTTCAAACTTTCCATCCTAGCCAACGCTACTTTCGCGGAGAGAAAGACGACTCTTATTCTCCGATTGTCCATTGAGCACTTCGACATAAGTCTTTCGGTTATATCAGCCGTTGAGCGCGAGCTCACGGTTCCGCGGAACCGGACG
>CAZHTX010000014.1:0-12403 GCA_964535475.1 uncultured Pirellulaceae bacterium
CCTTGGTAGCTGCCAGTTGTTCCCCCGCCGAGGCAAGCTCGACGGAAGGAGCCGCCCTGGTAGCTGCCAGTTGTTCCCCCGCTGAGGCAAGCTCGGCGGAAGGAGTCGCCCTGGTAGCTGCCAGTTGTTCTCCCGCCGAGGCAAGCTCGACGGAAGGAGATGCCTTGGTAGCTGCCAGTTGTTCCCCCGCCGAGGCAAGCTCGACGGAAGGAGATGCCCGTGTAGCTGCCAGTTGTTGCTCCGATCCGGGGCAAGCTCGGCGGCAGCTTTGGAAGAGGGCTTTGCCGGAGCCTAACAGACGGCCAGCGATTGGGTGGGGACAATCGCTTTACAATTAGCTCAATGCCAAGGGGCCGGTGCTGTCGCCGAAACGCTCCACGGGTAAACCGTGGATGTCCAGCATGCTGTGATAAAGATTGCAGAGCGGAGTTTCGCCGTGGGCAATATGACGCCCGGAGCGAATGTGACCGCCTGCTGTGCCGCCGACTAAGATCGGCAGATTGTCGGGATCGTGGCGATTGCCGTCCGACATGCTCGATCCAAATACCACCATCGAATGATCAAGCAGCGTGCCCTCGCCCTCCTGCACCGCTTTCATCTTTGTCAACATCCGCGCAAACTGTTCGACGTGCCAGCGATTGATGCGTTGATACTGCTCAATCTTCTCAGCCTTGTTCTCGTGATGGCTCAGCTCGTGGTGCGAACCAGATACCCCATCGACAAACGAAAAGTTTCTGCCCGAGACATCGTTGGCAAACATCAAAGAACACACGCGAGTTGAATCGGTCTGGAATGCCAGCACCATCAAGTCCAACATGATATCAATGTGCTCGCGAAAATCGGCCGGTACGCCAGGTTTGCGGCGAGCGATCTCCGCCGGATCCGTGCTCGGTTCCCAAGCATCCTCGCGGTCACTGTTGGCAAACTCAATTCTTCGTTCCACAGCTCGCACGGAATCTAAATACTCGTCCATCTTAAATTGATCATCACGCCCCAGCTGGCCGCGAATCTTCCGCGCATCCTCAAGAACAAAATCTAATAAGTTTTGATAAGATTCCGCTCCTTGATTCCTGGCGGCCAAACCTTTGCCAAACAGACGCTCGTACACGACGCGCGGATTGATCTCTTTGGTCATGGGACGCTGGGGAGTTTCCCAGGAAATGGAAGATCCGTACAGCCGCGTGTAACCAACATTGCTGTCGACTCCCGTGATCACCGGTTCGGTCCCCAGTTCCAATGAGGGCAGCGGTGTTTGACCACCAATGTGCTTCGCGATCAATTGGTCGATCGAAATGCCGCCGCTGCTAATGTCCTTACCTGTGGTTTTCGAGACGGGCATACCCGTTAAGAAATTGGCCGTCTTGGCGTAGTGACCGTCGCCGCCATGACTGTTCTTCTTGTCGAGTCCCGTCAGCACCAAACAATGCTCGCGAATTTCGGCCAGCGGCTCCAGCGAGGGGCTGAGCGAATAGTCGCTGCCTTCGCTGGTCGGCACCCAGTCCTTGCCCCACACACCGTTGGGGAAATAAATGAATGCCGAGCGAAGTGGTGGAGTGGCCGCGGCAGTCGCAGCCCGCGCGGAACGGCTGCCCAGCGTTGACAACCAAGGAAGTGATAAGGCGACGCCAGCGCCACGCAAAAACTTACGACGTGGCAAACGGCTTTGCGGCAAAGTCATGATTCACTCTCCGATGGTTTGTAATAACGATGGCGGAATGGATAGCTCAAGCAGATCGTCTCGATCACGCAAGCGGCGCGGTACTCATTTTCGTCCAACTGCTTCATGCATTCATCGATCACGCATTGATCAAATTTGTTCAATTTGCGTCCCAATGCAAAGCCCAATAGTTTGCGGACAAAATGGCGTCGGAACTCCGGTCCGCGTTGACTTATCACCGCCTTTAACTCGGCCGGGCCGGTAAAACTCTGCCCCGCCGGCAATTTGCCGCTGGCATCAATGGGCGTTTCACCTTCGCGATCCCGCCAACGCCCCAGGGCATCATAGTTTTCCAGCCCAAAACCAAGGGGGTCCATGCGGTCGTGACAGGAGGCGCATTGTTTGTTCTCGCGATGTTTTTCCAGTTGCTGACGCAAACTAAGACTCACCTCGGCGTCAGTGGATTCTTCCAGTGGTGGAACCCCGGGGGGTGGCGGCGGTACCGCATCGCCAAGTACCTCCGCCAAAATCCAAGCACCTCGCAGCACCGGGCTGGTCCGCCGCGGATAGGAAGTGCTGGCCAGCACGGCGCCCATCGTTAACACGCCACCCCGCCGTCCATCGGTTACCGGAATGGCTTGCCACGGTGCATCGGCAGCTTCCCAGGAAAGCCCGTAATGGGCCGCCAATCGCTCGTTGGCGTAAACCTGAGGTGCTGAAATTAAATAGTCGAGTGGTTGATCATGCCGGAAAACTGATGAGATCGTCTCGACAGCTTCGCGGCGCATGTCGGCGACCAACTCTGGATCAAATTCAGGGAACAAGCTCTCGTCGGGCTGAATCTTTCGCTCTAAATCTGCTAATCCCAACCATTGTAGTCCAAAGTTGGCTCCCAACGCGTCGGCGCGCGGATCGGCTAACATGCGAGCAACTTGTGCACGGATCACTTCAGGTTGCAGGATTTCACCCGCATCGGCTAGCGACAATAATTCCTGGTCGGGCACCGAGGACCAGATAAACAAAGCCAAACGAGCGGCCAACTCGTGAGCCGATAGGGGCTGGACGCCACTCTCCGATTCACGCTCGACGATGAACAGAAAGTTGGGTGAAACCAGACTCGCTTTCCAGCACTGGGCGACCGCTTGGCGGGCTGGCGCTCCCCGCTGCCGCTCGGCTTGGTAAAGTCCCCACAGTCGGTCAACCTCTTCCTCGGCGAGCGGGCGACGCCAGGCTCGTCCGGCAAATTGGGCTAACACCCTCCGGACTTCGGGCTCGGAAACTTCGGCGTTCGGCTCCCATCGCAACAGCTCACTGTCGCGGATCGCCCAACCGGCGTTGGGGTTATCGCCGGTCGTTCGCGGCTGGGCTGCCTCGGGCAGCGGTGTCCCCATGACAACGTGGTCGACCAACATGTCGGCGGCCCGCAAGTAAGCTTCGATTAACACCGGTGAAGTAAAGAGCGTATCTCCCGTGGTGTCAAAGCCCTCTCCGCCAGCACCATCGGAGGGCAGTTCCACGCTGGCCGGTACGGCGACGCCGAGTAGGTCATGCATGGCGCGGCTGTATTCGGTTTGCGTCAGCCGCCGGCTCATCACGTGACCGCGGTACCAGCTCTGCGTCTCATCGGTGGCTAACTGATTACAGAGATCTTGTTTGGGACGCGTGTCGAGCCAACGTTGCAGGGCCGCTTTTTGAGGATCGTTCAGCCCCGGACTGCCCGCCGGGGGCATTTCGTTGAGCCGAATCCGGCGGCCGACAGGGTCCCAGACGTCCAGTTTGGCCGCAGCTGCCGCTCCGTCTGCATAGGGGGAAAGCGAAAATTCACCTTCCGCGTTCTCATCGTTGTGACACTCCCAACAACGCGCTTTCAAGATCGGCAAAATCTCATCTTGATACGTCGCTTGCCAACGCTCGAGCTGTTCGTCGGCTGAGGCTTGTCGGCCTGCGATCAGCGAGAGGCTGCCGAGCAACAGCAGCATCCCCCGCGACAACGTGCCGTTGGAACGGGTGCCGAGCTGGCGCGAAAAGAGCTTCGTGGCGAAGCGGCGTTTGAACAGCATGACAGGCGGGGGGCAAAAGGTGGGGCAAGCTGAGGCCGGGGGCCCGCGGCCAAGCAAGCTGGGGCCAGCGGGGAGCCGAGCGTCTCTCAGGCGAGTTCTTCTTCGATCAAGTTGCAATAACTATCATAACGTCGCGCATCGATTCGCCCATCGGCAACCGCTTCTTTTACCGCGCAACCATCTTCCGCCAAATGCCGACAGTTAGGGTAGCGGCAATGGCTGACGTAGGGGCGAAAATCAGGCATCAGCCCCGCTACTTCGGGGCCAGTAATGTCCCATAATTGGAATTGGCGAATTCCCGGCGTGTCGACAACAAACCCACCAGCCCGCAGCGGAATCAGCTGGGCAGCCGTGGTGGTGTGCCTGCCTTTGTCGTTATCGCGGCTGACCGCTCCCACGCGGAGGCCCAATTCGGGTTCGATTTGATTTAACAACGTGCTCTTGCCGACGCCGCTTTGACCGGCCAGGACGGTTTCTCGTCGCGTCACCAATGCTCTCAAGTGGGCGATCCCCTGCCCCGTTTCGGCGGAGGTTAGGATGACAGGGTAACCGGCTTGGGCAAACACGCCGACGATTGGTTGCAATCCGGCTTGGTCGATTAAGTCCACTTTGTTGATGCAGACCACCGGCCGAATCTCGAACCGTTCGGCGGTCAGCAAAAAACGGTCGATCAGCCCCGGTTTCAGATCGGGCTGCGCGGCGCTGACGACGATCAGCAAGACGTCGACGTTGGCCACGATTACGTGCTGGCGACCGCGACTGGTGCGGCACAGCGTGCTTTCCCGCGATTGAACTTTGACAATCGTCGCGGTTTGGTCATCCGCGGTTCGCAGACCAACACGGTCGCCGGCAGCGACGACGTGTCGCTGGTCGGTGGCGAGCGACTTGAGTAATTGCCGCACCGTGCAGCGATACTCGACTCCATCCTCACCCAAAACTCGGCTTTGCAGTCCGTGGACACTCAACACCCGACCGTTGAGGATCGAATGGTCTTGTTCCAGTTGGACGGACATTCCGGCGGCGTCATCGGGATCGGCATGATCACCGACGATGGTCCGGCGGCGGGTTAGCTCTCCTTTGCCGCTGACTCGCTCGCTCTGCACCACGTCGTCGAGCGCCGGGGAGTCCCCTTCGTGATAATCACGCGTGAGATCTCGCCGGCGAACTTTTCCCTGGTGCTTTTTTCGAAACTCGGCACGCGTCTTTTGACGATGCGGTTTTTCAGCCATGCAGACCTACAAGAATCTGGAGTTGTTTGCTGCCCAGCGATTGTCTCTTGTTGCCTCCCCCCACAAGTGGAGGCGACACCCCGGGCTAACCGTGGCTAGCGCCAAACCGGCTAACCGAGGCTAGCGCCAAAACGGCTAACCGTGGCTAGCGCCAACACGGCTAACCGAGGCTAGCGCCAAAACGGCTAACCGAGGCTAGCGCCAAACCGGCTAACCGAGGCTAGCGCCAAACCGGCTAACCGAGGCTAGCGCCAACACGGCTAACCGAGGCTAGCGCCAAAACGGCTAACCGTGGCTAACGCCAAAACGGCTAACCGAGGCTGGCGCCAAAACGGCTAACCGAGGCTAACGCCAAAACGGCTAACCGTGGCTAACGCCAAAACGGCTAACCGAGGCTAACGCCAAAACGGCTAACCGTGACTAGCGCCAAAACGGCTAACCGTGACTAGCGCCAAAACGGCTAACCGTGGCACGGCTAACCGTTTTCGGCCAGGTGTTTACTCGCCAGTCTCGTCGCCGCCCTGGTCATCCACAGTGGAAGGTACGACGGGGCCGGGGCTGTGTTCGGAGGCACTCTCGGGAGCAATCGTCTTTTCGGGCTTTTGTTTCCCGTTCATCTTTTGAGCATGAATCGAAGGCCCGATCAATTCGGTGATCTCCGCTTCGCTCAGTTCTTCCTTCTCGATCAACGCCCTAGTTAGACGCTCCAACTCCTCACCACGTTCGGTCAATAATTTTTCTGCCCCCAGTTCAGCTTCGTGCAGCAGCCTGGCGACCTCGCTGTCGATCAACTCCTGCGTGTGCTCGCTGAAATGACGTTGCTGGTGAATCTCGCGTCCCAGAAACGGGTCTTCGTCCGAAGTTTTGTAGCTGACGGGGCCCAATTTGGGGCTCATGCCCCAGTGAGTGACCATGCGGCGCGCGATACTGGTGCCGCGTTCCAAGTCATTCTCCGCTCCCACGGTGCTTTCGTCGTAAATGATTTTTTCCGCAGCCCGGCCACCGAGCAACACGATCAGCTGGTGTTCCAGTTCTCGCTTGGAAATGCTTAACCGATCTTCTACTGGCAGATACTGCGTTGCACCGAGCGCGCGGCCGCGGGGAATGATCGTAACTTTGTGGACCACATTGCTGCCGTCCAGATACCAAGAAGTCAGCGTGTGGCCCGCTTCGTGATAAGCGGTTTTCTCTTTCTCGCTCTCTTGCAGCACCTCTTCGCGCTTGGCACCCATCAAAATTTTGTCGCGAGCATAGTCGAAGTCTTCCATGTTGACTTCGTTCTTGTCGTTACGAGCTGCCCAGAGGGCGGCTTCGTTGACCAAGTTGCGAATGTCGGCCCCGGTCAAACCAACCGTGCCGGCAGCCAAACGCCGCAGATCGACATCATCGCCGAGCGGCACATCGCGGACATGCACTTTGAAAATTTCTTCGCGACCGTTCAGCGTCGGACGGCCCACCGTGACGTGGCGGTCAAACCGTCCCGGACGCAGCAAAGCTGGGTCCAAGACGTCGGGGCGGTTGGTGGCGGCGACTACGATGACAGCCTGGCTGGGACTAAACCCATCCATTTCACCAAGAATTTGGTTCAGCGTCTGCTCACGTTCGTCATGGCCCCCGCCGAGTCCCGCTCCCCGCTGGCGGCCAACGGCGTCAATTTCATCAATAAAAATGATCGCTGGGCTCTGATCCTTAGCGGTGCGGAACAAATCACGCACACGACTGGCTCCAACGCCAACAAACATTTGGATGAATTCAGAACCATTGACCGAGAAAAACGGAACACCCGCTTCGCCAGCAACAGCTCGCGCCAGCAGCGTTTTCCCGGTCCCGGGAGGGCCGTTGAGCAACACGCCCTTCGGAACGCGACCACCCAATTTGCGAAATTTGTCGGGGCTCTTGAGGTAGTCGACGATTTCCTGCAAATCAGCCTTCACTCCCTCCAGACCGGCAACTTCATTGAAGGTGACAACTTGGTCAGCCCCTTCATACTTTTTCGCCGGACTTTTGCTGAAGCCCGACAGAAAGCCGCCCCCCATGATGTCGTTACGGGTTCGCCGCAGCATCATGAAGAACACCAACGGTATCCCCAACAGCACGGCAAACAACAGGAACGTGGAAATCATCTGGAAGGTGTTGTCTGTTGGCAACTCCTCCAAATAAACTCCCTTTTCCAAAGCTTTTTCGGTGACCGCTTCCTTCGCTTGCGGACCAGGCAAAATGGTCGTGAAATCGTCGAGCGGTTTTTCAGCCTGCTCGCCCGCTTCCGGTTCGACCAACTTGCCATCCTTCAGCTGAGGAATGACGTCAGGCGTCGATCTGAATTGACCGACCACGCGATCCGAAGTGACTTGGATGAATTTGATGTTCCCGCGATCGAGTTCCTTCCAAAAGAAGTCATAACTGATCGAGGTTCGACGCGTTGAGCTCTGAGAAAACAACAACACGGTGGCAGCCACAATCGCCAATACAAACAGCCAAGTGCTTGCACCACGTCTTGGTTGCTTCGGCTCGTTGCCGCCCGGTTGAGGGGCTTGTTCCGGTTTCTCCATCTCCAGCCTTTCTTCGACTCCATCGAGGACGCCAATTACCCCCGCCCAACCCGCCAACACGGCAGCGTCGAGCATCTTGAGGGGAACCGGCGATGCGAGGTTCTACACTTAATAGTAGAACATGCGGAGACGATGTGATTGAAATGCGTTGCCGCGCAGCCGGATCGCCGACTGCATTACCTAACTAACTTGTAACTGATGATTCGCATTGTAGCGATCATCGTGCCGATTGGCTAACCGCGACTGCCCACCAATACCAACCGATTTAGTTCTTGCCATAATTCTTCACTTCTGTTCGCTTGGCCATCACTCTGGTTTGTGGGTCGCAACGGACTCGGTTCCCGCAGCCAATTTTGGTCCAAAGCTTGACCTCCGCGAACTTGAGCAATCAAGTCACTCAATAATCCAACTCTGTCAATACGTCGGATCTGCTCAACTTGCTCAATCGAATAACCATCGTGCAGAAGTCGCCATGTCCAGTAGCTGGAATCACGTTCAGTTGCTGCGGGGGCGATCTGCGAGTTTGGTTCGCCCGATTCTGCCGAAGCGACGGGTTCTGCCGCCGCCCGCTCGGCTGCCCGTTCGCTCGCCTGTTTTGGCGCCGGCTCGCTGGCAACCTGATTTTCTCTCTCTGGCGGTTCGCTGCCGGTTGAAACCGCCGGGGAGGGTTGGTTTGATTGTGGCGACTGATCGGGGGGTGTCTGGTCGGGGGCCGAGTGCTCCCCCGCGCTGTGCACGACCAACTCAATTAAATCGAAGCCATATTCTTCGATCGTCGCCGGTCCCACGCCGCTGATCGCTTCCAGTTCGGTCACGCTCCGCGGAGCCAGTTCGGCGATCCGCTCCAGCGTGGCGTTGGTTAGCACTCGGAATGCCGGCACCCCCGAAGCTGCCGCCACCCGTCGCCGCCATTGTTTCAGCCTGCCGATCAAAATATCGACGGTGTTGTTGCTGATACCGAGCAGGCTGTCGGGGGGCCTATCACCCGCGATGCTGTCACTCGCGTTTTCAGCGTCACTGTGCATGTCGCCAGAGCTGGCTTGCGGTTCCAGATTCGCCGCATCGGCGGGCGAGTTTTCTTGGCCTGCTGGAGCTCCGTGCCCACTACCCCGCCCGGTCACATCCGCGGTTTCCAGTTTGCCGGCAACTCGGGCCAGCTGTTTGGCTAGCGGAAACGAGAGTTTAAGAGCCGCCGGGACCGGTTGGCGACCCATCATGACTTCCTTGCCCTGGTCAGTCAGTTGCACGGTGGGGCGTCGTTGTTCGACTTCGACTTGGCCGACCAAGCCAATTTCCGTCAACGCGTCGATCACGTCGGTAACTTGCGACTGTCTCAGGCCAGACAGCATGCCGAAAGTGCTCAGCCGGCTGAGTTTCCACTGCTGCATTTTTTTATTTTGCGAGCCGCACAGCATCTGCGCCACGAGTCCCTTGCCGAAGCGGCCGTGGGTACGTGCGATGCCGCTGAGCACGATCTGGATACCTCGGCAGAGTTCGGCGTTGGCCGACCAGTCGGTCTTGTTGGCTTCGATTTCCGCGCCGCTAATTTGGCCAGCGGCAACCAGCCGCGGATTGATCGGCGCACAGCGGTCACAAACATTGCATTTGTTTTCCGAGGGGTCGCCAAAGTAGTCCAAGATCTCGCGTTGGCGGCAGCGTGATGTGCGGGCGAAGCCGATTACCGATTCGAGCTTTTCGTATTCAGCCTGTTTGCGAGTTTCCAGTTCAGCGAAGTCGATTTCCAGTTCTTCAAATTTCAAATCACGGCGCAGAAAGTGGACCGCTCGGCCGCGAAACGGTGGCACGTAATCAAACGCGTTGAGGCCACTTAATTCGCGCATCACACGACTGAGCTGTTCTCGGCTGACCTCGGCCATTTCGCACAGACGTTGCGGCCGCACGTACACATCCTCGTGCCGATGCGAGCCGACCACTTTCTCGACAGCCCGCAGCACGCGGCGGCGGACCTTGGCTTCTCGCGGCAACAGATCGACCAGCGTGGGTAGATCACTCTCGATGCGGACGACCGCTTGGTTACTGCTGCTGTCGAGCCGCTTGAGCACGCCAGCTTTGCTGAGCAGGGTTTCCGACGCGCCAATCGCCTCAGCCGAGGTGGTTTTGTCGACGGCGTCGCGGACTTCGGCCAGCGTCAGCTCGATGGGATCCTCGCTGCGCCGCAACAAATACTCGTAGACTTTGCGGACCAGCGCCGCGGTGGGATAGCGGTTTTCAATAAAGAATTCTTGAATGTGCCGATCGGAATAGCTGAACAACAACGCGCATTCGCTCGGCTTCCCATCTCGCCCGGCACGACCCGCTTCTTGATAGTAAGCTTCCAGCGTGCCCGGCATGTTGTAATGGACGACATACCGCAGATCTGATTTGTCGATCCCCATGCCAAATGCGTTGGTGGCCACGATCGCCGAAAGTTTGCCCGCCATGAATTGTTCTTGCACACGCTGTCGCTGCGCCGGTTCTAGGCCGGCGTGATAGACACCGATTGGGCGGCGGCACTTTTCCGGCAGCCAGCCAGCCAGCTCTTCACATCGTTTGCGAGTCGCCGCGTAAATAATGCCGGCACCATTCTGAGTGGCCAAATAGTCGACCAGCCATGCATCCTTTTCGCGATCCCCTTTGCACTGCTGCACCTCGAAACGGAGGTTGTCGCGAGCAAACCCCGTGACATACATCTGCGGCGAGCGGAGGTTCAGCAAACGGCTGATGTCATCGCGAACCGTGGGGGTTGCGGTGGCGGTCAAGGCAATCGTTTGCACGTCGCCCAGGTATCGCTCGCGAAATTGTCCGAGCCGCGCGTAGTCGGGGCGAAAATCATGCCCCCATTCGCTAATGCAGTGGGCTTCGTCAACGGCCAGCAACGAGACGTTGGCTTGGGCGACAGCTTCCAGAAAACGACCATTCCGCAAGCGTTCGGGAGCGACATAAACCATGTCAAACTCACCGTTGCCCATCCGCCGCATCGCTTCGTTTTGCTGAGCCATCGACAGCGAACTATTGATCAAAGCGGCCGCAATCCCGAGCTCGGCCAAGCTGTCGACTTGGTCTTTCATCAAGGCGATCAGCGGCGACACGACAATCGTGGTCCCGGCCAATGCCAAGCTGGGCAGTTGATAGCAGAGACTCTTGCCACCGCCGGTCGGCATCACGCAGAGCACATCTTCGCCACTGAGGACCGATTTGACGACTTGGTCCTGGCCGGGACGAAAACTCTGCAGGCCGAACCGCCCCAGCAAGTTCGACGGTTCGGCATCCGTAATTGGCATCGTCAGCTATCGCTCCCCAAACCACTGCGGATTGTGCATGACCTAGTTGTCAGTTGAACACCTGCCGATTATAGCGCCTGCGGACCCGCTCGCCTACCACGAGTCGCCAAGATGGTGAGCGGGCAAATCGACTGCTGGGCCTCTAGAATTCAATCTTCGTGACCCAGGGCATGTTTTTCTGCAGCGCCTCGTAACCCGTTTTGCTGACTTCCGAGCCGGACAGGTTCAGCGTCCGCAGTTCTTTTAAACCATAAAGCTTGGGTAAACCTTCGTCGCTGACGCTGGTGCCACCGACGTTCAAAGTTTTCAGCTTCGGAAATCCGGCGGCCACTTCCAGCGACGCATCGGTTACGTCCCAAAGGTTTTCCAAGTTGAGGTCGACCAGGTTGGTCAGCCCCTTCAGTTCGGCGACGCCCGCATCGGTGACTTCCG
Organism: uncultured Pirellulaceae bacterium; assembly: GCA_964535475.1. GTDB lineage: Bacteria > Planctomycetota > Planctomycetia > Pirellulales > Pirellulaceae > Laterigemmans. The sequence continues at coordinate 11,209 of CAZHTX010000014.1, forward strand.
CGTTCCAGAGATTTAGCTTTTGCAAGCCAGCAATTTTGCCAATCGGGGCCATCGCGTCATCTTGGACTGGGCTTTCGCTCAAGTCGAGATCCCGCATGGCTTGCATTTCGGCAAAACCAGCCGCGTTCTCGCCTCGAATCGAAGTGTCTCGCAGCCTCGCTTTGGCCAGCTTGGGGAACCCGGCCAGCGTCTCCACCGAGGCGTCGGTGATATAGGTTCCATAAAGATTGACTTCTTTCAGATTCACAAGCCCGGAAAGCTGGGCTAAGCCTTCGTCATTGATGTTGGCATACTGCAAACCGAGGGCGGCCAGATTTTTCAAGCTCGCCAAGTGGGGCATCCCCTCGTTGGTGATTTGTCGACCGTAAGCGCGGAAATTTCGCAAATTCGTCAGCTGGCCAACTGCCGGCAGACAAGCGTCCGAGATTCCCGTGCACTCCAGCACGTCGAGCAATTCCAACTGGGGCGCGCTTACCAAATGCATCACACCGGCGTCGGTCAATTTCGTCCGCGGAGCGCGAATTCGTAAAATCGTTTTGCTTTCTGACAAATGTTTCAGCGATTCGTCGGTGATCTCGCTGCGTTCCAAGCTGATGTCGGTCAAGTTGGGTAGGTCCTTAATCGACTCAATGCCAGCATCGGTGACCGAACTCCGCTTTTCAAACGCCAGCACCGACAGGTTGAGATGTCCGGCAAGCTGGGCCATCGCTTCGTCGTTGACGCCCGGCCCGCTGGCAATGATGTGCTCGAGCGCCGGTAAACCTCTCGCCCAAGCAAATTCCTCCTTGAGTGACTCCAAATCAGACGGCGAGAGTGCCAGCAGGTTCAATTTTACAATGTTGTCTCCCTCGCGTTCGAAGACCACTCCGGAAGTTGTTTCGATTGTTTTCACAACCTCCGGATCGTCAGGAGGAATCACGATCGCCGTGTCGGCCGTTTGGTCGCCAACGGCCGAGCCCTTGTCGGATTGCCCGTCGGATGATCTGTCGCAACCGGCGAGGCAAGGTAAGAGGGCGAGGCCGGCGAGCATTGACCAATAACGCACATCCATCGTTGAGTGACTCCGCTGCGAAAGGGGTATTTGTGATTCGTGTTGGCTAGCGCCAAAACCGCTAACTGTTAGCCGCTTTGGCGCTAGCCGCGGTTCTCGTTTTTAGCCAAATTCGTTAGGTGCAACAAACGGTGGCTAGCGCCA
>CAZHTX010000014.1:12503-29874 GCA_964535475.1 uncultured Pirellulaceae bacterium
TAGCCAAATTCGTTAGGTGCAACAAACGGTGGCTAGCGCCAAAACCGCTAACTGCTAACTGCTAACCGCTAACTTCATTGTCCGTGACGGGCTGGGCGAGCGCCTCGAGCAACTGTTCTGTAAACATTGAAATGTCTGCGAGCATGCTGGCTCGGTCGTCCGCGGCGGCGGCAATCCGGCGGACAAAAGCCGAACCGACGATCAAACCATCAGCCACCGGGGCCAGTTGGCGGACCTGTTCCGGACCGCTGATCCCAAATCCGATACAGATTGGCAGCTCAGTTTGTTCGCGAAGCCAGGCCACATTGTCGAGCAATCCGCCGGCAATCGAGCTGCGTTCGCCGGTAATTCCAGTGACCGAGACAACGTACAGAAAACCAGTCGACAGTTCGGCAATGCGACGTTGACGCTCGCGGGGGGTGGTCGGGGTGACTAGCTGGATAAGGCTAAAGTCGAACTCCCGGCAAACACGGGCCGTTTCCTCCGATTCCTCGACCAACAAATCGGGCACGATCGCCCCGCTGTACCCGGCGGCGACCGCCTGACGAACGTAATTCTCAATCCCCGTTCGCAGGATAATCGAGTAGCTGACCATGGTTACCAAAGGCAACTTGATCGCTTGTGCCCCGGCCGTCAAATCGCTCCCTAACTCAAACAGTTGCCGCAAACGAAAGCCCTTGTCGAGCGCTCGCTGGTAAGAAGCTTGAATGACCGGTCCGTCGGCAATCGGGTCGCTGTAAGGAACTCCGATTTCACACAAATGAGCCCCCGCGGCACTCATCGCTCGCACAATCTCGGCCGTTACGGCAATGTCCGGATCACCCGCTGTGACGAAGGGGAGCAACGCTTTCTGTCCTGCTGCGCGTAAGCTCTTAAATAGTTCGTCAACGGCGGACATGTCGGGGGCTCTCAGGGGGCGGGCAAGATAGGAGGGTAAGTGCTGAGTTTGCGTGTTTACCTCAAGTTTTTTCTGTACCTGGACTTTATCGGATCAAACTGTTGAGCGCAAGGGTACTTTCGGCGGAGCGAAAGACGACTATGCCCACGATTGACTATGCCCACGATTGGCCGCGTAGCCGGGCCAGCTCCATGGCGTCTTTGTCCCCGCGTCCCGAGAGGCAGATCACCAGGTGTTGGTCGGGCCGCATGGTGGCGGCAATTTCCAAGCTCTTGGCGACCGCGTGACAAGTCTCCAGAGCGGCCATAATGCCTTCGCTGCGTGCCAATTTGTCGAACGATCCCAACGCTTCGTCGTCCCGGCAACTGATGTAATCGACTCGCTCAGCATCTTTCCAGTAACTGTGCTCGGGCCCGACTCCCGGGTAATCCAACCCGGCACTCATCGAGTGTACATCACTGGTTTGGCCATCCTCATCTTGCATCACGTAACTGTACGAACCATGCAGCACACCCGGTGAACCAAACGTTAACGGGGAAGCGTGCTCGCCAGCCGTCGCGCCACGTCCACCCGCTTCCACACCGACCAATCGCACCTCATCGTCTTCGATAAAGGGGTAGAACATGCCGGCTGCGTTGCTGCCACCACCCACGCAAGCGACTACGCAATCAGGCAAACGGCCCCAAGTCTCAATCGCTTGCGCCCGCGTCTCGCGTCCAATCACTGCTTGGAAATCTCGCACCATCATGGGGAAAGGATGCGGGCCGATCACGCTGCCGATGATGTAATGCGTGTCTTCGACTGAGCTCATCCAATCCCGCATCGCTTCGTTGACTGCATCGCGGAGTGTTCGCGAGCCACTTTCCACCGGTCGCACTTCGGCGCCGAGCAACCGCATGCTGAACACGTTGGGTTGCTGGCGGCGAACATCTTCCGACCCCATGTAGACGACGCAGGGCAGGCCGAAATGGGCGCAAGCAGTCGCCGAGGCCACGCCGTGCTGACCAGCTCCCGTCTCGGCAATCACGCGCGTCTTGCCCATTCGCAACGTCAACAGCCCTTGGCCGAGCGTGTTGTTGATCTTGTGGGCGCCGGTGTGGTTGAGGTCTTCCCGCTTCAGCCAAATCTGCGCCCCGCCTACTTGGTCGCTCAAGCGGCGAGCGTGGTACAGCGGTGATTCGCGGCCCACGAAGGTCTTCAGCAGTTGGTCCAACTCACGCTGGAAGGAAGGATCACGTTTCGCTCGTTCGTACTCGTCCGACAATTCGTCGAGCGCCCGCGTCAAAGTTTCGGGCACAAAACGGCCACCAAAATCTCCGAAACGCCCCCGCGGATCGGGTACCTGCTGACTCGCTTTCAAATTGGGCTCAATCGTGCTCATGCAAAATCTTCAGGGTTAAAATATGGCGTGCGGACAATGCAGGTCGACAAAAGTTTCGACCACTATTGTCAATCAGATGCGTGCACCGGTCAATTGCTATCACCGTTTGGCCGCACAAAGGTTAACTATTGAGCCGCCGATGCGTCATTGACCAGCAGGTGGATGATGCGAATGGCCTGGCCGGCACTTTTGGGGTCCGACGTCGCGGCGGCTCGCAGTTCTACGGAGTGCTCGCCCGCGGGTAAGTCGGCCGCCAACATCTTGGCCCAAGGTAAATGCAGCGAGGGACTCCACTGGGTAAACAATTCACATGTTTGCCAATCCCCGCCGTCCAGGCGGTATTCCAGCCGCCCCGCATCGGGCCCCGAGGCGACGAACACGCCGATCCCCCTGCCGCTGAAGGAAAATTGCATCGTCGCTCCCGGTTGCTCAGTCACTAGCGCCGGCACATTCACGAAGCCAGCTCTCGTGCCAACCCGCTTCGTCCCCGCGGAGTTGGCTGGCTGCCAAGCCGGTTCCAGTCGCCAGCCGGTTCCCAGCGTGGTGCCCTCGGCTGCGGCAATCGTGGTCGGTGAAAGCAGGCGACCATGAAAATAGCTGGCCGGATCCAGTGGCTGGGGTAACGGCTTGCCGGCTGGCTTTTCGTTCGCGGCTGATTTTTCGCTCGACGCCGGGCGAGAATCCCAAGCAGCGGCGAACAGTCTGCTGATCGAGTTGGCGTACAGCTTGTGGCCAAAGGGGGCTGGGTGCAAGTCGCGAAAATCGTCTTCCCAAGTGAATTCGCCGGCATCTATTCGCTCGGTGACTTCGCGGGCCAGGTCAATGGAGCTGACACCATAATGGGCCGCCACCCGTTCGTGGTTCACGATCACCGCTGGTGATTTGCCCTGCCGGATCATGGCCACTTTGCCGGGATCCGCAAAATGCAACATGATGATGTCGGGTTGGGGACTACCGAGCAGTGCTTGGCGAACGATGCCTTCCATGCCACGCACTTGTTCCAGGTCGCTGAAGCCATTGGTGTCGTCGTTGACAGCCGCTTCCACAAACAGCAAATCGACTGGCCCCCGCGCCATCACGTCACGTTGAAAACGAAACGCCCCGGGGGTCGATCCCAAGGAGGGAATGCCGGCGTTAATAAAGTCGAACTCAGTATCTGGAAAGCGTTGTTTGAGGTGTTGGCAGACTAAATCTCGCCAACCGCTGGAGGCTGTGATTGAACCTCCCAGAAAAGCGACTCGCCCAGTCTTCTGGTTTGTGAATTGTTCGCGGCTGTGATCGAGCGAATTGCGGAGCTGGAAATAGTCATGTCCGAACGGAGTCTCGGCCGCCGCGCGGGGCGGATGAGTGCTCGCGAGCAAGCCGCAGAGAATGAAACCGCAAATGATCCAGTCCGCTTTAATCATCGGATACCTCGCCGGGGTCAGGTCTTGTGTTCGGTGTTGGGTAGATGTAGGGTTGGTCGAATATTGGGGGCCGCTTGTTGATAGCGGGCGATTCGATCCCGCGATCACCACGCCTCCCGTTTCCGGGTGCTGATTGATGCATCTTCACACGGGGCGATGGGCGACGCAAGCTATTTCTGCCGGAACACCGAAGGCTGACCCTGCAAAGCTCTCTATAAAGAAAGTGAATCACTAATCGTCACTGATTGACACTAATCATATCAACCGGCTTTGGATTAGTGTTGATTAGTGAAAATTAGTGTTCCTCAAAAAATGTACTACCAAGAATCATCATCGTGGAGGCGTCAGGCGAAACAGATCGAAGTCACGCTAGGCCTGAACACTGGGCACAAAGCCTGACCCTGACGCAGCCCCTCTGAGCCGACGGCGCTAGCCGCGGGCATTTTTGAGGTTCTCGGATAGGGTTTAATATTCGCGAGGATTAATTCGCCCTTGGACTCTCCCGGGCAAACCTTGAATGCGGAGAAAGCCTTCGGCGTCATCTTGATTGTACGAGCCACCACCTTCCATGGTGGCGATTTCTTCATCATATAAATTGTTGGGGCTGGAACGTGATAAGACTTGCACGTTCCCCTTGTAGAGACGCAGAGTGACTTCGCCCGTGACGGGGCGTTGCGCCTCGCGGATGAAAGCCATCAGGGCATCCATTTTTGGCGCGTACCAAAAACCGTAGTAAACCAGCTCGGCCACTTCGGGGCTGAGGCGGTCGCGGAGGTGCTGGAGGTCGCGATCGAGCGTCAATTGTTCGATGTACATCAGGGCGTCGTACAGGACCGTCATTCCGGGAGCTTCGTAGACGCCGCGGCTCTTCATGCCGACAAAGCGATTTTCGATCATGTCGATGCGGCCGACGCCGTTGCGACCGGCGATGGTGTTCAGCGACTCGACCATTTCCAACGCGTCGACGCGGGCGCCATTGAGTGTGACTGGGACGCCCGCTTCAAAGCCGACGGTGACGTTTTCGGGCGTATCGGGGGCCGCTTGCGGGCTGACTCCCATGCCAAAGTCGACCAAGTCCACGCCGCAGGCATCGAGCGCTTCGAGTTGGCCCGCTTCGTAGCTGATGTGGAGCACATTTTCATCGCTGCTGTAAGGCTTGGAGCTGGTTGCTTTGACCGGGATGTCGCGGCTGCGGCAGTATTCGATCAATTCCGTGCGTCCCGGGAAGGCGGCGCGGAACTCGGGGATCCGCCAGGGGGCGATGACTTTAACCGCCGGGTCAAGCGCCTCGGCGGCCAGCTGAAACCGACACTGGTCATTCCCTTTGCCAGTCGCCCCGTGGGCGATCGCCGAAGCGCCCACTTCGCGGGCCACTTGCAGGCAAACTTTGCTGATCAAAGGCCGCGCGATCGAGGTGCCGAGCAGGTAAATGCTTTCATATTTGGCTTGCCAAGCCAGCACGGGAAAAGCAAAATCGCGGCACAGTTCTTCGCGGACATCGACGATCCGCGCCGATTTGGCGCCGCACTGCTGGGCTTTCTCCAGCGTCGCTTGGCGATCCTCACCCGGTTGCCCCAGGTCGACGTAGACCGTGTGAACCTCGTATCCTTGATCCTGCAACCAGCCCAAAATTACCGAAGTATCTAGGCCGCCCGAATATGCCAGCACGCAGCGCTTCATAGTTGACTTTCCGATTAAGACTAAACAGCTGTAAAATTTGTCGGCTGCGACAGTCGGGTCAGCAGCGCGGGAGTGGTATTGTGCAGCTGAACACGGTTAACTGACAACACGGGGACCCCATCGAGTGAGCAAACAATCGGAATCAACCGGCTCTGGACCGCCAGACGCAGGCAAATTTCCCCCCGAGGGGGCGGTTTCGGGCTCGTCGAATCAGCCAGAAGCTTTTTTGGCCAGCGCCATGCAAATGGTCTCGGGAGCCTGCGTCGATGTGGGCCGCACGACCCGCTGCGGATTCGGCGAAGTGATCTACGGCGAGGGAAAATCGGCCGATCTGATCGAGCGGATTGCTAACAGTCTGCTTGGTCAACAGCAACAAGTCTTGGTGACGCGACTGCCGGCGGAGGATGCCCAGTGGCTAGAGACCCGCTTCCCGTATGTTTACCACACGCCGGCGGCGCGAACTTTGCGGTTATCCCAGCAACCGCTGACGGACCCCACAGCCGAGCGCGGCACGCTAGCACCCACGCCCCGCGGCGTGGCTGTCGTGACCGCTGGTAGCACCGACCGGGGTGTCGCCTTGGAAGCTTGCGAAACCCTAGCGTGGATGGGAGTCCCCTGTCGGTTTTTCGAGGACATGGGGGTCGCCGGGCCGCAGCGTTTGCCAGCCATCGTGCCTGAATTGCAAGGTTTTGGAGCGATCGTGGTGGCCGCCGGCATGGAGGGCGCTCTGCCCAGCGTGGTGGCTGGGCATGTCCGCTGCCCGGTGATCGGTTTGCCCACCAGCGTCGGCTATGGTGCTGCATTTGGTGGTATCACGGCCATGCTGGGAATGCTGACCAGCTGCGCGGCGGGAGTCGCGGTTGTGAATATTGACGCTGGGTTTAAAGCGGGTTATTTGGCCGGCTTGATGGTCAGCCGCTCAGCCGCTTGATGCCTGTTAGCTAATTTTCTCCCCGTCCGACCGCTTTGTGGTGCCGCGAATGCCTGTCCCCCGCCCTGCTCCGCCGCTGTACATCCCCCGTCGCGACGCCGCCGCACACAAGGGCGACTTTGGGCGAGTGTTGGTGGTGGGCGGATCGCGGGGAATGGCTGGATCGATCGCCATGACGGCGACCAGCGCCTTGCGAACTGGAGCTGGGTTGGTGACGGCCGCGATTCCCGATCGCTGTCTGGAAACAGTAGCGGTCTTCAATCCTTGCGTGATGACGCGTCCCCTGGCCGACGCTCCCGGCGGGCAGTTTGCCGCACAGGCTGGCGAGCAATTAGCGGCGATCAGCAGCCAGCCTGATGCGATTGCCGTCGGCCCCGGAATGGGAACTGACGTGGGAGCCCGGGCGGTGTTGGAATGGGTGCTGACGCAGCAGGTGCCGCGAGTGATCGATGCGGATGGACTGAATACTTTGGCTGCTGAGTCAGCTTGGCCGCAACGGCTAAAGCAGTCCCAGCAACCCAGCCAGTCCCAGCAGCAGAACGGGCCGATTGTCTTGACGCCACACCCGGGCGAGTGGCAGCGGCTGAGCGGCAGCAGTGCTGCGGATCGAACGGCACAGAAGGCGTCGGCTCGCCAGCTGGCCGTCGCGAGCGGGGCGGTCATTCTGCTCAAGGGGGCGGGGACCTACGTCACCGATGGCCCGCGTGAGTACCTGAATCTGACTGGCAATCCGGGGATGGCCAGTGGTGGCAGCGGCGATTGCTTGACGGGCATTATCGCGACGTTGCTGGCCCAGCGGCTGGCTGCTTGGGACGCCACCATCTTGGCCGCTTGGATACACGGTCTGGCTGGTGATTTGGCAGCTGCCGAAATCGGCATTGCGGGCATGACAGCCTTGGAACTGATTGCTCAGATCCCGGCTGCCGTTACCGCAGCGACCCTGCAGGCTGCGGTGTAAACGGGGCGGCTAAGCGTCCTCCGCTAGCTTTTTCCGCCTCCGTCGTTTTTGGGTGCTAGCTTTGTTTTGAGAGCCGCGCGGCGAGCAGGTGGTTGACCTCTCGCGGGCGCGGCGAATCCTCTGATAACACGGCTTGGCAGGCAAAAGTAGGTTGAAATTGAAATGAAGCACACGGTTCGCAAGATTGTCGCCACGGCATTAGCACTCGCGTTCCTGGCCAGTTGTTTGCCAGCTAGTCGGTTGGTTGCTCAAGAACCTGGTTGGCACCCCCGCGTGCTGAAACTGGGTGAGGACCGGCAACGAACCAACCGCTTGCCCGTGGTCCAACGTCCCTACCGCCCGTTGCATATTTATGGAAACAGTGTTCGGCGGCTGCATTACCGCGGCACTGCGCTGCCAACCCTCGGCGACTTGACCGCCACGACGCGTTACTTTTGGCAGCGCTAAGCCGGTTGCCCTGCGTACTCGCCAGTATACGCCTACCGAAGCATGCTCGTTCGGGGCATAATCGGGGGCTGAGATGGCAATTACGAATGTCTAGAACTGGCTGAAACTGAAGTGATCTTGGACCTGCGGCTCGCTCCTGCCTCTGCTGACCCGATTCCCGATGTGGTGCGCGGTGGTGCTGTCAGCGTGGGGAATTTTGACGGTGTCCATCGAGGGCATGCGGTGCTGCTACGAAGCCTGCGGGCAATGGCCGATCGCTGGCAAGGGCCCGCCGTGGCGGTCACTTTTGCACCCCATCCCGCCGCCCTGCTCCGACCCGGTAGCGAACCCCAGCCGTTGACGACGATGGAGCGGCGAGCCGAGTTGCTCGGTCGCTTGGGGGTCGATCACGTTGTGGTTTGTCAAACCACGATCGAATTGCTGGGTTTATCGGCGGAGGAATTTTTTCGCCGCATGGTGGGCGAAGCCCTTGCCGCTCACGGGATGGTCGAAGGTCCCAACTTTTTCTTCGGACGCAATCGTGAGGGGGACATCGGCAAGCTACGCGCGTTGTGCCAGGCCCAGCAAATTGAGCTGGAGATCGTCGAGCCCCAGACTGCCGAAACGGCTGAAGTCAGCGAAATGGGTGGCGAGATGGGTGGCGAAATGGTCAGCAGTACACGCATTCGCGGTCTGATTGCGGCCGGCGACGTAGCTGCCGCCAGCAACCTGCTGACCGCACCGTATCAAGTTTCGGGGCGAGTGGTTCGAGGAGAACAGCGGGGCAGCGGTTTGGGTTTTCCCACAGCCAACTTGACCGACATTGAAACCTTGATTCCTGGTTCCGGGGTCTACGCTTCGCGAGTCTCGATCGATGGGCAGACGTATCTGGCGGCTACTCATATTGGTCCCAATTTGACATTTGACAAGGACGGGGAGCTGAAGGTGGAAATCCACATCCTTGACTTCAGTGGCGATCTCTATGGTCGTCTGCTGCAGGTTGACTTTATCGATAAAGTCCGTGACATTGCCCGTTTTAACTCCGTCGCCGACTTGGTTCGGCAAATGCATCAGGATATCGCCCGCACGCGACAGATCGTCAGCTATCCTTGATCGTTCGCAACCCTTAACTCATCCCCACGAATCGGCCCCGCGATTGGGCCCAGAGCGTTTATGAGCATCAATTGGCCGGCATTCATCGAGACCATCGAGCAATACCAAAGCTTTGTTTTAACCAGTCACATTCGTCCTGATTGCGACGCTTTGGGGAGCGAGTTGGGGATGGCCTGCGTGCTCCGGGCACTCGGCAAAGATGTGCAGATCGTGAATGCGCATCGCACGCCTTCCGCCCTGCAGTTTCTCGATCCAGCGGGCCGCATTGATGTCTTAGGCGATTCGATCGAAGCCGAGGATGTTCGCGCCGAATGCTTGATGGTGCTCGACACCAGCGCTTGGGCACAACTGGGTGACATGGCTGACGTGGTGCGAACGACCGCCGCTCATAAAATTGTTTTAGATCATCACCAAGCCGAAGATGATTTGGGGGCTGTGTTCTTTAAAGATGTATTTTCGGAAGCGACTGGCAGTCTGGTCGTGCAGGCGGCCGACGCTTTGAAGGTCCCGCTCACACGCGAGATGGCGATTCCCTTGTTTGCCGCGATTGCCACCGACACCGGTTGGTTTCGGTTCGGCTCGGTAACAGCCGAGACTTATCGCGTGATTGCCAGGTTAATCGAAGCGGGGGTGGTGCCGAGCGAAGTTTACGGCGACCTCTACGAGCGAGATACATTGGGACGTCTGCGATTGCGGGGCCGCATTCTCTCGCGAACCGCCAGCTTGCGCGAAGGGAGGCTGGTGCACACGCACGTTCTCAAAGAGGACTTTGCCGATACGGGAGCCGAGCCGAGCGACACCGAGGACGCGATTAACTTGACATTGGCAGTCGCCGGAACCCAAGTCGCGGTGATCATGGTCGAGCAGTTGCGAGGGGGCTTTAAGTTGAGCTTCCGCAGTCGCTGCGGAGTCGATTGCAGCGAGTTGGCAAGGAACTTTGGCGGTGGCGGCCACAAAGCGGCAGCGGGCGCTTTTCTGGAAGGTTCGCTGAGCGAAGTGCAGGCTAAAGTGTTGCCGCTCGTCGAAGCGGCAATGGCGGCCGACAATAATTAAGGCTAGCCGCGGTCCCTGTTCGCCGCGGTCCCTGTTAGCCGCGATGGCGCTAGCCGCGGTTCCTGTTAGCCGCGATGGCGCTAGCCGCGGTTCCTGTTAGCCGCGATGGCGCTAGCCGCGGTCCTCATCGGCAGGTTTTCTGAGCAGAAATTGGTTGATGATCCAGCCAGAATCGGTCGTTTTCATGAATCCGCCACCGGGCTGGACATGCTGTTGAATGTCCTGAAACGGTGGCAGTTTGCTGGTGTCGATTTTGGGGGGCTGGGCATCCGGAATCTCCGTTTCGGCTTGCTCGGCTCGTTCGATCAAGCGGCGGATTAGGCTAGCCAGCAGCGAGTCGGATTCGAGGAACATACGTTTGCGGACGAGTTCATATTTGATTCGCCAAGCCATATCGGTGCGAACGATCCGCTCCATGGCACGTTCCTCGCCGCCTTCTCGCACGATGGCCGTGCGAACACGCTCGAAGGCTGGTTGATCTGCGAACGAGCCTTGCCCGCTCCGTTTGTGCTCCACCAGTTCGACCAGCATTTCGGCGTGGCTGGCAAACATCAAGTAGCCATCGAAAACAGTGATCCCCCAGCGTTCCATGAGGGGCTCGGACTTCAGGTTAGCCGCGGGTGCCGGTGCTTCTTCAAAACCAAACCCGAAGTCTTCCACATCAAAGTCAATATCCTCAGTTTCGCTGGGTCGAACTTCCCAAATCACGTTGTGGGGATAATCGAGTTTAAAAATGTCGGGATCGTTCTCCAGTGTGCGGTTGACGACGGTGGCAACGGTCGTCGGGTCGCTGAGCGGAAAAGCGCCCGCCACCCGTTCCCGTGGCAGGCCGTTGATCGTGACGTTATCTGTGATGATGATCAGCCCATCGCGTAAATTGCTGATGATATCACCGGGAATGTCAAGATTTTCATCAACCTTGAGGCCTTCCAACGTGGGGCGAAAGACTTCGCTATCAAAAGCTGCGTCGATCAGCGATTCGACGGCCCAAAAGGCCTCTTTTGTTCTCCAATTAACTTGCAGGTAGCTGGCCGCGGTGGGTAGCACCCAAGCTGGAATGCTGGACATTTCGCTGTTTGGAAATTGCAAGGTGCGAGCAGCTTTCTCGTAACGTTCAGGGCCGGGGACCGTCGGCGGAGCAAACAAGAAGCCGCGATGCACCAGGTCATAAAACTCGGTCGCTAAGTAGACGCTGCCACCGGCAGACTGCAGCACGTCAAAGCCTTGATCGCTGAGTAATTTGAGGATGTCGACTTGGTTGCCGCGGTCAACATTGGCCAGTTCGCGTAGGATCTTGCCCATTTCGATGGGACGCGCGAACCAGCGAACGCGTGGCAGTTCCTGACCAGCTTGATCGGTTGCTCTTTCCAGCATGCTGGGGTGCGCAAAGACTTGTTGATAGGCCGGCAAGCTAATTAGGCCCTCGGGGCGACCGTCCATCGCGGCGCTAATCATTCCTGCTAAGGTTTCCACGCGATCGCTAATGATCACCCGCTGGGCCACGGTCGCGACGCCCAGTCGTTCGACTCCCAGTTGCCCTTTTTTCTGCGGCAGGTTGTAGATTGTGGCCGATTCCCCGCGGATTGTTGAGCGACTAACTTTGGCACCGCGAGCACGGAGGCTGGTGTCAATTTTTTCCAGCAGTGCTTCGCGTTGGCTTTGACGACCACGGGTGTCTGCCAGCAGGGCTACGGAAAAAGGTCGCGTGGGCGCTTCATAACGCATCCAGTCCAACACGACTTCGACCGAAATGGCCGCTCGTAAATCAGTCCAATTGATACCCGCGCGAACCCCCAGTTCCATCAACTTTTCCGCAATCACTTCGCGCTGGGTTTCGAGAAACTCCTGCATGGCGGGATCGTGTTGCAGATCGGCCAGGGACGTCTGCTGCCAACGCTCAGCTAGCGCGGGGAGGTTTTCAAATTCCAAGAAACCTTGCGTGGAAGTTGGTAGAAAACTGACAGCCGGGGCAAATTCAGCCACCGAAGTTGCTGCCGCTTCGGTTGCCGGTTGGGCTTCGGCTTGCGCCATCGCGGTTCGCGGTGCCAGGGCCAAATAGCAACAAAGTCCGCTCAACACCCACAGGAATGTGGTGTTTTGCGAAAGCCGGCCCATTCGGAAAGTGCAAAGCCGCACGTCGAGTACCTCTAATCTGATAAGACCAGTTCGAAAGCGAACTTCAGGTTGATTCTCGGAATCCCATCAATCCCCATGCCAGCAAACCTCTGCGGAATCGGGTTGTGCCGCCATTCCTCTTGGCTCGCCCCTCCACCTTGCCGAAGGTTTACCCTCGAATCAGGGTGCCTAGCGGAAAGTCGCATGACCGTTCCGAATTGCCCACATGAGAAACCCCATCCAACTTACCAGAAGCGGACGACTGCACCCAGCCTACCGAACCGGTGTTGTGAAGGCCGTAATCGTGTTGCTTGACGGTTACATTTACCGGCGTTATGTTCACCACTTTTCCCCGCATCCCTAGCTGTCATGTCTGCTAATTCTGATCCATCGCTCTATCAAAATCCGCTGATTTCTCGATATGCGTCGCGGGAGATGGCCACCTTGTGGGGTGATCAGCGTCGTTTTTCAACTTGGCGAAGCTTGTGGGTCATGTTGGCCGAGGCCGAACAAGAGTTGGGGTTGGCGATCAGCGATCAGCAATTGGATCAACTGCGGACTTATCAAAATCAACTGAATCTCGATGTCGCTGCCCAGTATGAGCGAAAGCTGCGGCATGATGTGATGGCCCACGTGCATGCTTACGGCGACCAATGCCCCGAAGCGGCCGGCATTATTCATTTGGGCGCGACCAGCTGTTTCATCACCGATAACGCTGACCTATTGTTGCTGCGCGAGGCGTTACAAATGGTCGCCCAACGGTTAGCGGCGGTGATTGGTTGCCTGGGCCAGTTTGCTCAAGCCAACCGTGACCTCCCCTGCCTCGCCTTCACCCACTTCCAGCCAGCCCAGCCGACGACTGTGGGCAAGCGGGCCTGTTTATGGGCTTATGATTTGGTGTTGGATTTGCAAGAGGTCGAGCATCGTTTGGAGCAGTTGCGAGCTCGCGGCCCCAAGGGAACCACCGGCACGCAAGCCAGCTTTTTGGAACTTTTTCAAGGCGACCATGAACGCGTCCGCCGGCTCGAGCAACGGGTGGCGGAGAAAATGGGTTTCGCCGCCAACTATGCCGTCACCGGCCAAACCTATCCTCGCAAAGTCGACGCGCAGATTGTCGATGCCTTGGCGGGTGTTGGCCAAAGCCTCCACAAGCTGGCGACCGACTTGCGTTTGTTGGCCGGCCGCAAAGAAGTTGAAGAACCGTTTGAGCAGCATCAAATTGGCAGCTCGGCAATGGCTTACAAACGGAACCCGATGCGCAGCGAACGCATCTGCGGGTTGACTCGATTTGTGATGAGTTTGCCAAGCAGCACGGCCGCCACCGCCGCCACGCAGTGGATGGAACGGACGCTCGACGATAGCGCCAACCGCCGGTTGGTGATTCCTCAAGCGTTCTTGGCAATCGACGCCGCCTTGGTGTTGGCTGAGAATGTCACCAGCGGGCTGGTGATTTATCCCAACACGATCGCCAAGCATTTATTGGCCGAACTGCCCTTCATGGCAACGGAAAATATCCTCATGCAAGGTGTCCAGGCGGGCGGTGATCGCCAGCAATTACACGAACAAATTCGGCAACACAGTCAAGCCGCCGCGCAGCGTGTCAAGCAAGAAGGGCTCGACAATGATCTGTTAGCTCGTTTGCGCGACGACGCGGCTTTCGCCAACGTGGACCTCGACGCGGCGCTGGACCCATCCGCTTTCGTCGGTCGCGCGCCGCAGCAAGTCGATGAATTCATTGCTGACTGTGTCGAGCCGATCAGGCAGCGGTATGCCGCTGCTAAGCTTTCAGCCGAGGTCCATGTGTAACGAAACATAATCAGCCGCAACGCGCCAGCGTGCGGTTCTATAATCAGCCGGAACGCGGCAGAGATCGTCCCGCTTCGCATTTTCATAACCCGACGCGTGAGCGAGGGATTCGGATTGCTTGCGACTTGATCGCCGCAGCTCCCTCGCTCACGCGTCGGGTTATGATGGCGCTTGTTTCGCAATCCAATGAAGGTTTCCGATTCTTAATCGGGACGCTCTCGCCAGCGTACGGTTCTATAATCAGCCGCAACGCGCCAGCGTGCGGTTCCTCGGCAAAACGCTAGTATGCTTTGGCAAAAACGGCCTGTTTGGCGGCGGGCTGACCGGTGTAAAAACAGGTGCCGGGCGTTTCGTTGTTTTCCAGCGGGATGCACCGCGGAGTTACTTTTAACTCTTTCAGCAACGGTTCGAGCGATGTTTCGTCCGCGAAATGGCAGAGTGCAAAGCCGCCGTGAATCTCCGGTTCGTCCGCATTGGCGGGGGTAAAGAAATCGCGAAAATCGGCTTCGTTGGTAATCACCCGGGTGTGGTCCTGCCGCATCTGCAAAGCGCGATCGTAGAGGTTTTGTTGGATTTCTTCGAGCAACGCTGGCAAGCCGGCAACAAACTCGGCTCGCGGCAGCGGTTGATTTTTTCCGGTGTCGCGGCGACCCATGAAGACGGCCTGTTTGGCAATGTCTTTGGGACCAATTTCCAAGCGGATCGGCACGCCCCGTTTGACGTGATACCACTTCTTGCCACCACCACGTTGATCTCGATCGTCGATTTCGACTTGAATCGGCCCGCCGGAAAAAGAGAGCGCGGTCAATTCCTGACGTAGCGATTGAACGTACTCGAGCACTTCGGCTCGCTGCGCATCGTCGCGATAGATTGGCAAAATGACGACGTGGGTGGCGGCCAGCTTGGGCGGCAAAATCAAGCCGTCATCGTCCGCGTGCGTCATGATCAAGGCGCCGACCAATCGCGTGGAAACACCCCAGCTGGTCGTCCAGGCAAATTGCAAATTACCATCCGGATCTTGGAATTGAATTTCTTGGGCGCGGGAGAAGTTTTGGCCGAGGAAATGGCTGGTGCCCGCTTGCAACGCCTTGCGGTCTTGCATCATGGCCTCAATGGAAACGGTTTCCACAGCCCCTGGGAATCGTTCGGCGGGTGTCTTGGCACCCTTGATCACCGGCATGGCCATCCAGTTTTCGGCAAAGTCGGCATAGACATCCAACATCTGCATCGTCTCGGCAATCGCTTCTTCGCTGGTGGCGTGCACGGTGTGCCCCTCTTGCCAGAGGAACTCGGCGGTTCGCAAGAACAAACGCGTTCGCAACTCCCAACGCACGACGTTCGCCCACTGGTTGATCAGGATTGGCAGGTCGCGATAGCTTTGCACCCACTTGGCGTACATCGCGCCGATGATCGTTTCGCTCGTGGGTCGCACAATCAGAGGTTCTTCCAGCGGACCGGCTGGTTGCAAGCCTCCCTTGCCATCAGGCTCCAGGCGATGATGCGTCACCACGGCACACTCTTTGGCGAAGCCCTCGACGTGCTGGGCTTCCTTTTCCAAGTAGCTCATCGGGATAAACAGCGGGAAATAAGCGTTTTGGTGGCCGGTAGCTTTAAACATGCCATCGAGCACTTTCTGCATGTTTTCCCACAGTGAATAGCCCCAAGGCTTGATCACCATGCAGCCCCGCACCGGGGAGACTTCGGCCAAGTCGGCAGCCCGAATCACTTGCTGATACCACTCGGGATAATCATCAGCGCGGGTCGGCGAGATTGCGTTTTGAGGGGCCTTGGCCATCAGCGGAACAGCTCCGAAGCAGAGACGGATTGAAAAGGGTTACGCTTCGGATTCTAAACGCCGACTGCCAGCTCGCCAATCGTCCCGCCGGCCGATTTTGTTATGTCGCAACAATCTCGCACAACCGCTCAAGGTGGCGTGAGCGCTGGGGCGTTGGGGTGCTGGCTGGCTTGGATCCATTTTTGGCAAAGCGCCAACAACGAGTCCCGATTGAGCGGCTTGGTGAGGTAGTCGCTACAACCGGCGGCGAGGCACTTTTCCCGGTCGCTGGCCATGGCGTGAGCGGTTAAGGCAATGATCGGCAGAGTAAACCCTTGTTCGCGAAGTCGGCGAGTCGCTTGATACCCATCCAGCTCGGGCATTTGCATATCCATCAACACCAACTGGGGCAGTTGCTCCGCGGAGGCCCGCTCGAGCATTTCAACAGCAATCAAGCCATTGTCGGCAAGTGACACTTCGGCGCCCGCTTTTTTAAGCAAGAAAGAAATGAGGCGTTGATTGTCCGGCCCATCCTCGGCCAACAAGATTTTAACCGCCGACAATGATTTCTCGGTTTGCGGTTTTGTCTTGTCAGCGGACTGCGGAGAGTTCTTGGAGTTTGCCAAGCGGGGCGTTTTCTCGGCTGTCAGCAGCTCGCATTTGCTGAGGTCGCCCGTGCTGATGGTGACCGAAAAGGTGCTGCCCGTGCCGGCTTTTGATTCCACGCTGATTCCCCCGCCGAGCATGGTTGCCAGCGCGTTGGATATTCGCAGGCCGAGACCGGTGCCACCAAATTTTCGCGTGGTGCTGGTGTCCGCTTGGCTGAAGGCTTCAAAGCGAGCGATCAAGTCGCGTTGCTCGGGGGTCATTCCCAAACCGGTGTCGCTGACGCGAAATTGCATTTGTTCGAGTTCAGGTTGGCACGCGGCATAGATAGTCACTGCTCCCACCTCGGTAAACTTGATTGCGTTACCGACTAAGTTCAGCAGAATCTGTCGCAGGCGAGTCGGATCGGAGTGGATGGAAACGGGCAGTGGCGATTCATATTGAATGCGAATTTCAATACCCCTGTCCTTGGCTCGTGGCTGCATCAGCAAAGCGACTTCCTCGATCACTTGGACTGGGCTGGTCTCAATGCACTCGACGCTCAACTGTCCCGCTTCGATTTTTGACATGTCAAGAATGTCGTTAATGATCGTCAGTAAATGATTCGCGTTACATCGAATGGTTTGCACAGCGTCGGACGTTTGCAACGCGGGCAATGGCTCGCCGACGTTGCTGTGCGGATCGAGCAGATCGGCATAACCGAGGATCGCCGTCATGGGCGTGCGAATCTCATGACTCATGTTGGCTAAGAATTCGCTTTTCGCTTGACTCGATGCTTCCGCTCGGATGATCGCTTCTCGCAGTTCTTGGATATCGATGTGGACTCCGACCATTCGCGTGGGGCTGCCGTCATCTGCCCACTCAATGACTTCACCAATATCGCGCACCCAACACCAACTGCCATCTTTGCGGCGCAAGCGATGCTCATGTTTATAGACTGGGGTTTGTCCGTCGAAATGCTTTTGAATCTCAGCGACGGCTGTTTGCAAGTCATCGGGATGGCAAAGCGTCTTCCAGGTGTCGATCTGCATCGGTAATTCTTCGGGCAAATAGCCCAGCATCGTAAACCACGTATCGCTAAAGTAGGTGGAGCCCGATTCGATGTCCCAGTCCCAAAGCCCGGTATTTGAGGCAGTCATTGCCAGATCAAGCCGGTCTTCCGCTTGACGTGACTTGGTGATGTCAATGTGACAGCCGGCCACTCGTAGCGGTTGTCCATCGGCG
>CAZHTX010000015.1:0-29282 GCA_964535475.1 uncultured Pirellulaceae bacterium
CGGCCGACGGGTTGGCCGTGTTACGATCCAGTTTGCGCGAGTTTCTCTGCAGCGAGGCGATGTATCATCTGGGCGTTCCGACCACGCGGGCGCTGAGTTTGGTGACCACGGGTCAGCAGGTGATGCGGGATATGTTTTACGACGGAAATCCCCGCCGAGAACCGGGCGCCGTGACTTGTCGCGTGGCTCCCTCGTTCATTCGCTTTGGGAATTTTGAGATTCTCGCTGCGAGGGGAGAGTTGGATGTGTTGCGACAGTTAATCGATTACACGATCGCCACCGACTTTCCTCAACTTGCGGAAGAATTTTCGGGGCCGGAGCATTCAAGCGAAGCGCTTTACCGGCGTTGGTTTGCCGAAATCTGCCAGCGAACCGCCGAGCTGATGGTTCATTGGATGCGGGTTGGTTTTGTGCATGGAGTGATGAACACCGATAACATGTCGATCTTAGGTTTAACGATTGATTACGGGCCTTATGGATGGTTGGAAGATTACGATCCAGGCTGGACCCCAAATACGACTGACGCCTCGGGACGCCGCTACGCGTACGCGAATCAGCCGCAGATTGCGATGTGGAATTTGGTGCAGCTAGCCAACGCCTTGCTGCCGGTCTTGGAGGATCAAGAAGGTTTGCAAGCTGGCATCAATCTTTACGCCGAAAAGTTTCGCCAGGATTGGCAAGCTTGTTTGGCCACCAAGTTAGGTTTGCAGCAGTATCAAGCTGAGGGCGACGACGCATTGGTCGCCGAACTGTGGGAGATGCTGCAAGCGACGGAAGCCGATATGACCTTGTTCTTTCGTGGCTTGGCAAAGGTCGGGCCAGCGGGGGAATCCGCGACTAGTGAATCGGCGGTGGAGTCGGCTGATTGGCTAGCCCCGTTGTTGCCAGCTTTTGAGCCGAGTTTGGAGCTTGCCGGGCCAGCGGGTGAGAAGGTGCGAGCTTGGCTGCGGAGCTATCAGCTGCGTGTTGCTCAGGATGGTGGTGATGCCGGTGCGCGGGCGGAGGGGATGAACCGCGTGAATCCCAAGTATGTGCCGCGAAATTACTTGGCGCAGCTCGCCATTGATCAAGCCGAGCAGGGAGATGCCAGCAAGTTGCTAGAATTGCTGGAAGCTTTGCGACGGCCTTATGACGAGCAGCCTGAGCGTGAGGACTTGGCCGCTCGTCGTCCCGAGTGGGCACGCAATCGTGCGGGATGCTCGATGTTGTCATGCAGTTCATAATCAGCTGAACTGGGTGGTGCGATTGCGGTTTTTCGAGTTCCCGGGATTTTTTGGGCATATTTTCAATGACTTTGTTCCGCCCGGGGGAAATATCGGGCTAGTTGGCGGGGTGTTCGTTGACGAAACGCGTCGACTCATCGACAATATGGAAGATTAAAGGAATCAGCGGCCGGGTTTGTGCCCCCCGCACGTCAGCTTTCCAGCGTCGTCAACCGGACTCTCCACGCAGACATGGCATATCTGATCATCGCGGGCTCTGATCCGAATTCGAAACGCTTTCCGGTCGCCGGAATTACCACCGTGCTGGGCCGTCATCCTGACTGCGATGTGGTTGTGGATGTGGGGGCTGTCAGTCGCCATCACGCCAAGATTTCGCATCGCGACACGGCTTATTGGCTGGAGGATCTGGGCAGCCGCAATGGGACCTTTTTAAACGGTCAATTAATCAATCAGCCGCAGCCGTTGCAGCAAGGCGATCGGATTCGCATTTGCGATGTGGAACTGGAGTTTCGTGACGGGGAAAATCTTTCCTCGCCGTTGGCTGGCGATTCAACTTGGCAAGTCGGTGGCTCGAGTTTTGGCGTTATGCTGGTCGACGAGCCGGTGTCGAAAGATTCTGGCACGATGTCAAAGGTGGAGATTCGCAAGACGGGCAGCGGCGTGCATTTAGCGGCCAGCGTGGAAACCAAATTGTCGGCCCTGCTGCAGATCACGCAGACGCTGGGCAATGCCTTGCGTTTGGACGAGGTGTTGCCGAAAGTGATTGAAGGTTTGTTTGCCATTTTTCCGCAGGCGGACCGAGGTTTTATTGTTCTGCAGCGTGATGATGGCGAGTTGGTTCCCCGTTGGGTCAAGACGCGGCGAGCTCAAGAGGAGAGTGCCACGCTGAGGATTAGTCGCACGATTATTCGCCAAGCGATGACTGAGGGGGCGGCAATTTTGTCGCTCGACGCCAGCAGTGACGCGCGGTTTCAGTCCAGTGAATCGATCGCCGATTTCCGCATTCGTTCGATGATTTGCGCTCCCCTGTTTGATGGCGAATCGCAATCGATCGGCGCGCTGCAAATTGATACCACTGACCAACGCAATAAGTTTGAGAACAGCGACACCGAGTTATTAGCCGCTGTGGCCACGCAAGCTGGCGTGGCGATTCACAATGCCCAGTTGCATGAGCAGGCGCTGCTGCAGCGGGAAGTCGAGCACGATCTAAAACTGGCGATGAACGTGCAAGCCGCCTTTTTGCCTCAGCAACCTCCCGAGCTGCCCGGTTACCGTTTTCAAAGTTACTACGCGGCCGCTCATCACATCGGCGGCGACTATTACGATTACATTCATCTGCCAGATGGTCGCGTGGGAGTGGTCGTGGCCGACGTGGTTGGTCATGGTGTGGCGGCGGCGATGTTCATGGCAAAGCTATCTGCCGAGACTCGATTTTGCTTGGCCAGCGAGCCCGATCCGGCGGTTGCGGTGGAACGCCTCAACGATCGCTTGAGTCGACTCGAAGTCGAACGTTTTGTGACTTTTTTGTTGATGGTGATTGATCCCCAACACGACAGCGTAACGATCGTCAACGCCGGTCACATGCCGCCCATTATTCGCCGCGGGGATGGTTCAATCGAGGAACCGGGAGCCGACGAGTCGGGTATGCCGATCGCCATCGCAGCTGACCTCAGCTACGAGGCGGTGACGATCCAGTTGCATCCCGGCGACGTGGTCGCGATGTACACCGATGGGGTGAACGAAGCGATGAATGCCGCAGGTGAACAATTTGGCACTGACACAGTCCGCAACCGCGTTGCGGAAGGGGGGGGTGCTGAGGAGGTTTCCGAACGGATGATTCAGTCCTTGCAAAGGCATTTTGACGGCCGCGCCGCTGATGATGACATTTGTTTGGTAGTAATTGAGCGAATTGCGGATCAACCTTTGTCGGCAACCACTGCCGGAGACGGCAAGCAGGCCGTCGCGACTGAAGCCCGTTAGCCGCTGGCCCCGGTTTGGGGGACGGTAAAAATACCGCGGCAGGCAAAGAACCATTGGGCTCGTCGGGACGTAGCAACGCTGTCTCCCTAACTAGATCAAATCCGTCGCCGGAAGGTATATCGACGATGCTCGCGATGCTGCCGTTGCAGGCCACCCCTTGGCTACCCACTTTCGTCACTCCGTTGTGGATATTAGGAGTGGGTATCGCTGCTGGCCTGGCGGTCTCCGTCGTGGTTTTGCTGGTTTTAGCGATTCTTTCACGGATCCCCGGACTGGGCACACTGGCCGACAACAGTCGCCGGGCTAATTTTTCGGCGGCGGCAATTGCCTTGCTGGTGATGGGTGTCACGCTGGCGATATTTTTGCCGCAGACGAATTCGGAGTATCGAATTTTGATGCTGTTGCCGGTGGCCGCGTTTTCGATCATTGTCGGTTGGGGCGTTGTCTTCGGCATGTGGCGGCGATCGATCTCCGAACTGTGGTCGATTTTCAGCGAAGGCGTGATGGCCTACCTGATGGGAACCATCGTGTTGATGATGGTGATTGGTTTGTCGCTGACCCCATTATCCCGCGATACTGAAGCGGTGCTCAATAGTCTGCCGCAGTACAATTGGTTCGACGCGGGCCAGCGTGATACGCCGGTGTCGGTGCCGGGCAGCGTGGTCGACGATCCGGATGATGCTCCCTTTGTGCAAGCGGTTATCGATTACGACTGGGGCGGCGTGGAGAGTTTTGAGATCGAGACTGATCGCACGATTATTATTGGTGATGCTCAGGATCCGCGTGACTTCAGCCGTCCACCGACGCGGATCGAACCCGACTCGCCCTTCCGTTGGAAGCGTGGCGACATGGTGTTGACTCCCCTGACACTCGTTCCCAACGCCAACGAAGAGATTTGGATTCAGAATCGCGAGATCGATGAGGCGAACGTGGTGTTTCGCATTGTCAGCCAACCGGTTGTGCCTGAAGTGGCCACGATTGTGACGACTGGATTTTCGGTGCTGCTATTCGTGTTGGGAACGATTGCTTTCCGGCAAGCTGCCCCGCGGGTGTCGGCGATCTCACTGGCCACGGCGAAAAGTGAAATGGCCCAACCGCTGTACCTTGTTTTGTTGGCTTTGGGTGCGGTCGCCATCGTGCTGCTGATGATTTTGCCGTTCCATACCCTCGGCGAAGATATCAAGGTGTTGAAAGACAGCGGGATGACGCTGATCATGGTACTGGGATTGTTCCAGGCGGTTTGGTCGGCCGGCACCAGCGTGTCGGAAGAAATTGAAGGACGCACCGCGTTGACGGTGCTCAGCAAGCCAGTCTCGCGGCGGTCGTTTTTGCTGGGAAAATACGCGGGGATTATGCTCGCCATTTTGGTGCTGTTTTTGATCCTTGGTTTCCTGCTCATGACGGTCACCTCCTATAAACCAATCTTTGAAGCTCGGGAAAATTCAGGCGAGCAACCTGGATGGCAGATTGCCCATATGGAAATGGTCTCGGTTGTTCCTGGCTTGACTCTGTATTTCATGGAGACGATGGCGATTGCCGCGATTGGCGTGGCCTTAGCTACTCGGTTGGCGATGTTGGCTAATTTTGTCATCTGTTTGACTGTTTATGTGATCGGGAACCTCACCGCGTTGCTGGTGCAGTCCTCGGCTGGTAACACGGAGTTGGTTGGATTTATTGGCAAACTGATTGCCGTGGTGGTTCCCAACTTGAATGCCTTTAACGTCCAGGCGGCGGTGGACGTGGGGAACCCGATCCCACCGATCTATTTGGCAGGCGCGTTTAATTATCTGGTCTGCTTCGGTATCATGGCGTTGATGTTGGCATTGTTACTGTTCGAGGATCGTGATTTGGCATGACCGCATGAGTTCAGCATCCCCACCTGATTTACCGGCCCATAAGCGAGTCTTGCGTGCCGCGGGGGCCGCGGAGTGGTGGGGATGGTATTTGGTCGCCATACTCGCCGCCTTGCTGGTCCCCTGTTTGATTGTCGTGCTTGGTGCGGTCGCCAAGTTACTCGAAGATGGTGGCGTCAGCGAGCTGTGGTTGCCACTGGGGAGATTTCTATACTTTCCCGTCCCAGCCTTCTTGCTGGATGAACCGCCGGTTCGGCAATTGATTTGGTTGGTAGCCTGTGGCGTGGCCGTGGCGTTGCTGCAATCGTTGACGTTGTGGCTGTTTTATCGTGGTTTGCATCGTCGCAGCCGACTGATCGTCAAGCAATTGCATGAGCAGGTTTTGGCAACCAGTATTCGCGTCGCCGAGGCCGAGGGGATCACGGCGCAGCGGAATCGCACCGGCAGATTGATCGACCACGATTTACCAAAAGTTCAGCAAGGACTGGTAGCGCGGTGGCGGGCGATTCCTCGCAGCCTCGTGCTGACCATTCTCTGCACCGCGTTAGCTGTCGCTGTGGACGTGTGGTTGACCCTGTTAGCATTGATCAGTGGATTGATAGTCTGGTTGCTGTATCGGTGGCTGGCAGCGGGGGCCAAGCTGCGATTTGCTCGTTACGATCTGACCACGATCCGCCAGCGTTTGGTGGAGTCGGTGCAGACGGTGCCGGTGGTATCTCGGGTCCGTGGGGATGACGCACCAGTTGATGAATCGGGGGGGCCGCTGGCCCAGTTGCTCGAGGCCACGCAGGTGCGTGATCAAGCCCGCGCACGCTTGGTTCCAATTGTGACCGCCGTGGCGATCTTGTTCGTGGCCCTGTTGCTGATCGCTTTGGGGGCGAACATGCTGGTTGAAGATTCACCATTGAATCTACCAGCCGCACTGGTGTTGACGTTCGCTTTGATCGGTGCCGTGGTGGGAGCCACGCGGATTATTCGCAGCCTAAGTGGCGTACAGGAGTTTCATGAAGCTTGCGAAGCTGTCTACCATTTTGTTGACCGTGGCAATGGCGGGACAAACAGTCAACGCGTGGGGCTATCCGATCAGCAGCATTCGGTTGAGTTGGCCAACGTGACGATGCTCGACGGGCTGGGGCGAACGTTGCTCGATCGTCTTTCCTTGCGTTTGGAACCGGGCACCGTGGTCGCTTTGATGGGCACTGAGTCGGTTGCCCTCGGTGCCCTGGTTGAATTGTTAATGGGCTTTGGAACTCCGCAAGCTGGCACGGTAAAAATTGGTGGCGTGTTGGTTGGTGAGTTGCATCAGGCTTGGCTATCAAAACATGTTTTGTGGATAGGTCAGAATGGGCCGATCTGGTCTGGGACAATCAGCGATAATTTTCGCTTTGCGGATACCATGCCCGACACTGGAGCGGTTTCTGATGCGGCCCGCAGGGTGGGCGTCTATGATCGTTTGCAATCTTTGCCCGATGGATTTTCCACCTTGATCTCGGCTGACGATCAGCGAATTGATGAAGCCACCCGCTACGGGATCGCCACGGCGCGAGCTTGGATTCGCCGACCCACCGTGATCATTGTGCAAGAGCCGCCCACCCAGCCCAGCACCTTGGCCGATGATCCGGCCATCGATGCCCTCTGCGAGTTAGCATCCGAAGGTGCGATGGTGATACTGTTGCCGCAACGCTTGCAGACCCTCCGCAGGTCCGATCGTGTTATCCTGCTCAATGGTGGTAGCCTCGCCGGCGAAGGTAAGCATGAAAAGTTGCTGGCTGAAAGCGACCTCTATCGGCATCTCAATTATGTGCTCTTCAATCCCTACCGGAACAATGTCCTCAAGCGAAACATCGTCAGTTAGTCATTCAGCTCCAAAAAAACAGTTGGGGACGTCAGCGGTGGATCAGCGGTTTGCTGGTCGCGTGGTGGCGATCACCGGAGGTGCCGCAGGGATTGGTCGCGGCTGTGCGGAAGTATTCTTTGAGGCGGGTGCGGCGGTAGTCATTATCGATCGGGATCAGGCCACGGGGGAAGCCTTGGTGGCTGAGCTTAACCAGCGTCGCAGCCAGTCCGTCCATTTGATCGTTTGTGATGTGGCGGCCAGCGATCGTTTGCAACAAGCGATTGAACAGGCCGCTGCCCGTTGGGGGCGGCTCGATTGTTTGATCAACAACGCGGGCATTCACCCGCCCGACACTCCCATCGAAGCGACCAGCAACGCGGAGCTCCAGGAAGTCTTACAAATCAATTTTGTCAGCACCTTTGTTGCTTCCAGAACGGCCTTGCCGCACTTGCGGAAAACAGGCGGTGCAATCGTCAACATGAGTTCGATGACTGCGGTGCTTGGACAGCGAAATTCGGTGGCCTATTCGGCCAGCAAAGGGGCTCAGCTGAGCCTAACCAAATCGCTGGCGCTCGAGGGAGCGGCATTCGGAGTGCGCGTCAACGCGGTGCTCCCCGGCAACGTGAATACCCCGTTGATGCAAAGTTGGGCAGCGACACTTCCCGACCCGGCCGCCGCACTGCAGCGCATCGCCGACCTACAACCTATCGGTAGAATGGCCGAGCCGGTTGAAATCGGCCGCGTCTGCCTCTTTCTAGCGTCGAATGATGCAAGTTTTATCACTGGTCAAGGAATCGAAGTTGACGGTGGCGCCTCACTTGATTATTGAAAAGTACGATCCCCCCTCCTTTTCTCTCACGCCTGTTGGAACACCCCGTAATGCGAGCTTTTGAAGCAACTCAAGCGTTCTTTGATCGAGCGGCCGAGCAGATGGATCTGCCCACCAACATGCGAGATATGCTGCTGATGGCTCGACGTGAAGTGCAAGTTCGCGTCACCATTGAGTTAGACAATGGTGAGTTGGCGAACTTTATCGGCTTTCGCGTGCAGCACGACAACAGCCGTGGCCCGATGAAAGGTGGCCTCCGCTATCACCCCGAAGTCGACCTCGACGAAGTCCGCGCGTTGGCCAGCTTGATGACTTGGAAAACCGCCGTCGTCGATCTGCCTTACGGCGGCGCGAAGGGTGGCATCGGGGTCGACCCAAATTCACTCAGCGAAAAAGAGATGGAACGCTTGACCCGAGCTTTCGTCGACCAAATCCATGATATCGTCGGACCCGATACTGATATCCCAGCTCCCGACATGGGAACCGATTATCGGGTCATGGGGTGGTTTCGCAATCAATGGGAAAAATATCACGGTTTTCATCCGGCCGTGATTACCGGCAAGCCGGTTGAAGAGTACGGCGCCAAGGGACGCGAGGAAGCAACGGGGCGGGGTGTTGGTTTGTTGACCGTGAAGCTCTGTAAACGCCTGGCTCGCAAGCCGGAGGAAACTCGCGTTGCCATCCAAGGCTTTGGCAACGTCGGTTCGCACGCGGCCAAATTTTTGCATGAAGCCCAGTTCCCAATCGTGGCAATCAGTGATGTCACGGGGACTTACTATGATCCGGCCGGCTTGAACATTCAGGATATGTTTCGCCATAAGTTGCATCACCCGCGAGGCCTGTTGGAAGGTTACTCGCATGCTGAAGTTTTACCCACCAACGCCTTGCTCACCCTGGAAGATGTCGATGTGCTAATTCCAGCTGCTTTGGGAGGGGTGATCCGCGCCGATAACGTCGATTCTATCCAAGCCAAAGTGATCATCGAAGCGGCCAATGGACCGATCTGGCCTGAAGCCGATTTAAAGCTGGAGGAGCGGGGCGTGGTCGTCTTGCCTGATATTTTGGCCAACGCCGGTGGGGTCACGGTCAGCTATTTTGAATGGGTGCAAAACCGCCAGCACTATCGCTGGAGTCTGGACCGCGTTCGCCAAGAACTTGATCGCACCATGAACGACGCTTTCGAGCATGTTTGGCAGTTGGCACAACAGAAAGAGCTGTCGCTTCGCACAGCCGCTTTCATGATCGCCATCACCAGGGTGCGACGCTCGGCCGAATTAGCCGGCATGCACTAAGCGATCGTCTTCTTTGCCATTTGAAGCTTCCTGGCGACGGTTGCTCGCGAGCATCCGTCTCGAAATGCGGTGAACATTTGGCCCGAGTTTCGATCCGTGAGCATTGGTAAACCTCCTTGAGGGAAAGAGCATTTGCACAAGCGTGATGACGTCCAGTGACTATGGAGTGAGAAGAAAAGTTGTGGCGAGAATCGGAAACGAACCGGAGGAAAATTTTGGTGCGTTGCTGTTTAGGCTAACTGACCCTGATGCCGTAGTCAGGAAGTCTGCGCTGCGATCATTAACACATGTTGATTTAAAAAATTTCTCACTGCTAGTAACCAAGAAGCGCTTAAGTTTTTAGAACTTTTACAAAAAGCTAATGACCGCAACGTTCACGATTTCTTATCTTCCGGCACTGAATCGGAATGAGCAGGCATAGGGATAGACAGATTGTCTTCTTCGTTTGGACTTGCCTTAGGCAGCATGAGCTTGGGGGTTTTTCAAGACCGCATCTGCTGAGGTGCGTCGCTGGGGTGAAACTCAGTGACTTCTTTCTGCTTCTGGCCATCGGCCAACGCTCCTTGCACCTTGGATCGGTCCAGCGCACCCAATGACAACAGCGGTCGCGATCGACCGCTTGATCCACCACAACGTGATCATCGAGCTAAACATAGCGATAAAACGAACCGTATTGCCAATCGGCGGAAATCGATTCCGCTATTTAATTAGATCGCTTCTAGAGTTCCGCCCATTGGCGAGGAACAATTAGAATTGCAGAAACTTTCGGCGGAGCGAAAGGCGACTTATAGATTACTTTCGCGGAGCGAGAGGCGACGTAGGCTTCTCGGCGTAACGATCCTGCAGCGACTGGACGGTCATCGAGGAATCGCGTTCCGCCGCCATGCCTTGAATCGCGGCGCGGGTGGCCGTGATCGTGGTGATGCAGGGGATGCCATGCTGAACAGCCGTGGCGCGAATTTTTCCTTCGTCGGTCCGCGCGCCTTTGCCGCTGGGGGTGTTGATCACCAAATGCACATCTTCGTTCTTGAGATAGTCGATCAAGTTGGGATGTCCCTCTGCGATTTTACGAACGCGGGTGACGGGCAAGCCGGCTTCTTCCAGTCGATCGGCAGTGCCAGTCGTCGCTAGCACGGAGAACCCAAGTTCGATCAAGCTGCGACCGATTTCCAGCACGTGAGGTTTATGTCGCGCCGAGAGGCTGAGGAAGACATTGCCGGTGGTCGGCAGCACGGCCCCGGCAGCCAATTGACTTTTGGCAAAGGCCATGGCAAACGTTTCGCTGATCCCCATCACTTCGCCGGTGGACCGCATTTCGGGGCCCAAGACGATGTCGACACCGGCAAACTTCCGGAACGGGAAAACACTCTCTTTAATCGAAACATGCCGGGGAATCGGCTGGCTGGTAATCCCCAGCTCGGTCAACTTTTTGCCCCACATGACTTTGGTTGCTAAACCGGCGACGGGCACTCCCGTGGCTTTGGCGACGAAGGGTACCGTGCGGCTGGCCCGCGGGTTGACTTCGAGGATGTAAACGACCGCTCCCGCATCTTCCTGTTTGATGGCGAACTGAATATTCATCAGGCCGACCACGTTCAGCCGTTTGGCCAATTGCTGAGTGGCTTGGCGAATCGTTTCCAGCACATCTTCGGCGAGATCGAAGGGTGGGATCGCACATGCCGAGTCCCCCGAGTGAACTCCGGCCTCTTCAATATGCTCCATGATGCCCATCACCACGCAGGTTTCACCATCGCAGAGCGCGTCGACGTCGACTTCGGTGGCATCTTCAAGGAAACGGTCGATCAGCACTGGTTGACCTTCAGCGACCACGAACGCCTCGGCCACGAAGCGATCAAACTGAAACTTGTCGTAACAGATCTCCATCGCGCGACCGCCGAGGACGAAGCTTGGTCGCACAAGCACAGGATAACCGATCCGTTTGACTTCGCCGCGAGCTTCGCTCATCGTGCGGGCGATACCAGCAGGCGGTTGCCGCAAGCCTAGCTCTTCGATCATGCGTTGGAACAGTTCGCGATCCTCGGCTGACTCGATGGTTTCAACCGACGTACCGATGATGGGGACCCCGGCATCCTTGAGCCCGCGAGCAAGATTCAGCGGCGTTTGTCCGCCGAACTGGACAATCACGCCGTCAGGTTGAATCTCATCGCAGATATTGAGCACATCTTCGATCGTGAGTGGTTCAAAGAAGAGCAAATCGCTGGTGTCATAATCGGTGCTGACCGTTTCCGGGTTGCTATTTACCATCACACTTTCCACGCCCATTTCTCGCAGCGCAAAACTGGCGTGACAGCAACAGTAGTCAAACTCAATCCCTTGACCGATGCGGTTGGGTCCACCGCCGAGAATGATCACTCGCGGCTTGGAGGACTTCGCCGGGACTTCGCTTTCCGATTCATAGGTGCTGTAGAAATAAGGAGTGACTGCTTCGAATTCGGCGGCGCAAGTATCGACGCTCTTGAAGACCGGCAGGACCCCCAGTTCTTTGCGGCGGGCGCGGATTTGCAGTTCGGTTTTATGGAAGATCGTGCCCAATTGACGATCGGAAAAACCGGCTCGCTTGGCGATGAGGATCTGCTCCTTGGTCAGTTGCTCAAGGGGGCCCACGTTCCGCAATTGCGATTCCAGCTCAATCAATTGAGCAATCGAATCAAGGAACCAATAATCAATATGCGTGAGATCGTAGATCTCTTCTTGGGTCATGCCGGCTAGCATGGCGTAGCGAATAAAGAAAATGCGTCCCGCGCCGGGCGTGCTGAGGCGAGCCCGAATTTCGTCCATGTCGGGTTGCGTTTCCGTTCCCCAGCGATCCTTGCTGTCGGCTCCCAAGCCAAACACGCCGATTTCCAGTCCTCGCAACGCCTTCTGCAACGATTCTTGGAAAGTTCTACCAATCGCCATCGTCTCTCCCACGCTTTTCATCTGCGTGGTCAGCGTGGCATCGGCCTCGGGAAATTTTTCAAAAGCGAAGCGGGGGATCTTGGTGACGACGTAGTCGATTGACGGCTCGAAGCAGGCTTTGGTCTTCTGCGTGATGTCGTTCGGCAATTCCCAGAGTCGATAGCCGACAGCCAGTTTGGCGGCAATTTTTGCAATCGGAAAACCGGTCGCTTTGCTGGCCAATGCGCTGCTTCGCGAGACGCGGGGGTTCATCTCGATGACAATCATGCGACCGGTTGTCGGTTCGATCGCGAATTGAATGTTGCTGCCCCCGGTCTCCACCCCAATCTCACGGATCACCGCCAGCGAGGCGACTCGCATCCGCTGGTACTCTTTGTCGGTCAGGGTTTGCGCGGGGGCAACCGTGATCGAGTCGCCTGTGTGGACGCCCATGGCGTCAAAGTTTTCGATCGCGCAGATAATTACCACGTTATCGTCGAGGTCTCGCATGACCTCCATCTCATATTCTTTCCAGCCAATGATCGATTCTTCGATCAAGACTTCGCGGACCGGACTTTGATCGAGTCCATTTTTGACTAAGTCATCAAATTCGTCACGATTGTACGCGATGGCCGAACCGGAGCCGCCGAGCGTATAGCTGGGGCGGACCACGCAGGGCAGACCGATTTCGGTAACAGCGGCTCGCGCTTCTTCGAGGGTGTGCACGGTTTCCCCGCGACAGACATCCAGGCCGATCTTTTCCATCGCCGCTTTGAATTGGTCACGCTCCTCGGCTTTGGCGATCACCTTGGCGTTGGCTCCGATCATCTCCACGCCATACTTATCGAGCACGCCGTGCTCAGACAGGTCCATCGCCAGGTTCAAGCCGGTTTGACCACCGAGCGTCGGCAGTAATGCGTCCGGCCGTTCGCGTTCAATGACCTTTTCGACCATCTGCCAAGTCAACGGCTCGATGTAAGTAGCATCTGCCGTTTGGGGGTCGGTCATGATGGTGGCCGGGTTGCTATTAACCAGCACCACCTCGTAACCTTCTTCGCGGAGCGCCTTGCAGGCTTGCGTGCCCGAGTAATCGAACTCGCAAGCTTGGCCGATCACAATCGGGCCACTTCCAATCAGCAATATTTTTTTGATGTCAGCGCGTGCCGGCACGGCGAAGTTTCCATTTTTTGGCGTTTTGATCCGCGTGTTTGCTCAAGAAGAGCACTAAATCCCCGAAAAACATAACAAAAACCGGCCGTTGCGGGAGGGTGCCAAAGCGATTGCGGAGGATTTGCTGCGGGATTTACGCTTCCTATTGACCGATTTTTTTCTCGCCGACTCAATCAGCACGCTCCGATGTCTCCCCCGAGTAACGGTCTTTTTGGTTCAATGACCTCACGCCGGCGCGCCGCGATAAGCTAAACTCCGTTTGCAGTCACAGCGCCCGCTAGCCCCCCCATCCGCGACACAGAACAGTCACATGGATACGATCCGACAAGCTTGCCCCCAATGCCAATCCACCCTCGAGTTACCCGCTTCGGCGGTGGGGCGGATGGCCCGCTGTCCAGCTTGTCAGCATACTTTTCGCGTTCCCGCACAAGAGCGACCGGCTGAGTCATCAGGTGGCGGTCCAGAGGCCGGAGGTCAATTCAATACCGGTCCCAGGCAGATGGGTTCGTTTACCGTTCCCCAGTCGGCCACGCCCGGCTCTGCTTTGCCCGGTTCTGCTTTTCCGCCCGTTGGCGGCGGCAAGGCCGGTGGAA
Source organism: uncultured Pirellulaceae bacterium (assembly GCA_964535475.1). Taxonomy (GTDB): domain Bacteria; phylum Planctomycetota; class Planctomycetia; order Pirellulales; family Pirellulaceae; genus Laterigemmans. The sequence continues at coordinate 13,676 of CAZHTX010000015.1, forward strand.
CATATGCCGGAGATAATCCTTACGCCTTCGCTTCGGGAAGTGGTGAAGAGGACCTCGTGGGAGAGGCGTTGCCGCGCGGCGATTTGATGATTCAGCGGGCCAGGATGGACCAGATTTTCAGTTTGGGATGGGCGATTTTTATCGCTAGGTGGCAACCTTTGGTGCTGGGTGGCCTGATCTACATCGCGGTCTCGGTCGGCTTAGGGATGCTGGTCGGTATGGTCATAGGCGCAGCTAGCATGCTCGGCGACGGGTTGGATCAGGATGTGCAAAACTTGATCAATATCGCACTTACTTTTGTGATTGGGATTTTCAGTTGGTATATCTGGCTGGGGCTTGGTAACGTGGCATTGAAGGTGTGCCGCAATGAACATGCTTCGCCGGCAAATGTGTTCATGCCTGTTTCGATTTTCGTCAAACTGATTCCAGTCCTGATTCCTTTTTTTGTGCTGACGCTGATCAGTCAGATAGCCAATTTTCAGTTGCAGCCGGGGCAGCCGGGGCAAAATTTGCAAGGCGATCCGGAACTGATGTTCGTTTCCATTGGGATCACCTTCGGTAGCGGTTTATTGAATGCGATTGTGTTGTTGTTTGTCTGGCCAAAGTTCTTCTTGGCCTTGGACAATCGCGCGGGCGAGAGTGGTAGTATGGGGACCGCCTTGCAGATCGCCACCAAAAATTTGTTAAACGGGTTTCTGCTGTGGTGGATCGTGCGTGCCCTGATGATCGTGCCGGTGCTGTTGACCTGTTGCATCGGGATGGTCGCCACCGAGCCGCTGATGTTGGTGTTCGGCGCAGTGGGATACCTGTTGATGACCGGCCAGCCGATCAGCGATCCCAACGCGGTTCCCATGCAATCGCCTGACTACGGCTATCAACCGAAGTCAACTTTCTGAAAGTAGACGACGCGAGGCGTACGTTTGCTCTGGGCCCGCTCTGAGCCGAATGCGCTAGCGTCGGGCCTCTGGCGTGTGGTCATTATTTTGCCCGAAACGCCCGCGGCTAGCGCCGTCGGCTCAGCTTGAGATTTGGCTGATGTTGCTCTGTTCCACTTGGCAGATTTTTTCGACACGACGGGCATGACGTCCGCCTTCGAATTCGGTGTTGAGCCACAGCAGGACGAGTTCGTCGATGGGGCGATCGCCGATCATGTCGCCGGGCAAGCAGAGCACGTTGACGTCGTTGTGGCGTCGAGCCATTTCGACCATGACTTTTTCGTAGCAGGGAGCCGCGCGAACGCCGGGAAACTTGTTGGCCGTGATCGCCATTCCCAAGCCGCTGCCGCAGATCAAGATGCCGCGATCGGCTTCTCCGCAGCTGACTTTGCGGGCTACGATGGCGGCGATATCTGGATAGTCGCAGGCGGCCGTGGTCGAGGTACCCTCGTCACAGCAGGTGAACCCGTTGGCTTCTAACGTTTGGATCAAGCGGGGGCGAATGCTAACGCCGCGGTGATCACTTCCCAAGCTGATTCGCATCATAGCTCTGTCCCGGTGTTCCACTGATCTTGCAAACGCTCAATCCAAATCTCCAGCTGGCTGTCGATCTGGTCAGCGCATTGTTGGTAAACCTCAAGCGGTGCTCCGACTGGATCGGCGATGTCGCCGCCGTCGATTCGCAAGGTGTGCACGCGGTCGGCAGCTTCTGGATATCGCATCAGAATCGCTTCCCGGTGCCCGCGAGTCATGGTCAGCACCACGTCTGCTAATTGTAACAACTGTTCCGTCATCGGCTGGCTGGCATGTCCCGTCAAGTCCAAACCGCGCTTGCCCATCACTTCGACCGCTTGACTGCTGGCTTGATCCCCCTGGAAAGCGGCGATCCCGGCGCTAACCACGCCCACTGCATCTTCGCCCTGGGTGGCTCCCTTTAAACGCTGCCGCAGCATGACCTCAGCCATCGGACTGCGACAAGTGTTGCCGGTGCAGACCAGCACAACCAGCGGTTTCGCGAATTTTTCGATTGCCCCCGATTCCACAACGCCCTCAAGTCGTATTTGGTAACTATTGTCCACTACACGAACCACGGTAGCCGGACCACCGTACCGTGTTGGGCCGTCATCGAGAAGCAGGGGGATGCGATCCCCGGTCGCGGTGGCGCACTGACTGCAAGTGGTGTGTGGTTTGTCGCCTTCGGAATAAGTGCCGGCCAGCACGATCGGACCGGCTAAAAAACGATGCAATTGTTGAATAAACGGGTGCCCGACGACACGCATCGGCAAATAGCCGTCCGCATCCATGAACGCCACGCGAAGCGATTCCGGTAATTGCATGGCGGCGGAATCGGCAGCACCACAAGCCAACTCCAGTGTAATCGGACCAGGCCAACAACGCCTAGCCAAACGCCTGGCGAGGGGTTGGTTCGGGTTGATGTAATCCCAGGCAGCTTCCGCACTGGGAACTGCTAAAATCGGGCCGGTGGGCGGCTGGGGACAAATTTGAGCCAAAATGTCGAGCATGCGGGCCACCGGTTCATGCGATAGGGCGCAAGCGGCTAACGCATAGGTTGTGTCGGTCGGTACAGCCAGCAGCCCCCCTTCGGCCAACACTTGCACCGCTCGGTGGACCATGTCGCTGGGGTCATCAGCCCGCCGCAAATCAACAATGTTCGCCATAGACTAATGTTCGCCAAGCAGGGCAAATCGAGAGTGAGCAAAGGAATCGGCGGAACAAGGGAAGACCGAATCGAGTATTCTAAGGGAGCAGCCCCTCGGCAACAACTGCGGTGATTCGCCCGGGTGACGCAGTCCTTTCCAGCTGACACTGGAATTCTGGTCGCTGGGAATGTGGTGGTCGCTGGGAATATCGCGAGATCAAACTCCTTCAATTCGTTACTTGAGCCCTTTCGTCTGGTATGAAACCGCCTTCGCAAGAAAATTTACCAGAGGTCGCGGGCCGCCGGCTGTTTCTCAAGCAGAGCACGCTCGCTCTGGGAGCCTCCGCAATGGGCGCTTCCCTGCTGACACTCTCCGGCTGTTTGGGGCCACCCAGTGACTTGGGCCGGGTCACTCCCGATGCGGTCTGGGGGCGGAGGGGGTTGAGTTCCGGGCGGGTGCTCAAGCCCCGCGCAGTCGCGATCGACCGACATGACCATTTGTACTTGGTGGATACCACCGGGCGAATCCAAGTCTTCGATGGCGACGGCAACTACTTACGGGGCTGGAAGATGCCCAAGACCGAGTACGGACGTCCCACCGGCTTGGCGGTTGACGCCAACGATCAACTGCTGGTGGCCGATACCCATTACTACCGGATGCTGGTCTTCACGCTCACCGGTGAACCGCTGGAGGAGCAAACGATCGGTGGTGTGGCGGGGCACCAGCCGGGTCAGTTCGCGTTCGTGACCGATGCGGTTCGCGATCGCGAAGGTGTCACCTATGTGGGTGAGTATGGAGATTCCGATCGCATCCAACGATTTGACCCAGAGGGCAATTTCGTGGACGCTTGGGGAGGTACCGGGAGGGAACCGGGAAGTTTTGTGAGGCCGCAAAGTTTAGTGCTCAGCGATGACGGTCAAACGCTCTGGATCGCCGATGCCTGCAACCACCGCATCCAGGTATTTGACGTCAGCGGCAAACCAACGCTGCGGGCAATTTGGGGAGGCGAAGGTCAGCAGCCGGGTCAATTGTATTATCCTTATGATTTGGCTTTTGATTCCGAGGGCATGTTGTATGTCTGCGAATACGGCAACCAGCGGGTGCAACGATTTACACCCAGTGGCGAATCACTGGGGATCCTCGGTCGCCCCGGTCACGACGAGGGGGAATTCTATCAACCCTGGGGCGTCGTGCTCGATTCGCAAGGAAGACTTTTTGTATTAGATTCCAACAATCACCGCGTGCAACGGTTTCTGGTCGCGTGAAACTCTCGCTCTTTAATTCACCGCAAAGACGACGACGTCTCGCCGTGCTGTTTGCGCCTGCGATGTTCGGCTTGGCTGTCGCTTTTTTGCTCGCCCTGGCAACGCTGGTGGTGATCTTTGTCGATATGCCTTCGCTGAGCGAACGTGCGCTCGACGAGCAGCTAACGAACGCGACAACGGAAGGCGAACTGGCGGCCGAAGTAACGCCAGTGGCCGATGACACAGCAGGGTTGGCAACTGGATCGGCTGGTAATGAAAGTGCCGAGCCGCCGGTGGAACTGACTTTGTCGGTGGAACCTCCCGTAGCAGCGCTCGCTCAGCTCGTTGGCTGGTTCATGTTGGCGATTTGGCCGTTATTTGTTGCCGAAGCGGTGTTCTATTGGTTGGTTCGACCGCGCGGGCTGGGGCAGCGTCGACAACACTTGCACGCCCTAAGTTGTTGTGTATTCCCGCCTTTGCGGATGTGTTTACGTTCTCCCGAAATGGGCGAGGCCATTTGGTTTCCCTGGGTTGGCTGGCAACAACCGAATGACCAGCTGCGTGAATCGCTGGTGCGATTTTTCAGCATTCCCATGTTGGGTATCGCCGTGCTCATTTTGCCCGTGTTGGGGATTGAGTTTTTTCTGAAGGAACAAGTTGATCGCTATCCGACTCTGCGTTACGGATTGCATTTCAGCACCGGTTTGATTTGGTTTGCCTTTACGACTGAATTCATCGTGATGATTTCAGCCGCCGAGAAGAAATTAGTGTATTGCAAAAAGCACTGGTTGGACCTGGCAATCATTTTGTTGCCGATCATTTCCTTCTTGCGATCATTGCAAGTCTTAAGAGCAACTCGCTTGGCAAAAGTGGCCAAGGTTCAACAGCTGACCAAAATGGCCAGGGTCTACCGGTTGCGAGGTGTTTCCACGAAGGCTCTGCGGGCTTTGGTGTTATTTGATTTGCTGCAGCGGTTGTTCCGCATTCGTCCGGAAAAACGTTTAGCCAGCCTGCGCAGTCAACGCGAGCAAATACTAAAAGATCTAGCCGCGCTCGACGGGCAAATAGACAAACTCGAAGTGCTTTGCCAAGCCCGCGCTGAAGCTGCTGCGGACAAATTGAAGACGCAGGCAACAGGGGCTCCAGCAACAGGGGCTCCAGCAACAGCTCCTCAAGACATAACGTCCGTTGCCAAACCGCAGGCCAAGCCGGCTGACAGCTGATTAGTCAGTCCGCGGCTGCCGCGAGTAATCGTTCTTCGATTTGGTTGAGATAGGTTTGCAGTGAAAATTTGTTGCTGACCAACTCGCTCGCCCGGCGACTGTACTCCGCTGCTTGTTTTGGGTGCCGATGTATTTGTTCGATCGCTGCGGCGAGTTCCGCTGGCTGATCGGGGGCAATCAATAAACCGGTGACTTCGTGCTGGACTAGTTCGGGACTGCCGCCGACCGACGTAGCGATCACGGGGACTTCGAGGGCAAAGGCCTCCAAGATGACATTGGAAAGACCTTCATACCGCGAGGGACTGACGAGCAATTGACAGCCGGATAACAAGCTGGCAACCTCGGCGCGTTGGCCGGTAAAGTGGATCTGCTGGCGGATGCCCAAGTCCTCGGCGAGTTGCTCTAAGGCTGGTCGCTGAGGACCGTCGCCGATCATCAAGACACTTACTTCCAGCCTGGCCGCGGAATTGTTACGTGCCAGCAGGCTGATCGCTCGCAGCAGCACGTCTTGCCCTTTCTCCTGGCTCATGCGACCAATGCAAGCAATCCGCAGCTGGTTTCGCGAAGTTATCGCAGGAGCCGCAATTGCCGCCGGGTTGCTCGCTTGGCAACTGGCCAACAAGGCGGCCCGATCGACCGGGTTATGAACCGTGGTCACTTGCTGCGGTGGCAAATCGTAATAAGTGATCGCTGCTTGCCGCACCGCCTCGCTGACGGTCAACACATGATGAGCCTGGCGGTAAGATTTCGCCAAGCGACGACGTTTGGTCGTCAAAAAACGTGATTCACTGGCTGGTAAATCTTGATCGGGTGGACTGACGATGGTGGCAACCCGAGGCACGGTGCGACCACAGGCCGGGCCGGCGAGCAGGGACATGTGAAATGTGCGGTCATAGACGACTTCGATGCGTCGCGATTGGATGTGATCGCGAAGATGGCGCACTAAACGGTGATGCCAACGTCCGGGCCAATTCAGGCGGGGCTGAAACGGTTGATCATCAAAAGCAAAGACGGGCACATCGGCGGGTATGCGTGACAACAAGCTGCCACAACGTCGCGTCAAGTAGAGTTCAGGCGCAAAGCGTTGGCGGTTAAGATGCTGCAGCAGCAACAGCGTTTGTTGTTCGCTGCCTCCCGCTTCCATCGATCCGGCCATCAACATTACGCGCAGAGACATATGGACATTCAAAATCTAGAAAAAGCGACGCCGTTCATCACTAAAGACGGCTCGGAAATTCGCGAATTATTGGCTCACCGAAATTCGGCGATCCGCAACCAATCGTTGGCCGAAGCACGTATCGGACCGGGGCTGACCACCACGCCCCACTATCACCCTCAAACGGAGGAAATCTACTTCATTCTAGTCGGCGAGGGGGAAATGATGATCGACCAAGAGCGTCAGGTGGTCGGTCCGGGGGATGCGATTGCGATTCCTCCCGGCGCGGTGCATCAAATAACCAACACGGGCAACGAGACCCTTCAGCTAATTTGTTGCTGCGCACCGGGCTACGAACATGAGGATACCGTCTTGGTGGAGACGCAGGCAGGGCAGTAATAACTAGGGCAGCGTCGATCTAACGAGTTCCCGCGTGGCAAATTATAGCGACCGTAGCGAATGCGCGCATCGGCCAAGATCCACTGGACGCATCTGGAGGGCCGGGCCGAACAAACACTCCTGGTGGTGTGCCGTCTTGGGCGGGGCGGTAAAGCCATCGAAGTAAGCTCTTCGACTCCCAGGAAGGATCGTCGGAAATGCGACGGAAACGCAACGCGAAGATTTTGTTTTGGCCAGCACTGGCCGTCAGCGCCGTGATCGTCGTGCTGATTGGTGCGCCTCGTGTGCGTGGTGTTCTGGGGTTGCAGCTAGCCGACGTGCAGGGGCCAAATGCGGGACAGAACGCCGCTCGCGGCGCCGCCAATTCGCAACGAGATTACGCGCCGCCCCGCACGCTCGATTCCAGCGGTCGGGCAAACGCCGAGCTCGACCCGCAGGCGATCGATCAGCAGTATTATTTGCGTTGGGCCATGCGGAACCCGCGGGGGATAGCCAGCGACTCGCAAGCCGATGTGCTATGCCCGTCCGATGTTTTGCCGCGACCGGCAGGAGAGCCAATGGCGCGGGCAACTTTGCTGGCCCCGGTGCCAGATCGTCAAGCAGAGCTGGCGGGGAGCGGATTCGCTGGCGATGGCCGCGCTGCTGGTGATGTTTACGACGCGGGGTCAACCCGAGCGACGGCGGTGAATTACCGACCAGGCGACCGCTGGAGCGTTGCAGACCGTGATCGCGACGGAGCGGACGATGCGTCCGGGCCCGCGCTATTTTCTGCTGGCGCGAATCTGTTTATCTCTGACGATCCGGCGGCGATCAGCGCTCGCGAACGGGAACAAGCCAGCCAATCCGCATCGCAGATTGAGGGTGCAAACACTGCGGGCGACAACGCGACTGGCCGCCGCAAGTTAGAGGTGGTCCCGCACGGCATGGCTTGGCCCGAGACGCCTCGACTGAACGCGACGCTGTCGAAGTTGTCAGAACGTGAAGAGTTGGCAACCTTGCGACCGTGGATTTTGGATGTCCGTCAACATTTGCAGGAACTGCAATCCTTGCCCTCGTTGCAAGCACCTCAAGCGGGCGAACTGATCGGTTCACTCCGGCAGCTTGCAATGGCGGGGCTCGCCGCCGGGGAAGCACGGAGGGAGCATCGCGAGTTGCAACAACTGGTCTTGCGGGCCGCGCATTCGCTGTTACGCCGCGCCGCGGTTTGGCAGGCGATTTGGAACGTGGGTGATACGACCAGTCATTGGCGGACCGTGGGGCTGCGAAATCGCGAGACCCCCGCGTTGGCAGCGACCGCTGACGCATTGCTGGCCCGTTGTCATGAGACGGGCGATTTCAAGGGCTGGGAACGCTACCTGATGCTCGATGAAATCGTCAGCCATGATCAGCAAGCCGATGTCGAGACGCGACGCATACTGGCCCAACGGTTACTCTCTCGCATCGAATGGGAAGGTCTCAGTGAGGAGCAAGCCAGTTGGTTGGATGATCCCACCGTTCATCGCTTGGTCCGCGACATTCGTCCCTGGGCCGATTCGCCCATCGACTATGTGATGTTGCTGCGACAGCTCGAACGCCTCGAGTCCGACTCGCTCGATTTGGGCAAGATCGAAGTCGCCGCGACAGTTCAATCATTGCGATTTTCAGAGCATCCGTCGGCCGTCGCGGTGGCTGAGGCCGTCAACGATTACTATCGCAATGGCAATTTGCGGCTGGCAGTCTCCGCCAGTTTCATGGAGCGGCTGTTACCCGAGATACCCGCTCGCACCACGCCCATTCGGCAAACCATCGTCGGCGTGCCCGTGCGTGGTACCGGAGTTGTCCATAGTCGACTCGCTTTCCAGCTGCTGCCCAATCACGACGCTTGGCACCTAAATCTGTTCACGCGGGGAGCCGTGCATGGCACTACCGATTCCAGCCGCTGGCCCGTGCGGATTGCCAACCGCTCGCTATCGAACTTTAATGCGGCGACGGAACTGCGAGTGAATCGAGGTGGCATTGAGATTGGAGAAACCGCCGCCGACGTCAATTCGCAAGTCAGATTACGAGGCATGCAAACCGACTTTGATGGTTTTCCCGTGATCGAGTCATTGGTCCGCGGGATTGCCCTTTCGCAATATCGCGACCGGGCGGCGGCGGCCCGGCGGCAGTCGGAGAAGCTGGTGCGGGAGGAGATCGAGACCACTGTGTCGACCGAGATTAACCAAGAGATCGATCGTGCGTCGAGTGAGCTCAGTGAGCGTTTGTTGGGACCGCTGGGACGTTTGCGGCTCAGTCCCCTGGTTGTCGATTTGCAGACCACCGAATCGCGTTTGGTGGCCCGCTATCGTGTCGCTGGCAACTGGCAGATGGCCGCCTTTACGCCCCGGCCACGCGCCTTGAGTAACAGCCTGTTGAGCATCCAAGTTCACCAGTCAACATTGAACAATACATTCGAGAGCTTGGCACCTGCCGGAGAACCTCAAGCGTTAACTGAGATCTACGCGCAGCTGATGGAGATGTTTGGTGCCGAGGCTCCCGAATTGGATGTTGATTTGCCGCCTAACGTAAAGATCCAGTTTGCCAACACGCGACCGATCACCGTGGAAATTGAAGAGGATCGGTTGTGGCTGACGTTGCGCGTTGTGCGGTTGACTGACGAACGTGATTTGAACCTCAGCCACTTTGTAGTGCGAGTTGCTTATCGCCCCGTGATTGACGGTTTGCAAACCAGCTTGCGGCGCGAAGGTGTGTTGCGGATTGATGGCCCACGTTTGGGCATGCGTGAGCGGATTCCAGTTAGAGCTATTTTTAATAAGGTCTTACACAAAGATCGTGAATTGCCGCTGGTGGCAAAGTCTTTGGCGTCCCATCCCGATGCGGCCAAGTTAACCGTCGGCATGTTGCAATTAACCGACGGCTGGATCTGCTTGGCCATCTGTCCCGCTGAGCCGACACTTTCAGGCACGATGGCTGCAGAACCAAGGCAGCAATCAGTCCACCGGTAGGCCGGCCAACTCGCAGAGATGCGCTTGGCTGACCGGTTGCGGACAGCTCCAAACAAGAAAGAACATCGCTTCGCGGCACCAACGTCCGGCCGGATGTCCGCTGACAAAGCCGGCCCCTTTCGAGGCGGTCAAAGCGGCTTGCGTGACGCGCAGCACCAGTCGGTTCGCGCGGCCGCGGAGGTCGGCGGGATCACAACCGGGGCGGCCCGCTGCGAATTCCAATAGTTCACTTTCCAAGCCCACGACCTGCTGTTCTAAACTTTCGGCCACAACGCTCAGATCGGTTCGCCGCGTGGCTTCTTCTCGCAAGAAGTCGAGTGCCGCTCCACACAACCCAATCGCCAACGTTGACGTCTGCAGTCCGCCCGTTCCAGCCCCTTGCCCGGCCGACATCACATCGTTGATTGGTCCGGCGATAATCATTTCCGCAGTCACCACCACCCGTTCAAATTCGACCTTATCGGTGCGGGAAGCCGACAGTGCCAGCAAAGAGGCTCCGGGAAATGGTTTTACACCGGGGGTTTCGGTGGGAACCATCGCCAGCAACTCGCGACCGTCGTCGAGCGTGGCCCCCACGACCAACCCGTCGGCTTGCGAACCCCCGGTCACCCACGGGCAGTAGCCATCGAGCACATAATGATCGCGCTCTTGCTGAGCCCGCAACGCTGGACGATTCAAGTGTTGTCGGCTGGTGGTCAAATGGCTGATGCCAACGGTGGCAAACCGCTGGCCGGCGAGCAGCGGCTGGAGCCACTCCGCCGCCAGTGCGACGTTGGCACTTCCCGCTACCCGGCGGATAGCTCCCATCAATTGAGTGATCACAAACGTTGTCGTCAGGCAGGAGCGGGCGAGCAGCAAATACCCGCGAGTTTTCTCTTCTTCATTCCACCCAAGCCCCCCAGACTCCACAGGTATGAACCAACGATAGACACCGGCACGAGCACATAATTTCAGTTGTTCAGCCGGCCAGGCTGCCGGTTTTTCCAGTGAGGGAGCCAGTTTGGCCAATTCTTTGCGGAGCTCATCGAGTGCTGGGCTGTCGAGACGCTCGACAAATGACGATATATGCATTAGGAAACTTTGATTGAGATTGAGACAATCTGGGCTGGCAAACTTTTGCGGCTCAGTTCGAAGGACTATAACTCGGGTTAACAACCGTTTGTTCGCACCCTATCAGGATACACGTTGGCCATGAGCACCATCCAAACACCGGTTGCCGTTGAAGGACAATCCAGTGAAGCGCCTTTGGAGAATTTGACCCCCGAGGGGCGTGATCTGTACAAGAAATTGTGGTCACTCGCTCGTAATTTGTGGTGGTCCTGGCATCCGGAATGCGACCAGCTGTTTCGCGATATTGATCCGATTCGATGGCGACAGTTAGACCACAATCCGATCGCTTTGCTGCGGGAGTTCACCCCCGAGCGTTTGGCATTGCGAGCGAATGAGATGGTGCTGCACAGCCGCATTAACTACGCCCATCGTCGCTTGCAGGAATACCTCGAGGAGACCAACACTTGGTCCTCGGGCACGGCCGGCGTGCTGGGCGCGCACCCTGTCGCTTACTTCTCCGCCGAATTTGGCATTCACGAATCAATTCCGATTTACTCGGGTGGTTTGGGGGTTTTGGCTGGCGACCATATCAAGAGCGCATCGGGGCTGGGTGTGCCACTGGTCGCGATCGGTTTGTACTATTCTCACGGATACTTTCGTCAGTACCTCGATGAAGAGGGTTACCAGCGAGAAGATTATTTTGAGACGAAGATTGACAATTTGCCGATCGAGCCGGCCATCGGCAGCAATGGTGAACCGATCGAAGTTAGCATCCAAACTCGCGACGGCGAACTGGCTGCCAAGGTCTGGTTGATGCACGTCGGTCGCGTGCGGCTGTATTTGTTGGATTGCAATGTCGAGCAAAATAAGCCAGAGGATCGTGAATTGACCAGTCGCCTGTACGGTGGTGACCAGCGGACGCGAATTCGTCAAGAATTAGTGCTCGGCGTGGGCGGGGTCCGCGCGCTGCATGCGGCCGGCATAGAGCCTGGTGTGTATCACCTCAACGAAGGGCACTCCGCCTTCGGCTCACTGGAAGTCGTGCGGCAACGGATGCAGGAAGACGGTCGCAGTTATGAAGAAGCGGTTCATGAGACGGCGCGAAATACCGTCTTTACCACGCACACCCCCGTGCCGGCTGGGCATGATCGCTTTCCCGCCGATTTGGTCGAAGAGCACCTGGGGCCGCTCCGCGACCAATTGGGCATCAGTCATGAGCAATTGCTCGGCTTGGGACGCGTCGATCCTGATAACATGCAGGAACCCTTTTGCATGACGGTGATTGGGATGAAGCTGAGCCGCCGAGCGAACGCGGTTAGCAATCTGCACGGCGTAATCTCACGACGCATGTGGGCGCCTCTCTGGCCCGAACGCAATGAAGATGAGATTCCGATTGGGCACATCACCAACGGCGTGCACATCCCCAGCTGGCTGGCCGGTCAGATGGCACAGCTCTATGACAAACACTTCCCCGCGGGCTGGAAAGGTCGCATGGGACAACCTGAGGTTTGGCAAGCGATTCATGATGTCGACCCAGGTGAACTTTGGGAAACCCACAACGCGCTGAAGAATTTGTTGCTGGCGTTCGTGCGTCGTCGCGTCTCCCGCCAGTGCCGTCGCCGGGGTGAAAGTGACAGCGTGATCGAAGCGGCTCGGAACGTGCTGGATCCTCAAGTGCTGACGATCGGATTTGGCCGCCGCTTTGCCACTTACAAACGGGCCAATTTATTATTCAGCGATCTTGATCGAATCTCGGCGATGCTGTCCAGCACGACGCAGCCGGTGCAATTAATTTACGCTGGCAAGTCTCACCCCAAGGACGAACCGGGGAAACGATTCATTCAAGAGATTGCCAACTTGCGTCACGATTCTCGCTTCGCGGGCCGCGTGGCCTTCGTGGAAGATTATGATATCAACGTCTGCCGTCACTTAATCCAAGGTGTTGACGTGTGGTTGAACAACCCACGCCGCCCCTTGGAAGCGAGCGGTACCAGCGGCCAAAAAGTCGTGCTCAATGGTGGACTGAATTGCAGTATCCTCGATGGCTGGTGGGCCGAAGCTTATAACGGCGGAAATGGTTTTGCCATCGGCAACGGTCGCAGCCATAACGATGACGAGATCACTGACCAACGAGATGCTTTGGCGCTGTATGAAACATTGGAAAATGAAGTCATTCCAATGTTTTACGAGCATGATGACGACGGGGTCCCCCGCCGCTGGATCAAACACATGATGAATTCCATCAGCACCCTGGCGTGGCGGTTCAGCAGCCATCGCATGGTCGTCGACTATACGATGGAAGGCTACTTACCAGCTGCCGGTGGCGCCAGTTGCGAAATGCGTACTCATTAGGGCCGACAAGAACTCGCCAGGGCGGTTTGGGCATAGCCTGTCAGGCAACCATGCCCGGTCAGCGGAGCGGAGTGGAATTACTCTTATTCGTTGGCCGAGCTGGGGAAAATAACGTAGAGTTGAGCTGACTCGAAATTTGCCACATTTCCCTCTTGTGCTCGGTTTACCATGTGGTTTGCATTCGATTTGATCGACGATGGTCAGATCAGCCCCCAAGCGTTTGTCTCGGCGCTCAGGCATCAAATGCGATGCCGGCGCCCGCTGGGACAGATTGCCGTCGAGCACGGCATGATGACGATGGCGGAGGTCTTTGACGTGTTGGCTCACCAAAGTGAACATAATGAACCGTTTGGCCACCTGGCCGTCCAACTCGGCTATCTGGAACGTGATCAGCTCAGCGAATTAATCATTTTACAACTGGAGACGATGCCCCGCTTAGAAGATATTTTAGTCGAAGCGGGCGCCGTGCGACGCGAAGCGCTCGATGAGGTGATCGAGCGTTTGCGGGCCCAACTCGGTGTGCTGCGTGAACGTCAGTACGAAGCGATTTCAGAAGTCGTCAAGCATCCAGGTGAACAGTCGTAGCGTTTCCCTTGTTAGCGGTTTTGGCGCTAGCCACCGTTTGTTTGCGCGGCGGTAGTTCGTTCAAAACGAGAACCGGGGCTAGCGCCCAAACGGCTAACCCGCTTCGTTAGCGGTTTTGGCGCTAGCCACCGTTTGTTTGCGCGGCGGCAGTTCGGTTCAAAACGAGAACCGGGGCTAGCGCCCAAACGGCTAACCTTCCGCGGTTCTGTGTCAGGCGAAATAGCCGTGCAAAAACCAACCATGACGTCGCAAGTCATGGTAAATCCATAACCATCTTCCATCGACCGTTTCCAAGCGATAATAATCGCGGCGGTGCAGCGGGCCGTGCCACCAACCTGTCTCCAATCGCTCCGGCCCCCAATAGCGCGCCAGTTGATAGGTTTTGCCTGCCAAGCGAAATTTGTCAGGCGGTTGTTGTTGATAGGCTGCCGGTTGTTGGTCCGTTGGAGATGCGATCGCGCGGTTGAGGTTGCCAGAGTCGAGTGGATGAATACGTTGGGGATGTGGTAATAAGTTCAATGGGCGGCGGAGAGGATCGCCCGGGCTGGCAGTGCTGGCGTTCGTTTGAATGGAGTGCTCGCTTGAGTGCTCGGCCGGCAGGTTGTCTTTGCGACGACGGTTTGTGTTGTTGCGTTTTTTTGCTTTGCCATGCTTACGGCGTTGAGGCTGAGGGCGCCCCGGGACGATCGTTCCTGGCGGTTGACCGGTCAGGGGGCGCAGGCGAATGGCCGCTTCGGGGAGTGGATTATGAGTCGTTTCGATGCCCAGCACGCGTTCCCGACCCAATCGTCCGCTGAGTGCGTCGATTAATTGGGCTAACTCCACCAGCGAACCGACTGGGCCCGCTTCGACGCCGTCGAGGGTCGGTTGTCGCACACCCAACGGCCCCGACATGGTAACGGTGACGGTCAAGCGATGGGCCATGGCTGGTAAGCGTTGCTGTGTCAGGTGCCCGCGGAATAATCGCATTAGATGCTCCGCGTCGGCGGTCGGAGTAAATAACCCCAAGCGAAATTCCACTGCCGGAGCGGCCTGCAGCTCCAAGCGACAACTGATCCGCAACGCGCCGTATTGCCGCTGGGCCAAACTGCCCGCGATCTGCTGAATGAGCTGCTCCAAGTGGTGCCCCAAAATATCTTGATCAGCGGTCGGATACTCCAGTTCGGTAGTCAATCGGTTGCTGGCAGCCGCGTGGTGCATGGGGAGAGGTTCATCGATTTCACCCAATGCTTGATCGAGCCGTTGCAGCAGCGTAGTTCCCAGCCGACTGGCCAAGCCACTGCGGGGAAGACGACGCAGCGCTTCGATCTGATGAATGCCTAATCGCCGCAACAGTTTGGTCGTCTCGCTGCGAACTCTCAGGGCGGCGATCGGCAAGTTGGCCAGCGCGGCGGCCGGTTCGCCAGCGGGAACCAGCCAGGCTGGCATGTCCTCGAGCTGGAATGGCGAGGGCGTCTGGGGTGGCGTGTAATGTGCGACTGCCCAGGCCGCGGCGGCCGTGTCGGCGATTGCCAACCGCGTTTGATAGCCAAGGTTACTGACGAACTTAGCTACTTCCCGTAATAAACAATCTTCGCCTCCAAACAGCGCGCTCACCCCCGTGACATCCATCAATAACGCTTGCGGTTGATGCAGGACTTGCCCAGCCCACATGAAATCATCGAGCGGCTCGAGTGCGATCAGGGGACTGAATTGCTCAGCACACCGTTCGGCCAGATCGTATAAAGCTTCCATGTCGGCTTGGCTGTCATGAGGCTCCAAGCAAATTTCGGCCGCCGCGATGGCGCGGAGCAACGAGTCGGCTTGGCTGAGCGGCATGTTAGTGCCGACACCAACAGCCGCCGCCAGTTGACAGCGAGCAACGACGACGCGGCCGCGGCGTGGATCGGCTCCCCACAGCACGGTCGGTTTGTCAGGCGAGTCGTCGCTGCGGTTGCCGGCGATCAGACGCTGGACGGGCCAGTTGGGCAACCAAAGGCAAAGCAGCCGTTTGTTGATCGTTCGACGCATGATGAATT
>CAZHTX010000016.1:0-29050 GCA_964535475.1 uncultured Pirellulaceae bacterium
CCCAGACTGCCACCCCGCCGATCCGCAACCCGCGCTCATTCGTCACCGCGTCGCCGACGGATGTAAGAACGTGGAAGAGGCAGATCCGCTGGTGACACCGTTTCTGGCTCGCTTTCTTTCGGAAGTTCACGCGAACTATCAGCAGATGAATGCGGCGATGTTGCGTTTTTTGACCGTCCGTCGTGGCATTGACGTGTCTGGTGGAACCGGAACGACGCGTTGGTTGCAGCACCCAGTTGTTCCAATGTGGGATGAACAGCGATTTCCCTTACGTCCGCCGACTGGGTTCACCGACTACCGCGACCCGATCACACTGGGCTCCGAGTGGGATATTGTCAGATACTGCTGGACGTGTGGAGGGAATGGGAAGGTGAATTGCAACTCCTGTGGAGGACGGGGAAACCGACAGGAACCAGAGAGTTACACCGTCTATTCCGGGGGTCAGTCGCAGCAACAAACCCGATACGTCCAGCGAACCTGCGTGTCCTGCGGTGGGGCCGGCCAACAGCGATGCGGAACCTGCGCGGGGCTTGGACGCGTCTGCCAGGCACAGACCTTGGTGACGACGTGGGACCGCCATTTGCCAACGGAGACCGCCCCTTTTACCAAGTTATCGCACTTGCTGGAGGACGCAGAAGAAAGGGTCTTGTTCCGCCGCTCACTGATAGAGGGCTCCCAAAGGATTAACGTGCCCGATCAATCGGACGGATTGCACCAGGACACGACGTCCGCGATGACCGCCGCTGCAGATCGGGTTCAGGGCGTTCTGCCCGAGCATGTCGAGCGAGTTGAAAATCTGCAGCAAGGTCGAGTGTACCGAGCGGATTTCCAGGTGACCACATTTCACGTTATTCGGATCGGCTTCCGCGGTCTGCATGGTGGTCATGGTTGGTTCTTTGGGACGCGGCCGGAGTTCTATTTTCCGTCCTTGCCGTTGTCATGGGGGAAAGTCGCGGCAGTTGCTTTTGTGTGGCCTTTCGTGCTGCTAACCGGATGGCAATTAGCAACAGTGATCCGCGGGTCTGTACTGACAGCCCTAGCTCAATGACCCTGATCTCGGAGAAATAACACCTGGGCACCGCCCAGAAATGTCCATCTGCATCAGTCCTCTGGAAGCTTCAGGGGTTAGCGATACCTTCCCCAGCGAGTTTTCCCTTTCCTGCGGAGTGCGGAGCGGAGATCGGGTAATCATACGGGTTGTTGAGTCCGTGCAGCTCAGCGAACTCGAGGAAGTACTGCCCAAACGCGGCATGCTGACGTCCAGTCTGCGAATCGTAACGCATGACGGACGCAAAATGAAATATCACGACCTGCTGAAGTCAGCTGCCCACGGAATCAGCGACAACATTCGAGATTCGCTTCAGCAGCAGCTATACCGATAGCACGCCGCTGCATTGAAGTTCCAATTTCAAAAACGGCCAAGTTTTCCCCAAAATGCTGAGGGGTAACGGCACGCCTTGGAGACGCTCAAGAACAAATCGAGTCCCCGAGCCTCTTTGGAAAGAAAAACTATGCCCCGCTTAACAGTTTTCCCGACCATTTTAGCTCTTGCCCTTTGCGTTTCGCGTACTTCGTCCGGTGATGAATTGCTTGGTCGGCTCGGCAACCAAGTTGCCACTGCCCCGGGCCCGTCATAGGTTCCTCTGGAACGACGTTTGATTTCCTTTTCGCTTGAAGCGTTGCTTACACGATGCCATCCCAATGTTCCTAAAGCTCAGAACCGTGAATCGAATAACCGAGATGATCAATGCTTTGCCAAGTCGTGTATTCGAAACTGCAGACCCCTTGCTTCTCAGTTGTCCGAAATCATTCATCGCGATTTCACGAGCCGCACTCTTGTTGATTGTTGTTGCTACAGTAGGTGAGCATGCTGACGCAGATGAGAATGCTCACAAGACGGTGAACAACTTTAACGCAGATCAAGTGGCCGGGTCGGTGGTCTGGATCACTACAGAGCGAGAAGAATCTCAAACTATCGGACCACTTACTCTTCGAACGAATGGATCGCTTGGCGGAGCCGACACGCTGGCTCCAAAGATGACACATGTCCCCTTGCCGGGCTTTTCCAGTGCTGTACGCGATTCAGGCTGGCGCGTAACGAATCGTGATCTGATCATTGAATGGACGACCTATACCTCACAACCGTTGCCGAACGGCAACATCATTGTGACAATCAAACATAAGCTGACGTTAAATCAGCAAGAGAGCACCGATTTCTGGGTCGGCACAGCTGAATTCCATTTGAGCTCGAACACTGGTCAACAACACAAAGAGACGATTCCATGTAAAGCGGTTGTCTACGACAAAGCTTTCTTGGAGCGAGCTGGTGAGGAATCGATGAAGGGAGGTGCCAACGCACTTCAGCAAGCGAAGCTTCTTGATGCGAAGTATCAAGCTCAAACTGAAAAAACGGTTGCCCAGCTCGTTCGCGAGAGAGCTAACCTGGACCAGGTCGCCGTGACAGAACAGGTGAAGAGAGTGGAGGCTGCAGAACGAGAGGCTCGTGCGACGGCAGCAAGAGGGGTAAACAATTCAAAGGATTTGGCCGAGACAACACGGGCGTATGAAACGCTCGGGAAAGAGAAGAACAAACTTACAGAATTAAAGAATGTTGCATCGAAAAACAACGAACTCGCTGAGCTTGCAGAAGCAAAGGCAAAGAAGTCATGGGACATCTTGAAACTGGCTGAAAAACGGGGGGAACAAATCGGCAAAACCGTCGGTCTGCTTGGCCCGATCGGCGAGTTGTTCGAAGGTGATCGAAGACGTAAAGCCTTAAAGGCAGAGGGCAAGTATCTATCGATTTGGGTCAACATGTTTGAAACGTTAGGTGCGGTTGCTGGTGGAACCGTAACCTCGCTAGCGGACTTCGGAGGCAGCCTGAACCCCATGGGTCAGCTCTTGGCTTCGTTTGGTTTCGAGGAAGCCTGTCGACAAACAGGGAAGATCATCGGGCAAACAACGGGCGCGTGGACCGGTTTGAAGGATGCGCCGTAGCGGAATATCAATGGCGCAGAATGAGCGTGTTTCGCTGGCAGCGAAACACGAGGTTTCCAAAACGACACTCGTCAAACAATTGCTCAGCCGTCTTTCGCCATCAGTCAAGCAGCGGGCGAAACTCGACGCCTCATACGTAAACCAAGCTGTCGCCTGATTAGAAAACCTGGTGCGGAGCATTTCTCCTTGGCCCTGCCTACAGACAAGGCATGGCTCAAGTGAGCAAACCCTTGAAATAGACGCTTCCGCGTTGCCGAAAGTTGGATTGTAGCAATCGGCGTCACAGCCAATGCAAAATTTCTCGCGAGGTCGGGGCCACAAGTCGTTTCGATCCAGTCCAAAAAAATTCAAATCGGCTGAGGGGCTTTCGAATCGCTCCGGGAATATCAGATATAAACGCTGACCCATCCATTCCAAAAGATGGAGAAAACGATGAGAAGCCTGCTTAGCTATACCTTGCCCTTCGTGTGGACTGTAGCCCCACAACAGCACACCGTTTGGCTTGAGGGAGCAAAGTCTTGAAATCGACAGGGTCGCGGCTCCGGAAGATGTAGCAGTTGATGCCGGGACCCTTGCCGCATTCAATTCGCCCTCAGGACCCTTCACCGCTGCACGGCGTTTGATGGGTGACGTGTAGCTTCACAAAGCGAGATTTTGGTGAGGGGGATTCCATCGAAGCGGGGATTGTCGAGTGGGCACCTTTGATCTGCCGTTCGATGACAGATCGCGTTGATTGTATTTTTGATTGCAGACGCTCACTCCTTTTCCCGAGAGGATCAAACATGACACGCCTTTTCCGATGCATTGCTTTGTCGTTCTTCCTTGTTACAACTCGGACAAGCGGTTTCATCGCTGCCGAAGAAAACTATCCGATGCCCGATGCGGCCTACGGTCGCATCGAACTGCAAGAACCACTACCCGATCATGCGAACATCTTTGCGAATTGGTTGCACGACAGAGAGAACGGATTTAGGGTCTTGGTGCCACCGATGTCAAAGGTTCATTGTCCGAATCAGCCCGTTCAGAAAGGGGCTTCCAAAATACTTCTGCGAATCGAACCGATCGACATGCTTTGTCTGGAGATTGGATTGATGCCCAAGACCATCAAAGGGAAACAACTCACTGCAGAGCAGATTCTAGATTCCATCACTGCCGATGAGAAAACGGACCTCATCCACACAAAAACAACTGTGGGAACGGAGTGGACAGGACGTGGCTATCGAACCAAGGGAGAGGATGCACCACCGCAATCGATGATCATGCTCACTCCAAAATCGCAAGAAGACTTTGTATTTGCAAGAATTCGATCTCGTTTTCCATTGGAACTCCGAACTGCGCTGGCAATCCTCGATTCATTTGGCTTCGTGGAACCAGATTTTGAACTGGAAAATGTTCTTACCATGCATGAGACAAGCGAACCAAAAACGGAAACGGTACCAGCGACGACGGTGATAGGGTGGTTTGAAGCTGGAAGGCCAAATGGCCTAGTTGCGCACGAAGATCAACGAGGACGCCGTGTCTACTCAATGACGTGGCTCAACGGACAGAAGACCGGTCTTGAGTTTCGCCATTGGCCGAGTGGCAGCGTTTATCGTCTGAGATTATTTGAAAATGGCGTCTCTCAGGCCCAGAGTTTACGCTTCTATGAGAGTGGGGAACTGCACTCGGTGAGCGATGTTCAGAATGGTGCCCTAGAAGGAAACAGTTCGGACTATTACCGAGACGGAAGTCTTTCGGCTACCGTGAAACTTAAGGACGGTCGTTTTCACGGAACGATGATGCACTATCTCCCCGATGGACGCTTGATAGGTCGAACCCACTATGATCACGGCGAGAAAGTCGGAGAAGAATCCCTCCCACTCAGCCAAAGTGAAATTGCCATATTTATGGAAAGCGTTCTGCACCCCGGTTCGGTTTGGAATGTGTCTCGGTAACATCGAGTCCTGTATTTTCGAGATTGCAGCGAACCAGCGAGCATTCTGCTCAAGCACCTCAGCAATGTCTCTGCGGGCAAAAGTCAGGCGTCAACTATTTAAGTAAAATGAACTTCCTTTGTTGTCTGAGGAGACCGAATACCATGAATCAAAATGATCCTACCGCCGCTGCCTCGCGTCGGTTTTGGAATTGTGTTTTACGGCTTGATCTACACGGGCTGATACTGGTGTGTTTTTTGCCGTCAGCATTCGCTTTGGGCGATGACATCCAATGGTTGAATATGTCGCTTCCCCAAGTGAGTAAGAATCGATTCGAAATCGATGAGACCCTATCGATATGTGCGTTCGCGCGCAGTAAAGGAGAGAACGGGTCTGACTACGACGTCACTCTCATCGACGAAGCAGGCCGGATGGTTCGTATCGACGTGGCGAGCGGTAAGCACCGGGAGTTGTTTCCCTACCAATACGGGCAGAAGAAAGCTGTTCCCAGCCCTCCACCGTTCAAGTTGATCACTGACGAGAAGGTAGATGATTACCTAGGTCGGATTTATTATCCGTATTATAGTGCTGCGGTTCTATGTCAGCATGAAGGCGGCTCGCTGCCTGTGAATTCTGTCGTTCCCTACCCGACGCGTAATGGATTTGGAGGGATTATTCATTCTTGGCCAGAGAAGTACAAGCTTAAGTTATACAGTTACACGGCCGATCGAGGCATGGGAAAACTCAAGGTCAAATCACTCGATTCATTAAGAATTGGCGGCGAGCAATACATTTTAGAGCTTCCAAACTACGATGAGATTTCTTGTAGAAATGGTCAATTCCTTTTTAACAGCTCTATACTCAATTCCGTGACGACAGATCGTTACTGTCTTGGTGATGGCTATCTGGAAAACAACAACAGGGAATTGATTTATTGCCTGCGTTGGGGGGGCGGCCAAAGCTTCCTGGTAGAAGGGCGCAATTTTGGTGACCTTCAATCGGAGTGGGACTTGCTCGCATCCTCTCCGATCGCCGATTCCAATGCAATTTCCGTAATCTACCGGGAAGGTCTTATCTACTACAGTCGTCAAGCAATCGATGCGAAGGCCTTTCCTGAAGGGTGGCACCCAATGCATCGGCAGGCTTCACCGGATTTCGACGATCAAAAGTCGTTGCAGTTTTCCGAGGACGGATCTCGCGTTCAGCTTCTGATGGAAGGTCCAGAAGGCGAATGTGAACTCTGGACGTTCAACTGCAGAACGCTGAGGGGCATTCAAAAGCTTCCTCTTCCGTCTGCTGACCGCGACGCAGCCTTTGAGCAACGAGCAAACTTCCTTGCGGTGCAGACAATTCGAAAGAAAGGAGAGCTCTTTTTGTTGTTCAAGCATCAAAATGAAACAAGTTCTCCGAGACTGATCGGAAGAACATCTCCACTCACTGCGGCCTTGGCAAGAGCAATTTGCTGGAGCTTATCCGACGACGAGAAAATGATCTTCTTTGTGTCACGTCCCGACGGCGAAAGAGATTTCAAGCTCGGTCAAATCTCTGTCATTTCGCTTCGACTAGAGACAGCTGACTCCCCCGCTCCCGCTGGCTCTGGTTTTGCAGAATATTTGCAGGAAGACATTGGCTTCGAGGAATTGCCAGCTCGTGCAACGGATGCCATCGTTGGAGTTCTTCCCAAGGCAGAGTCCTGGCGGGTCATTTCTCCCGATGATCGCTGGATCGTTGGAACGGGCCTGCAACTTTTTGACACGTTTACTCGGCGATCGCACAGGATTCCGGGGACAGGAGGCACTGTCGCTTTCAGCGCTGATTCGGCCTTAATGGCGACTTTTGGACATGACGGTGTTCACGTGTTTGATGTCTCTGGGACTCGCCCCGTCTTTGTTGCTTCCAGCGATCGATTGCCGGAGGACACTCGCTCGACTTTGGGTGAATTGCTCAGAACTGCCGACGACGGCGCATGCTTTGTTTCGGCGGATTCGGTGGGGACCACGAATCGCAATGGCTCTGTGCGATTTCGCATCAATGGCCCAGATCTAAAGATTACCTATCAGAGTGATGAGCTGAAAACACGACACGCAGCCTTTTCTCGAGATGGTTTAAATCTCGCAATATGGAAAGACGAAGGCGCAATTTGGCAATACGAGTGGTCGGAGAATGAATGGACGGGCGTTGCGAAGTCCCCGGTGCCTTTCTTCGATCGCCGAGCTCATAAGAACTTGGAGTTTGTCGCGATGTCAGCTGGGGGACATAGCCTCGCGATCTGTACCTCTTCAAGATTAACGGTTTGGAATGATCTGCAGAACGTAGAACGCGAGCCGTTGACCACGGTGCGCCATCGGACCAATGCACTTCGCCTCGGCGCGATTCATTGCGCGGCGATTTCGCAAAACCAGCAATGGATCGCTTACGTCGAAAAGACAGACAACGGAAGCGATTTGACGCTCGTGGATCGCCAACTAAATGCGGTTTCTACGCAGCAACTGCCACATGACTTCACTCGATCCAGCGGTGCTCGCCTAATCCTAACAAATGATGGACAGCATGCGCTCGTCCGCAACGTTGGCGAGCGATTTTACGTTATCCGCCTGCGGGGAGAGTAGCCGCGTAAAGAAGTTTAATCGGCTAAACACGCAGTGATATTTATTTTAGGCAAAGGAGCTTTAAGATGTTCATGTGCAGAGATTGGCGTTCATTACCTGATACCGTTTTTCTGTCGTTCGTTGCTGCAATCTTGAGTTGCGGGCAAGCCATGGCACAGCCGCCAAAGACAATCACCAATAGCATCGGCATGAAGTTGGTGTTGATTCCCAAAGGAACTTTCAGCATGGGGGCGCTGGTTAGTGAAGTGGGATCCAAGGATGACGAGCGGCAACATCACGTCACGATCAGCAAGGAATATTATCTTGCCATCCATGAAGTGACGCAGGCACAGTATGAAAGGGTGATAGGCAGAAATCCTTCTCAATTGAATGGGCGCGTTTTAGCTGAAAGGATCCCGGCGAAAAAACATCCAGTGACGGGAAGAACCATCGAAGAAGCAAAGATCATCCCGAAGGACACTTCGAATTTTCCAGTTGATTCGGTTACTTGGGACGACGCGGTCTATTTTTGTGTGCGACTATCGAACCTACCCGAGGAGAGAAGAGCCGGCCGGGTTTACAGGTTGCCCACGGAGGCGGAATGGGAGTACGCCTGCCGGGCGGGCAGTAATGCGGCATACAGTTTCGGAGACGACAAGAAAACACTGGTGGACTATGGGTGGTATTACGGTAACAGCAGCGAGAATGCACGTTCACACCGCACGCATCCAGTCGGCGAGAAGAGGCCCAATGCATGGGGACTGTTCGACATGCATGGCAACGCATCGGAGTGGTGCCAAGATTGGTACGGCGACTATCCTGTCAACGCTGTGACTGATCCAAGGGGACCATCATCTGGCAGTGATTCCTTGGGTGACGGACGGGTGCTCCGTGGCGGCGGTTATCGATGGAATGCGATGGGTTGCCGCTCCGCTGCTCGTAATTCATGCAGTCCATCTTACCGTTCGCAGAGCCATGGCTTGCGGGTCGCCGTGAGTCCGGCTGCGAAGTAACGAGCAGTAAGCCGCAGGATGTCATCTGCAAGTCAAACAAGCGTCGCGGAATGTCCACAGGCCTGAAGGCCGCGTTAGGCGGGGTCGGTAGCTGAGCGTTGGAAAAATAGGACGGCAGCCGCCTTGTTCTTCCCATCGCTCGTTGGAATGAGTTGAGCTCGCCTAAGGCAATCGACAGCAGTCGTTTCCTGGTTGTTGCGTACAACGAAAACGACTTGACCGTTCATATTGCGCTCGTTCTAGACAGTGTGCTTGATTATCGGTGCTGCGTGAAAAACGACCGAGCACACGGGACCGCCATGCGGTAAGACAGCCTCCGCCGGAAAGATCAAGCAAGTACTTTTGTGGTTTTTGCAACTTCTTGAGGGGACAGGTCGCTCGGACGGGATTGTCAGGCAGTCCCCGGAACGTCTTTCTGGGTATCGATTGCATACAAACGAAAGAATAAACAATGATCGACCGTCGACTTACCTGTCTGGCATCCGCCCTCTTCGCAATCTGCCTAGTTTCCGGTTGCGACGAATCACTGGTTATCGTGTCTCCTTCACCCGATACCCAAACGGCGGCAAATGCCTCGGGCGACCCTCAGCAGGCCTCGGCGAAGGTGCCGGATGCCGCGAAGCCGCGGGCAACTTCTGATCAAGGAACGAACAACGCTCTCAGCGATCAAATAGCGCAAAACGCTCTTAATGAATTTCAGGTCTCGGCGACCGGCCTCGGGGTTTACTTTGAACCCGAAGCGAACGGGATTCGAGTCACCTACGTGGCTACCGACTCGTCGGCTGCAGATGCGGGCATTCGAGTCGATGACATCATCACGGAAGTCGACGGCAGCCGCCTCGAAGGCGTCGACTCACCGACAGTTTCAGCCCAGCTCGGCGGAGAACTGGGAAAGAAAAAAACGCTGACGCTGGGCGATGGTCGAAGCTGCAGGGTAACGATCACCGATTTCACGCTTCAAGATCTGGGCGCTGTCAGGTCGTATGATGAGGAGACCTTTGCGGAACCGGACCTTGAAGGTCTGCACTCCAAGCTGCATCCGGTGGCTCAATTGATCGTTGATAAAAAATATCGAGCTGCTGGCCAGGTGCTGAAGACACTGGCAGCTTCCGAGTCGACCAACGGTTCATATTATTTGATCCGATCAATCTTGACGGCCGCTGAGCATGGCATGCTAACGTCGGACTCGAGGAACGTTGAACAAGGCAGCGACACCAGTCTAACGGACCGTGTTCTCGAAGACGTTAAACTGGCCGTGGAACTGGATGAAAATCTCCGTGATACAGCCGCGGAACTGTTGTGTTGGTTGGCCACTCGCGTTGTCGTCGACGCCGCGGAACAGCAAACAGCACTGACCTTGGTCGAGGCAGATGACTATTTTCGCTGGCAGTCCGAGCCACCACGCTGGTTTCGTGCTCCGGGGGACTGGATCAAGCTTTTCCGGAAGGGGCAGGAACTCAATGAACGCAAAGCGACGCGTTATCTTGCCGGGATGGTATTTGCATGCGAGCGGTATCGGAACGCTGGCGACCCGGCCTCCGCCTGCTTTCTGCAGGACGTGATTGCCTATCAATATTCGACGGCCGACCCGAATAATCAACAGATGGCAATGGAGCAGAATCGCCGTATTTCCCGAGCGGCACTTCGCTTTTTGATCGAGGTGGTAAAGCAGGATCCTGAACAGGCATTGTATGTGTCCGCAGTTTTCAACGGCCGCTGCGGCGATCATAGAAACACAATGCTCCAACACGATCTACCCGAGCTGGAGACATTGCTTGAGCTATTGCATAGAGCCGACCCACGCGCAGAGGCCCACGCGATTCGCTACTTTACTCGACACAACCCTCCACGGTTCGATCGTCTGAAAACCCCCTTGGGGGCTTATCTGTATCACATGGAGGCTTTTTTTCAAGACGACTATGAAGGTTTTCAGGCGTCATCCGGTAAATCTGTTCTTGAAGAATTGTCCAATTTGCAGGAGTGGGCCGAACAACTGGAAGAGAATCCGTTTGCTCAGCAAATGCTGGCGATGCAGATGGTCACCTGTGGGCTGCTGCCGGAATTTGCGGAGGAAGCAGCGGGACGCAAACCACTTGTAATGCATGATCAGCAAGAGGTGGAATTTCACCTGATTACGATGAAGCTGGACAACGTGCGATTTCACCAAGACGTAACGATG
Source organism: uncultured Pirellulaceae bacterium (assembly GCA_964535475.1). Lineage (GTDB taxonomy): Bacteria > Planctomycetota > Planctomycetia > Pirellulales > Pirellulaceae > Laterigemmans. The sequence continues at coordinate 10,691 of CAZHTX010000016.1, forward strand.
CTTGTCCCGATGTCAGCTCGGCAGCAGTTCCAGACAGTCGTGCAAATGATGGAAAGTGCGGGCCACGAGCAGGGTTCTTCAGATGAATTGCAGACTGCATTGCAGGCGGGCCGAGGCGACGAGTTGGTGATTGGGGTCGTGCGTCGAACCGGCGATGAGAAGTATCAGGTGCTCACTTCAGCCGCGTTGAAGTTGGTACAGCAGCTGAGCGAGGTAGGGTAAGAGAAAGCTCATCTTCGCCCTCGCACCGCAAGTTGACAGGACTCTGCACCAGATTGGAACCCATGAATCGGCCGCCTGGTGCAGACGGCCAACGGGTCCTGTCTCAGCTTCGACACCGGCACTATCTCCAGTCTCCGGACAGCTGGAACGCGGCCTGGAAAAAAAGATCGGTTTGCAGTTCGCTGCTGGCCTGTAAGTGGCATGGGTCCTTTACTGGTTGATCGGCGACTTCGCTTCTAGAGATCACATTCGTAACACCGTTACCGAAGAGCAGCCACCTTGTTTTGCCTTCAAGGAGGCTCCTCGGATTCTTCCCGCTCTTGCGTGAGACTCTTGATCTCTGAGAGTGCTTTCTCACGTATTTGCGTTGCCAGTTTTCTCAATGCGTGGTCGCTCTCCCAGCGGTCGTCTGTGAGGATCTCCTCGGCTAGTTTGAGGGCTGGGTAGTAGGCCTGTTTCTTTAGGTTAATTAGCAGCCGACACTCGAGCACGGCTGGGTCGGAGTCGGCGATCTTCTCCTGAGCGAGCAGCAGGACGCGTTCCGCTAAAGCGATTTCACCTGCCGTGAGTGCGGTGTCTACCGCGATCTTCAAGCGCGCGTTGTCCCACTTCGGCTTGCGAAGCAGCCACAATCGCAGTGCATCTGCTGCTTCGTTGAGCACTGTTGGGTCCTTGGTCTCCTTATAGAGCCCCCTTCGAGACAAGTGCAAAAGGTAGGTAACCTCGGAATTGAGTGCCGGAAAAACGGAAGGTTTTTCTAGAGTATCTTCCAGTCGCGCGATCCGTTCCACCCAGGTTTCCTTGTCGATTGCCAGTACGGATCGGGCATACGCAAAGTTGGCGTCACCCGGAATTGGGGAGAGCATCTCGATCTCGTTGATAAGCGACTTGTAGCCGTCGCGGTTGCCGAACGCGAATTGCGCCGTGGCTGTTAACCACTTGGTTAACAATACTGACGCCGTTGGGAATTCACGCCCGTCATCATGAGCTGGATTGAGCTGGCGAGCCACGTATCGCATTGTCGGCGAGGTAAGATCAATCCTCTCCAATTGCTTGAGCGTCGATAGCAAAGTGCGCGGGCTCAAACTGTTTGGCATTCCGTGCTCAAGATTGCGGATCTCATGTGAGAGCTTGAGAATCATTTCCATAACACGCTGGAGTTGATCCGTGTCTTTATTGCTAAGTTTGCCACGAAATAGAGCAACGCAAGTTTCGAGTTCGACAGGATCGCCGTCGAAGGCTGCGCCGAAGCCCTGCAGGATGTCAAACAACGGGCTCGCCGGATAGATTACTCGACTGAGTTTGCAATGCTCTCGTAGTTCAGTTGTTTGGCCAGAAAGGCAGTACGCCACCCCAAGCTGATAACGGCTTTGAATATGCGCTGGATCGGCCACGAGCGCCCTCAGGAGCGATGGGATCTGTTTGAGCGGTTTGCGACATGCGATAGCTTCAAGAAAGCGTCGGTCCGCTGCTGTAACATCTCCCGAAAGATCGTCAAGCTGTTTGAGAATTTCAGATTTGATCTTTGGGTCGTCTTCGACCGTTATTCGTCTAACCAGCAAAGCGGCTTTCTGCCGTGAGGTAGCTGGCTGAACGATCTTTTGTGTCTCATAGGCTTCTTCGAAACGCTGGATGGCCACAAGAAGATCAAACTTGAAGATCGCGATTGCCGCCTTCGACTCAGGGGTGAGTATCGAATCCTCAAGGCTCGCATCAATGACTGTAAGCCGACGATCAATCGCATTCTTGTCCAGAAGCTGAATAGACGCGGTTAGTTGCGATAAGAGGTTTCGCTCTGCCACACGACGCTTCTGCTCAGCGGCATCCGCTCGCGAGGATTCGTCATTCGCGCGGGCGGTTTCCGCATCGGCTCGGGCAGTTTCCAGTTCGGCTTTTTGATAGAGGAAGCCCATGATGGCCATGGTACCGGCCAAACTCGCCGCCATGACGAACGTGGCCAATGGATTGCGTTTGGCCAGCTTCCGGAGGCGATAGGGCCATGAAGGCGGACCGGCAAGAACCGGTTCGTTTCGGAGATGCCGCGAGACGTCAGCTTCGAGTTCCCGCGGTGACTGATACCGTCGCTCGCGATGCTTTTCGATCGCCTTCATTGTGATCCAATCGAGGTCACCTTTCAGGACGGAACTCAAACGCGTCACACTGGACCCGCGTCGGCTGGCGTGGGTATCTCCATCAATTGTGGTTCGAGCCCTTCGACTTGGTATCGGCGGTTCGTCCTCGCAGATCGCATTGAGACGCTGGGCAGTGTCCATGTCTCTCATGGCTGAGGGAGACAACGGCGTGATACCAGTCAGCAACTCGTAGAGAAGGATTCCCAGTGAGTAGACGTCGCTTCGCGTGTCAACATCGCGAGACCGCCCCTGAGCCTGTTCAGGGCTCATGTACGCCCAAGTCCCCAGGATCGCACCTGCGACTGTTGTGATTGGTTTGTCCGTGAGCCGAAGCGTTTCGCCGGAAGCTCGGGCCAGCCCGAAATCGATGACCTTCACGATGGGTTGTCCATCGACTTCCGTCACCAACACGTTTTGGGGTTTGATATCTCGGTGAATGACTCCTTTGGTGTGTGCGTGCTGGAGAGCTCGGCATGCCTGAGTGAAGATCTCCAGTCGCTCCCGAACTGCCAAGTTTCCTTCATCGCAGTACTTACTAACGGGAACACCCTCGATGAACTCCATTGCGAGGAACGGACTACCTTCGAAAACACCCGCTTCGTAAACACGAGCAATATTTGGATGCTCCATGATGGCTAGAGCCTGCCGCTCCGCCTCGAAGCGAGCACGAAACATCTCGGATTGTTCTCCAGCGAACGCTTCGAGAAGAGCCGGTTGAATGATCTTCAGTGCGACTCGACGTTGGATGGGTTCAGTCTGTTGAGCGAGAAAGACCTGTCCCATGCCTCCCTTGCCAATTTGCTCAACGATTTCGTACTGACCAATAAACCGGGGCACCAGGCCTGAGCCAAAAAGCTCCGTGTCGGTGACGATGTGGGTTGTCGGTGGGGCGGGTGAGCCAGCCGATTTCATCCGGCGACCAACTACCGAGAACGCCCTTGCGACGAGTTCCACGTGATCCGAGAATCGCTGCTTGTACTGGTCGCTCGCAGGCTCTTCGCTACCCGCGAAACGGTATTCCAATTCGATTTCCAGCAATGCGTTGAGAAGCCGCTGGTAGAGAGTTGGAGGAACGTCCGACAGATAATCCTCGATCCGCGGGGTGTCTCCTTTGCGGCACAAAGCATCAAATTCGTCGCAGAGTTTTTCAAATTCTGAATCATTCATAACAAAGAGAATACCGCCACACGTCAGCGAATTCCAGTCAATTAAGGTCTCCTCAAATCAAACTACCAGCTTAGACTTTAAATTAATCCCAAGTTAATCAATTGGGCAACGTCGTCTGCCCGCTTTTCGTTTTAAGTTCAATGCCATTGCAGAACTGGCATACTGGTGATTCCGCCAGAGAACTCATGGCGAATGTGCCGCAGTGCTCATTCTTCTCTCCCAATTGAGGCAGCACCGGATTCCGACTGGCTTTCCACAGCTGGCAATGTCGGAATTGTCACCGCATGAATCACGTCGGCCTGTTGCCGGAGTTCTTCCAGGAGATTGTGCAGCGGGCTATTGACCTTTTGGGGCACGTGCGACAAGGAACGGGTGCCACTGCCGCGAAGGGTTGGGCCGAAGGACGCGATTTCTCCGGCTTGATCAATCAAATGATGAGTCGCACCAGCCGATGCCACCGCGTAGCTCGAGGGAATTAGCTCCGGCAGTTCAAAGTTCTCAAGCGGATCATCACTGACGAACAACAACGCCAGTTCGGCGTCGCCCGTCGGTTCCAATGGCCAGCCTTCGCCGAGTGCCTGAGGGCTCTCGAATGCCATGACCGGATCGTCCCCCTGGAATCCCGCGTCCGGGTCGTTCGGATACAATTCAATCGCCTGGCCTCCAGCATCAATCCAGACCAGCCGGACATATGCGGGTTCGTGCAGACGGACCGAAAAATGAATGTGATCGTTGCGAACCAGACTCGAAAAGTCTTCGAGCGGTTGGAATTCGTGTTCGCCGAGGTGGCTGACTTTAATCTTCAGATTGCTGCGATCGTAGGTAATGGCTCCGGGGACGGTGTTTTTTGCTTGAGACCAGAGGGACCACCCGACCGCGGCAACGAGCAGAACGCCAACACTGATGACCGCCACGATACCAACTCGCCGTTGGGGCTTGTTCGCAAACCGACGCAGAGTCCGCGCGAAATCCAGGGCGGTCGGATAGCGGCGACCGGGATCCTTTTCTGTTGCCTTCAGACAGATCTGTTCCAGCCCTTCGGGAAGGTCACTGTTAATTTGACGGGGCGGGCGAATCTCAATCTCCCGGATTCGTCGCAGCAGCTCCTGCGTGTCATCGGCCTCGAAGGGACGTTTTGCGGTCAGCAATTCGTACATCACGATACCGAGACTGTAGATGTCCGCGCGACCATCGACCAAATGGGAATCACCGCGGGCCTGCTCCGGGCTGAGATACGCCAGAGACCCGGCCACGGTGCCTCGCGGTCCTCTGCCGAAGGTCTGATCGGACAATGCGAGCCCGACATCGGCTAGTTTCGGTTGATTATTTTTGCCTAGCAGAATATTGGCCGGCTTGACGTCTCGATGCGAGTATCCCTTTAAGTGCATTTGATGCAGGGCTTCGGCCAAATCGGCAATGAACAAAGCGATACTCCGGTGGGTCCAGGCTGGTCCCTTATGGGCGGCTAGACTACCACCGGACATATATTCCATGACAAGACAGGGTTGGCCTGTATTGTCGATAAATTCGTCAAGCAGTTGTACCATGGCCGGGTGCTGGATCTGCTTCAACGTTTCCGCCTCACGCGTGAAGCCATCCCGAATGCCCGAATCATCAGGAATGCGGTCGTGGAGGATCTTGATCGCGACTCGTTTTTGTTCGGTGTCACGGGCGAGGTACACATCGCTGAAGGCGCCACGGCCGAGAAAACGTTCCAGCTGATACTCGCCGGCTCGGCTTCCTTTGTTCCGGGGCTGAGGCAGATCAGACTGCTGGTTGTCGCGCGGCGTTACCGCAGCGTTGTTGCGTTGTTCAGGTCCCAAGGCTATCGACATCGTACGGTCCCGAATGCGGCGGAAAGCCTGTTGGATGATCAGAGATTTATCAGGGAACCGATCCCGATACATTTCTTCCGTCACAGACTGTCCGGCGTAGCGGCGATACTCATAATCCAGGCAGATCAACTCCTCCAGCAGTTCGTCCTCTCGTTGATCGGGTCCTGAAGCCAGGGATTCAACTAGATCTGGAAATTCGCCACAGCGAGCCAACGCTTCGTATCGACTGCAAATTCGATCGATGATGGCGTCGTCTTCGGTTGACCTGGATGCCATACATGTTTCCTTTGTGACTAAGGCCATCAGCCGGTTTACCGCACGCTTCTCTTGGCTTTTGAAAGCTTACTCGATATTGCCGTGATTTTTCAACGACTCGACAGCCTAAGTCCTGCACTTGCCCACTTCCGCCTTCGCGTTTCCTTCCTTTGCTGAACGAGGAGTAACGCACATTATGGCACCCCATTACAAGAAACAGTTGACGAAGCTGATTGCTCCAATGCGAATTTACGCCCCCACAAAGTAGTTGAGAAAGCCAAACAGATGCCAGATGACGGGCGCCGGGACGAAGAGAGGATCAGGCTATCTGCGGTCAACTCGACGTCAATTCCCGTGTATCTTCGAGAGATCTGGGTGTTTTCCTGAAAATGATGGTTTTGTTGAGGGGTATTCGGCGTCACTGGGGATTACAAAGAAAATGGCGATCGACTTTTCATAATTCCTCTGATTTGCGGTGAACCAGAAAGGGAGCCGCCGAAGATTGATGTCGCAATATCTTAGAAATAAACCGTAGAAAGGACGCCACATGCCTCCAGGCCAGCCGGTTGCATTTTTCATTTATGAGTTGCAGAACGGCAACCAAGACAACGCGCAAAGAATCTGGGATCACTTCTACCGACGTCTACTGCCGTTGGTTCGCAAGTATCTCCATCAACGAGTTCGTAGAGTGATTGAAGAAGAGGATGTTGCGATCAGAGCGATGGACCAGTGCTTCCAGCAACTTCAGGCCGAGTACGTGCCCTCAATCAAGGATCGAGACAACCTGTGGGCGCTGCTGGCGATCATCACCGAGCGGCGAGCTCTGAATGCGAATCGGGACTTAATGAATCAGAAGCCTGGTGGTGGGAATGCCGGAGGTCTGTCGGTGTTTACGAAACTAGACGATTCCGTCGCCGGTGCATTGGAACAATCCGTCGCTCAGGAACCGACAGCAGAGATGGGAGCGCTCATGGCAGAGGATTTCGACTGCTTGATGAAAGTGCTGGAGCTCGATCACCAAGCGGTTGCAAGCCTGAAGTTGCAAGGCTATTCCAACCGCGAGATCGCAGCGAAAATGCAGTGTGCGGTCGTCACTGTTGAACGCAAGCTGAACCGAATCCGCAAGAAATGGCTGAAGCTCGATGTGACAGCGGCAAGCGGCGAACAAGAATAGACAGTACGTTGGGGACGTCGCTGTGTACTTGCAGAAAATTGCAGATCCGTATGGACTGAAACTGCCCGCACCAGGAATAAGGATGTCGAATCATGTGGTTTAGAACAACAGTGGTTGCAATGCTGACCTGCCTGATGAGCAGTGTGCTGATGGCTCAAACTCTAGAGACCGAACCCGTTGACGTTCCAAACGACTCGGTGAATCTGGAGCTCCAGCCTAGCGATCTCTGGAGTTTCCGGCTGACCCAGGAAGCGGTCGATGAATTTCAAACGGACAGCCGCGACAACTATGTCGTTCAGAAGGATGTCGGCTGGAAACCGGGAACACTGACGATCAATCCTGGCGGCTCGATCACCGCCCCACTCAACGGAGGCTCGGAAGGTGCCATCCAGCTGACTTTGAATCCCGATACGAAGGCGGACTTCGGGGTGGCAATCATCCCAGACGAAGCACCACCATGTGTGGTAGAAATCCGGATCCGCACGACCGATTTCCCAAAGTTGACTTCGATCCGACTCGTGGATCCTCAGACACAAAATGGAGATATCGTCCAAAACATTGTGCGAGAAGTAAAGTTCGATGCACCAAGAAAAATTGCATCTGCAACCGTTCACTACCGTTATGGCGTCGTTTCGGTCTCCATCAATGATCGCGTTCGCATGGTGTCGTTCGTCCCTCGTGGAGCTGCAGCCATTCGTGGCATCTTTCTAGGGACCGGATCGCAGCCGCTAACGCTCAATGCGATGTCATTGCGTCGCACCAAACCAACTTCGCCCCTGACGGCGGCCGAAGAAAAACAGATAGCTGAATTGCAGTCCGACTATGAGTCGATGCTTAAACTTTTCCAGCAGGAGAAAAAACAAAAGGCTCTGGATACTGCGGAACGCATGCTTCCCAAGCTGAGACCACTACTGCGAAAGACAGCTCCCAATAGCTTGCCCATCTTGAATGATCTTGCATTCCTTCATTTTCAGGTTGGCAGGATGGAAGAAGCGAAATCACTGTACGAGGAAGTGCTCGCACTTTATGCCGAGCTGCCAGGGCAGTTCTACCCGGAAGCCATTCGCCCACTGAATCAAGTCAGTTTCCTTCACGAGAAAATTGGTGACCTTGATGCCGCTGAAGAGGCATTGACGCGAATAGCAGTCCATCGACGATTCACAACTGGCCCGGAATCAGCCGAGTATGTGGCGGCTCTGTGCGACATCGGAAACATCCGCAGACAAAGAAATGAATTCGGTAAGTCTCTGGAGGTTCTCTTCCAAGCTCACGGCATCATGCAGCAATCAAGTCAGGAAGATTCGGAAGTCTTTGGAGATGTGCTCCGGAACATTGGGGAAACGTATACAGCTCAGCAGAATTACAATCTCGCAACCCAGTGGTGTCAAGCGACAGTGGAATGGAGCAGGGGAAAATATGGACAGCCGTCCGTTCCGTACGTGAACAGCCTGATTAACCTTGCCATGGCGGAACAGAATCGTGATAGCGCGGGCTTGCGAGCCGCCGTTGTTTCGCTCGAACAGGCCCAAAGTGTTTTGTCGGCACTTCCAGAAACTCTTCCGGAAATCGAAGCCACCATCCTGAACAATCTCGGATTGTGCTATCGAGACCAATATCGATTACGCGAGGCGGCAAAAGCACTGGGAAAGGCGGCCACGATCTTTCAGCAGTTGCCGAAGCCACCGGTCCGTAAGCTGGGAATGTGCCTGACGAGCCTTGCGGAGACTGTTTTCCGCATGGGCGATTCCGGGCGAGCGGAAAAGATCATGAAGCAGGCCTACCAGCTGTTCGTTAATGCCGGCGACCGGAATTCGTTCGCCTTTACTCGTCTGATTCAGGCCCGTGGCAATTTGGCCAGGGAGCTGGGCGATTACGATAAAGCCCGAGTCTGCGCCTCTACAGTCGTGACGCTCATGAAAAAAATTCGAGACCCAGAGCATCCGGATTATTGCATGAGTTTGCAAAATCTGGGTGCCGTCTATCTTTCAATTGGTCAGTATCGAGATGCGTTGAGAATGTTCAAGGAAGCGATCGGAGCGGAGCCGCCAAACGTCATGCATCACAACCGGGCGACGGCTCTTAGCCTGCAGAATGTTGCTGCGATTTATCGGCATCAGGGCCGTAGCGATCAGGCGAGACAATGTTTGGAAAAGGCGATGAAACTCAATCAGTCTCTCTATGGGAAAAGCCATCCGATCGTTGCCGAATGCCAGAATGCGATTGGAGCCTTTTATCACGACCGGGGAGATCTTGAAACAGCCAAGCAGTGGTACGAGCAGGCGTTGAAGATCCATCGCCAGCCAAGAATGCAGGACTCCACCAACAAAGCAATCCTGCTTCAAAACCTTGGACAAGTCGCGCTCGAACGTGGAGAGCGAGATGCGGCCCGGGAACAACTGGAACGTGCTTTACAAATATACACGGAACTGCTCGGCGAGCAGCATATCTCCCGCGCCGCTGTGATACGCGACCTTGCCCGACTTGCCGAAGCCGAGGGACAGCGAGAGAAGGCGACTCGTTACTTCGATGAAGCGTTACAGCTAGCTATACGCAAGCTACGGTTGACGAGTCCGATGCAGTCTGCCCGTCAGCAAATCTGGCACCAGAACGAGTTGCGATCCCATTTGTTCGCGTTCATCACGCATGCAATACGAACGTCGTCCAATGAAACTGCCGCTGTCAAAAGACTTTGGGAGTGGAAGCAGTCAGTCACCCGACGGCAGGCTGCTTATCGAAAGCTGTCGTCTGAACCTGAAGCAGCCGACTTGCTGCAACAGTTGGCGGAACTGGCGGGCAATGCATCCTTGCTGTTGCATAGCATGCCTCAGAGTCCGATTGACAATGCTGGAGCCGAAGTCCGGAAGCGATTCACAGCAGAGCGTTTGTCTCGCATGGAGCGACTGCGGGAATTGAATCGCATGCAAGAGAATATTGAGCAACAGCTGGCTGCAGCCGCCAAGAAACGCGGACTTGACCTTGAGGCCCCTGAGCTCCAACAAATACGCCAGGCACTACCGGAAGAAACTGCACTGGTCGAGTTCGTCAAATACGTGCACATCGCGGCGGCGGGAGAGCCCTCGGCAGGACAGAAGCCCGATGTCCGCTATGCCGCCTGCATCGTCACTGCAAAGGCTAAACCAGTGGTGGTGGATCTGGGCGCTTCGAGAAAGTTGGAAGATAGCATCATTCGCTTCCGCCGGCCTTTTACGGCCAAAACGGTGACGAATGAAATGTTGACGGACAGCGAGCGTGCAGCTGGTCAGCTTCGAAGCGAATTCTGGCGACCGCTTCAGAATCACTTGCCTGGAATCGAGACCGTTCTGATCAGCCCGGATGGGGCCATCGGGATTTTGCCTTTCGCGGCGCTGCCGGGCTCGGTACCGGAGACTTACCTGCTGGAAGATTATCGTTTCGCGATGCTGCCGGCTGCGGCCGCTTTGCTTGATAGCGACGATGGAGATCAAGCCATTGGGTACGCATCGATGCTGCTGGTAGGCGACGTCGACTATGGAGCCACATCGGAATTGCAGCTTGCGTCTAGTGAACCAGATCGCTCGATTTATGCCAAACCACTACCGGGTACTTCCCGGGAATTGGAGGCGATCCGCCGGATGCGGGATGCGCAGCGACTCACGACAAAGCTCACCTCGCTGACTGCCGATCAGGCAACAGAAAGCAACTTATTGAAGCTCGCTCCGAACCACCAGCTGCTTCACATTGCGACTCATGGATTTTTTCAGAGTCAGACGGATGACTTCGACGCAGCCGCCCCCGGCAGCTCGACGAGACCGGCATCGTTACCGGAACAGAATCCTGTCGATCCGCTACTCCGTAATTTTATGCCAGGATATCTCTCCGGATTGGCTCTGGCTGGCTGCAACACTCGCAGTCAGCGTTCTGGAGGATCAATCGATGGAGTTCTGCACAGTGCCGAAGTTGAATCCAATTCACTAGAGAATGTCGATACGGTTGTTCTGTCCGCTTGCGAGACCGCTTTGGGTCAGGAGATTGGCGGGGAAGGCCTGATTGGACTGCAGCGTGCGTTTCATGTTGCAGGAGTCGACACGGTGATCGCCAGTCTGTGGAAAGTCGATGACCAAGCCACTGCTTCTTTTATGGAAAAGTTCTACACGAACCTGCTGCAACACCGCATGGGCAAGCTCGACGCCCTTCGTGATGCGCAGCTGCAAATGCTGAAACAACACCGAGCTAAGATGGATCAGAACCCCCGTGGTCTTGGAGCAAAACCATCAAAGATCCAGGCCACGAAACCAGCCGTCAAGTCAGCGTCACCGCCAAGAGTTCCCGCTGCGGCCTACTGGGCTGCCTTTCAATTGTCGGGACATTGGTAGGTGTAGGTGCTGAGCATCCATTCTGGCCAATTAATTGCAATGCTCTTTTGATCTTCATTACGGGCTAGAGGCGTACGATTTTAGTCCTAAATGAGTGGTTTAATGAAATTCACTGTTGGTCACCATACCCGCAAAGAAGTTAAGGGAATAGGAAAATGCTACCCACTGAACCAGAGCCACTGTACACCCGGCACGGATCAAGACTCCCAAATTCGGAGTTTGAAGAATACAAAAGCTGGATTAAGGATTTGGTAGGCTCAGAGGAGAAGGGGTTTTCTCGGGCCACCTATGACAATTTGATGTCTCTGGCCGTGTACACGGGAGAAAAAAAGATCATGGCTGGGGAATTAGTTGATATCGTGCAAGGGTTGGACTTTCCGATTGCTGCTGATTTTGAAATTTATCATCTCGAAGGAGGTCGAGTTGATGTTTTTGAAAATTACAAAATCAAGGGCGTCCTCGACGAATTGGCAGAGTTGGAGGGAATCAACGAATTTGTTTTTTCCACTCCCGAAAGAAAATGGCTTCTGTTTTTTGATCACTACGACAATTGCAAATACGCTCCCGGTTAAGACAATGAATTCACATCAAAATTTCAAAGCCAGTTGCCTACGATGACCGCTTTCGCGACCGAGACTCGGTTGGTGATTCGGCAATCATCCGTCGATGACAAAAGCAATGAGATTCCTGCAGTGTGCCAAAACTCCTTGAACTGATGGAGATCCGAGGTGCTGTGATCACGCTGGACGCGATGCACGGTCAAAAACGAACTGCCAAGGCAATTACCGAGCAGAAAGCGGACTACTTCCGACGGTCAAAGGCAACCAGCAGGAACTTGCTGAAGCGATCAGTGAGCACTTTGTTGCCTACGGCGAGTCGGACAACCAAGCGGAAAATCCAAGGCAGCTTTGCCAGAAGGGGATTGTCGTACCACGAGACTAAACACTGGCTTTGTCAGCTTAGGCTTCTGAACACGAGCAACTCCGCGTAACGGCTCCCCGGTGCGTCAGACAAAGCGGTAGCAGAGTGCATCTCTTCAAAACTTGAAAAAAATGCCTGGAGATGAGGGAATCGTTGGCTAGATCGCGACTGGTCAACCAGCGGTAACCAATTCCTATCGGTCTTGGGACTTCGGCCGGATCGAACCATGTATCACTATCCTTTCATTGAAGGCACAACAGAATGTTCAGCAAACATCGAGCAACCCAATCTCGTAAAAGAAATGCCGCGCGACGCCTCATTGTCGCCGAACACTCATGTGCGAAAACCTGGAAGGGCGCCGCCTGATGGCAGCAAACGTTACCGACGGGATCCGGTAATCAAAAATGCAAAAACCGAACGACTCGGTTGTACTAGCCAGTATTAAATCTAATTTGAACCGGATCATGCTGTGGGCTGTAAGCATTGGTCGAGCGAAAAATGCTCGGCCGGTTTCTGCGGGGCATCGAAGAGCTGCCGCGGAGTCATTGCGAAACAGAATCCCATTCTGCTAGTCTTCGTCCTGAGAGAGTTTTTCTCGGAGTATCGCCAATTTACGTTCCACCGTGGCGATGGAAATTTGGATCTGCTTGCTGATTTCGCGGTTGGTGTAACCCTGCATTTTCAGAATGGCAATTTCGCGAAGCTGTTCGTTGAGCCCAGTCAGCATTTCGTTGACGGTGATTCCAAGCTGGTCGATGTACTCCGGAGTGGGCTCCTTGCCGGCGATGCCATCGATTCCTTGCGGAAATTTCTCGTCGGCTTTCAGAAAGACAGATTCCCCAACCACATTACCGCCGCCCGCTTTCTGGGTCGATTGACGGCGGATCTCGTTGAGCGCCCTCCGTTCGGTGATCTGTGCTAAACGATTCCAAAGGTCATCACGTCCTTCAAGCTCGGGAAACCGACCTTCTTCCAAGCTTTTGAAGCACTCGGCGATCGCAATGGCTGCCACATCTTCTTCACTTGTGACCCGTCGGAACTTTGAATTCATTCTGTTATGGGCCAGCCGGACAAGCCTTGAATAGAACCGTTGCCAAAGCTCATCCGCCCCCTCACGATTGCCTTCGCGAAGTTGCTTCATGTAGAAGGTGACGGAGCCTTGGAGGTCTTCTTGCATGTCAATTTCTGTCTGCTCAATTTGGAATGGTGGGTAACTGATTCTCCACGCTTATTGGGCGAGGTAGAACGGAAGCAGTTTTGACGACTGCGGGCAGGATGAATGCCCCCGTCGTCTCAAGGTGCCCCAAAGCAAGGTGGAAGTCGTTGTAAGCGGATGGCGATTTCGGGGCTTGCAGCAATAAACATGCGGCATGAAAGGTAGCCGCGTACCAGTCCTCTTTACTGACTGCATCAGCGTATTGCCCACTATGCCACCAAGGCTTTGGGCGCGCTTTGAATTCACTGAATGCCCTTTCTCTGGAGGCACGGTTAACGGTAGCTTCCAAGATGTCGATTTCGGAACCATAACCTGCAGCGGCGATACGCGAGCCATCTGGACTGAACGAGACGCACAAAATTGGCTGGGAGAAAACAAAGGTCTTCAGTTCGTTATCAGATTTGGGGTCCCAGATTTTAAGAGCACCATCATAACCGCCAGAGACAATTCTCGATCCGTTTTCTCGAAATGAGACGCTGGTAACAGAGCTCGCATGACCATTAAGAACCTTAAATTTGGTGGGTTCGTTGGCATGATACAGCTTAATCGTGTGATCAGCACATCCCAACGCAACCTGCTTGCCACTCGATGTAAACGAAATACTCCATATCCGGCCTCCTCCCGTTCGTATGGCGTTACCAATTCGCGCGCCTGTTTTGGAATCCCAAAATTGAACGTTACCATTCCAGTCGCCGGATACGACTTTTGCTCCATCTGGACTAAAGGAAACGCACATTTGCCGGTCTCTTCCAACTAGCTCATGTTGCAACCGCCCCGTCTTTGCGTCCCACAGACGTACGGTATGGTCGATACTTGCAGAAGCTATGGTCGAGCCATTTGGACTGAACGCAAGACTGGTTATTCCTTTTTTGTGACCTGCCAATAAGACAGACTCTTCTGTGTGGACGTCCCAAATCCAGACTTTCCGATCCACTCCTCCAAAAACAACTTTTGAACCATCGGAATTTAAACAGACACTGGTCAACTGGCCATTTAAGCCTGGTTGTCGGGGAACGATTCGCTCTTGAAGACCTGAATTGATACCCCACAGCCTAACCGTTTTATCCATTCCTGTAGTTGCAAGTGTCGATCCGTCTTTGCTAAAAGATAAACTCGCTACTAATCCGACGTGTCCCCTCAGCGTTTTTGTGGTGGTCTCTGTGGTTGTGTCCCAAACCTTAATTGTTTTATCAGCGCTGCCGGAAACGATTCTTGATCCGTCAGGGCTAAACGCAATATCGGTGACGAGGCCGATGTGTCCCTTGAAAATTCTTTCCTCGCGGCCTGTGGCCACGTGCCACGACTTAATGAGATTGTCCCACCCGGATGAGATAAGCGATCTCCCATCCGGGCTGAACTGAATGCTTTCAATCGTCGCTGCATGTCCATCAAGCTTTCGGATTAGCTGTAGTGTATCGCTGTGCCACAGACGAACTGTTTGATCGCTACTTGCAGAGGCGAGGATAGAACCACTGGGGCAAAATGCAACACATGTGACGACGCCTGTATGGTCTGTTAATTCGCCAATTTTATTGCCCTGAGCGTCCCAGACACCCACGGAATAGTCTTTGCTGCCAGAGGCAATTTTCGCGCCGGACGGACTAAACGCAATGCTTGTCACTGAGTCGGTGTGCGCCTGGCAAGTGGTTTGCAACTCGCCAGTCGTGGTTTCCCAAAGCTTGATGGTGGTGTCTGCACTCGCCGAAGCAACCGTTGATCCATCAGGGCTGAACTGTACGCAGGTAATTCGACCAGTGTGTCCTTTAAGAATGTGAAGGATTTCCCCGGTTAAGATGTTCCGCAGCTTGACGGTCTCATCTGCGCTTCCCGAAGCGATTGTTTTTCCGTCGGGGCTGAACGCCACACTGGTAACACTCCGCGTATGTTCCGTGAATGTGCGAACAACTTCGCCATTGGTTCCGTTCCACAATTTGATTTTCGCATCGTCACTACCTGAAACGATCTGAGTGCCGTCTGGACTGAATGCAACGCTGGTAACCCCGCTGGCATGCCCATGCAGGGTCATGTCGCCGCCCAGAAATTTCCTGCGGCATAAATCCCATTCAATATCGCGGTAATCCGGGGGTATCTCCGTCAGCAGGCTTTGAGCCTCGGCTACCCGATTCGCGTCCCAACGGGCATTTGCGAGTTGGAACTTTGCCGCGACAGCAATGTTATTCGCGAGACGAGCTTCCTCATTCGCCCGATCGCGTTCCTTCTCAGCATACGCCGCACTGATTTGCGCCAACGTCTTGTTTTTACTTGCGACGTACCACATGGTTCCCGTCCCCGCCAATCCGACTATAAGTATCCCAAGCATCGTGGCGGCGGCGACGTATCTCGCTCGGTGTTTGCGGAAAGACTTTTGCAGCTGATAGCCTAAACTCGGAGGCCTGGCCTCAATCGCTTCGCTGTCCAGGTACCGCTGAACATCGTCCGCCAAAGACGCTGGCGTGTCATACCGCCGGTTGCGGTCCTTCTCGAGTGCTTTAACCGCGATCCAGTCCAGATCTCCTCTCAAAATCAGGCTTAGCCGCCGAGGTTCTGTTCGACGCTGTTGAGAGATCCCCGTGATTTCGTCTCCGGAATCGCTAAGCCGGGCGCTTGGCCGAGGCGGTTCTGTTTCTCGGATCAGGGCCAGAATTCGATCGAATGCTTCGCTTCTGATTGCTTCTGCGGTGATGGGGGTCGAACCGGTCAGGAGCTCGTAGAACACCACTCCAAGCGAATAAACATCGGTTCGAGTATCTATGTCTAGCGTGTTCATCTTGGCTTGCTCGGGGCTCATGTAGGCAAGCGTACCGACGACTTGGCCGTACTGGGTGAACAGCGTGCGATCGGTGAGCTTGGTGGTCTCGAGCAGAGCTTTGGCCAGGCCAAAATCAATGACTTTCACGGTTGGTTCTCCATCGCCACGCGTGACCAGCACATTCGAAGGTTTGATATCTCGGTGGACGATGCCTTTCGTGTGGGCGTGCTGAATGGCTCGGCATGTTTGTACGAAAAGCTCCAGTCGCTCATCAGGCGCCAGCTTGTTCTTGTCGCAGTACTCCGTGATCGGAACACCATTCACTAGTTCCATTACAAAGTAGGGACGACCGGTTTCGGTCACGCCCGCATTGAACACCCTGGCGATGTTGTGATGGTCCATCATCGCCAGGGCTTGCCGCTCTGCCTCGAACCTAGCGAGCACTTCCCTTGTTGGCGTGTCCGTTTTGATGACCTTCAAGGCGACTCGCCGTTTGACCGGCTCTGCCTGCTCGGCTAAAAACACCTGCCCCATTCCTCCGTGGCCGATGGGCTGCAGAATCTTGTATGGACCAATTTGGCTGAGGTTCTCCTCCGTCATTGGGGCCGCTTCGTCATCCGAAGCGACACGCGTTTCGCCAAACTCGCTGTGTCTCGATAACTGAACCCGTCGCTGCGCAGCACCAAAAGCCTCCTCGACAATCTCGCGCTGTGACGCAAATCGAGATTGATATTCGTCTAACGTCGGCTCGAGGTCACCGCGGAATCGGTATTCCAGCTCGATTTCGAGCAGCGCCCGAAGCAATTCGATTCGATCGCTACCGGCCAGCTCGGAGAGCAACCCTTCAATCGACAAAAGGCTCCCGTCACGCCAAGACGCCTCAAAGCGATCGCATAGGTCTTCAAATTTTGAATCATTCACGGCTAAACTTCAGGGAGTGTCTCAGACGGGGCGGCCGTCGCGGCGATGGGCGAAGATTTTTGGATTGATCCACCGACCGAATACAAGCTCTTCGTGTTGAATGGGCAACGGGTGCGGCATCGACAGTTAGCTCATATTCTTGTTCTAAAATCGAGTCTCGCGATTATACACGAACACTCTGCGGCCGGGGATCGCTAGCAATTCGGACGCTTAAACCGTCAAGACGGGCATTCCGTTCTCCAGGTTTTTTGCCACGTTTTACTCTTCGATGACAAATCGTCGATCCCCCTGTGGAGACCGCCATCATGGCAACGATGAACTGAGAAATCCGGCATATCTTTGGTCGCTCCGCAGGGGCTTGGTGCCCGAACGTGGCATCGAGGCCTTTGCCTTTGGTATCGAGAACCTGCGCGGCGAAATGAACGGTTTAGGTTTTCGCATTCCCTGGATTCTTCGTCGAACCATTGGCGATTGGATGACTCGCCGCGTCTTGAAGAATCGGTCCATGCCCAGCGTTCCCACGTTGCCGAGTTTGCGTCCGTCAGCTAGCTAGCGGTTTAGGCGAAGATCCAGCAGTTATCGAACAGGGCATCGCGACAAGTCGAAAAGCCGATCGCTTTGACGGGAGCTTGGATAACTATCCATTCGTCGACGGATTGTCCCACGACGATTGGCGACAATTCATGTGGATCCACGCCGCCCATCATCTAGGTTTTCTGGTTCCCGTGTGATTATGCAGTGGAGCTCGCAGACTGAGGCGAAGGAGGCTGGGAACACGAAAGGAACGAGCGACGAAGGGGGCAGAAATTGTGCTTCGAGGTGTCTGTGAGCGAATATCAACCCGATAGCATGCGGCTACCTTGCAGTCGAGTTGAGCAGATCGACTTGCTGATTTTCGAAGGCCGTGCTGAATTTCCAGAGTCCGGCGTGGTTATCGCCGTGACATCGACTCCAAAATCTCCTGGACGCTCTTCCAGGTCGACCCACATGCTGGGCACCTACTCGCCGACTCGACTGGCGGAGACGGAGGAACTTAGAGGCGTCGTCCCGGAGGTCTGGCAAATCGCAGCGTTTACGAGTAACAGACGGTTGCTATCCATTTACGGCAAACCATCCTGAAGCACAGCCCAGTTCTGAGAGCGGTGAATGCCAACAACCGGTGGGCTAACGTTTCATCAACATCCCATGACCAGAAGCATTCACCTTGTGGTCAATGAAGCCATGCCGAACAAGGAACGTCCACTAAGACTGCCCCGCTGCGTAGCCCCAGTACATGGGTACTACATGCCAATTGATTGGCGAACAGACAACCGAACCGATGTTTGAACTGATCGATCCTTTCTCACCGGGACCGAAATCCAGTATCTCGATGACAGGGAAGAGGTGTTTGAAGCCCATCAGCAACTGGCAAACCGC
>CAZHTX010000017.1:0-27450 GCA_964535475.1 uncultured Pirellulaceae bacterium
ATCATATTTGATCGAACGGACACCCAGGTTGCGAGCGATCTCTTTGGCTTTGGGGCGGCGGTGCAGTTCCTCGAACGTTTTCGAGTGGGGTGTTTGCCGCCAAACGGTGACTTCCGAGGCATGACATTTAATGCAAGCATCGGCGGTCAACACTTTACTTGGATCGGCCACGCTGGCTGGGCTCACCTGCGGAAACTGGCGAGACGAAGTCGCTTCTGCGGAAACCGCACCGTTGGCAACGTTAATAACCACAGTCAAGATCATCCAGGCGGCGAAGCCAAGTCCGCCAACAACTATCTTTAAATTCCAAGTCTTCATCACAGCATCTTCTCTTGTTGTAGCGCGTGTTAAGCTTCAATGGTGGTGGTGGTTATTGGTTCGGCCAGGCAGGCCAGCACTTCGTCAGCGCCGAGGGGTCCATAGCCGGGAGTGGTTCGGTAACGCACCTCGCCGGCCAACTTGCGGACTAAGCAACTGCCGCAATCTCCTGCTCGACAACCCGCTTCCAGCGAAATGCCATGCGACTCGGCTGCCGCGAGAATCGTGGGGTGGGTCGGGGTGCAGAGCACGGTCTGGCCGCTCCGTGTTAATTCCACGGCAAACTCGTTTTCCCCAACCGCTTGCCCGCTCACGCCGCTGTCGGTGGATGCAATTTTCTTTGTCGCGGAGTGACCACCAAATGTTTCATAAGTAATGCGTTCGGCTGGCACTCCCCGGTCGACCAGTTCGCTGCGGAGTTGTTCCAACATTGGCATTGGCCCGCAAAGCATAAACTGGCCATGCGGGATGCTTGCGGTGTCTGCCTCGCCAAACATGTTGATGCGACTGCGACGCATGATTTCGTCGCTGGTTAGCCTGCCAAAGCCGGTCGCCCATGCCGGTTTTTCTTGCAACTTGCCACTCAGATAAACATGCAACCTGACGCGGCGGTTGGCCGCGGCCCATTGGGCAAGCTCGTCGAGCAAGGGAGCTTGGTCGAGTTGGCGAACTTGATAGAACAACTGGATGATGCGCTGCGGTTGCCACGTCTGATAATGCCGGGCCAGCGAAACCATCGGCGTGATACCAATCCCCGCGGCAATCAAATGCAATGGTACGTCGGGGTTGTCATCAGCAACAAAGCGGCCGCTCGGCGCCCGCGCCACGACCGTGTCGCCCAGCTGAACCGTGTCATGCAGCAAACCACTGACTTTTCCGCCGGGCACACGTTTCACCGTGATGCGATAGTAGCGGTTATCGGGCGATGAAGAGAGGCTATAGCAGCGACTGGATATCTCGCCATCACCATCACGCACACCGATGGTGAGAAACTGTCCCGGCTGGAACGTCGGCAAGGGCCCGCAATCGGGGTCCCGCAAATAGAATGATTTACAATCGATTGCGGCTTGTTCAATCCGAAAGATAGACAATTCGCGCGAACCTTGCCAAGCGTCACGTCGCTGTCTCAAACCTTGACAAGATTGTTGAAAATGATTCGCGACAGCTGTTGCTCGTTGGGCCTGCTGTTGGACGGTCTGTTGACGCTGTCCTTGATTGCGCACATGTTGCCCGTAGATCGCGGCAATCTGCAGACCGCCAGCGATGATGAAGCAGGCTCCGGTTATAAGTATCAGGCCGACGAACATCCGATAGTTTCAGTGAGGTTCGATAACAGCAACGAACGGGAGTGACAGGTTATAGCGGTTATTTGTTTTTTACTAATAAGAGGGGCCTCGCTGTTAATAGCGAATGCGCAGGTGGACGCAGGTGCAAGCCAGCGCCTCTGGCGTGGTCCCTGCTCAAACCTAGCATTGGTTCCGTTGTCAAGAAGGACAAGGAAGTGGAAAAGAGAAGTGGCAGGCGAGCGCTGCCTTGTATTTGGCAAGCAGGCCTGCCTAAAAGCTCGCGTCTGCCTAAAAGCTAACGACTGCCTAAAAGCTAACGACTGCCTAGAAGCTTACGCCTGCCTAGAAGCTAGCGATGCGCGCATCGCTAGCCACGGAGTCTCTGAAATCGTAGGGATAGAAGTGGCGAGTGACTCGTTTGGCCAGTTCACCGAGGAACAGCCGTCGAAATTTTTCTTCGGTTGTTTCTGTGATTGGTAAAGCGGCCGTGGCTGGATAAGTGTAATCCTCGAGTGATCGCCGGAATTCAATATTGCCGGACTCCATGTCATGCACGCTAACTGTCACGTCGGCATGTCCACGATACATGGTTTGGCCGTCCCGCAATCGCAGATTGGTCATCTCAATGACGACAACTTTATCTGCCTTAACTCCTCGGCCGAGCGAAATGGGATCGACTGTGTTGTAACCTTGCGTATCCCGCCAGTCTTCGACTTCGTCCTCGCGAACTAGCTTCAAGTCTTTGACTTGGCTGAGTAATAATTCGCCCGAATAGCGGGTCAACATGCGGGCTGCGATATCGTCTGTGTACTGACTGGTGTCGGTGATCGCAAAGACCGCCACACGTTGGTCCTTGAGGCCGTCGAACTCCGCCGGCAAAGCATTGCCTTGGACGGCGTGCAACATATTGGCGACAAACTGAATGCAGCCCGTCTGACTCACTGCCGTGCCGGCCGCCATGCCAGCCATCAACGTCCAACAGAGACGCCGGCGATCGAGGCGTGCCCGATTTCGAGGTTGAGGAATATGATGCATAGCGAGTCCCTTCGCAATCCGCGGAGCAAACAGCATTTCAGGTAATGTCAGTTAGTCGCCAGCTTTCCGTTGGCTGGCTATGATTCTTACAATGACTGAGCAATCTTAGAATCTATCCGAGAACCTCAAAAATGCCCGCGGCTGGCGCCGTCGGCTCAGGGTTCTCGGATAGGTTCTAAGCAATTCGAACCAGCCACTCGACCAAGGCAAGTACCAAGGCCATAATCATGCCGCCAGCCAGCATCCACAGCGTCTGATTCGAAACGGCGCGACCGCTGATGGCACTCCATGCCGCCATCGGTCCACCGACCATTGCGAGTAATCCCAAAAACACCCCAGCCAAGTTGGCTTGACAGGCGGCCACCCATTGACCATCGGCCATGTGTGCCCACGATGTTGTCATCCCACATGCCGGACAACGAATTCCCCAAAGAATTCGCATACTGCATGGAGGCAAGCCCAATTGTTGGTGTGTTCCCAACCCCTGCTCGCTTGGCTGTAGCCTCACAGCAATCAACCATAGCGTGGCAAGGATTACCGCTAACCCAAAGCAGCTCATCCGCATCAGCCAACCAAGTCGCTTGCGATACCGCAGCGAACGGGCAGGCAATTTCAACGGTGCTATCTGCTGAGGGTCAGCGGGGCGGACGGTAGTGAAATCTGACTCAGCCATCAAGACCGGTTTGCCTCATTCTCTGTCTTGCTAGTGGTTTTCTCGCCGGTAAATGATTGGCGTTCTAGTTCGGGAAGTTTAGCTTGCAGATACCGTTCAGTCCTCAGCATGTCGAGACAGGCGAGGACAACCATCGGGACCAGCACCAATGGAACCGCGACCCACAACACGTACCACACGGGGCCGCGACCGGCTAAACCGGCCCCAAGAATCATCAGACCGATCAGGGCCACCAAGCCGTTGGTCCAACCGCGACCCCGCTGCCGCGCGGCCGCATAATCCTGATCGAGCTGCGTGGGCTGCGGCGTTTGCCAATGCCTCGAGCGGCGGTGCCGCTCCAGTCCCCAGGCGACCAATAACACGATCAGGCCTAGCAGCAGGCTGGCGAAATCCATGATGATCACCGCATGTGTAAAGATAAGGAAATAAGTGGGCGAAAAGTAACGCTTTGTTGGTTTACCTTCCAGCTACCGCAGCAATGGAAACTGGAAAACTAACCCTTTGAACTCAGCCAAGTATGCACCACATAAATGACTGCCACCAAAGATTCACCACTGCACTTGTCCAGCGTATCTTCGGTAGTGTGCCAATACGATTGGTGACGAAAACCAGGGCGAGGATAATCGAAGTCAATCAAGTCGGTGGTGGGAATCTTGGCGATTTGATTGAGAGGCAAATGGTCGTCGCGAACAATGTGCCGAATGCGGGGTTGAAAAGCGGTGATCCCTAACCGTCGCGCGGTGCTCCAAATCTCAAGCGTGGTCTCGCGAGCGTAATTCCAGCTATTGCGTTCATAATAAAGCTGCAGTTCGCGATCTCCCACCATGTCCAACAACACACCCGCTTGGTAGGGAATAAAGCCGGCCGCTTGTTGCCGCTGGGCGATGGCATACTGTTCGGCAAAGTAAGTGGAACCCAAAAAATAAGGGTCTCGCTGGCCGTCGTAGACCAATTCTTCGCCATCAAACAACACGAGATCGATACCAATGCCGGCTGGCAACGTTTCCACGTGATGAGCGAATTCCATCAGCGCGGCCGTGCCGCTGCCACCATCATTTGCACCCACGAAAGTCCCCCTCGGGTTCACCGGATCCTGGTCGGGGAAAGGGCGGGTGTCATAGTGCGCGCAAAGTAAGTAACGGCGAGTTTGCTGAGGCCGAAAGCGAGCGATGAGGTTCACCATTGGTACCGCTTTACCAGTCATCGGGTGACGCGCGTCAAACTTTTGCCACTCCACCGCGGCACCCTGCTGGGTAAAAAAATCCGCCAGGAATTGCTGTTGCTGTTGCATCGCTGGCGAACCGCTGGGGCGAGGCCCAAATTCGACGATTTTACGCAAATAACCATAGGCTCGCTCCGCATCGAAGGCCGCCGGGACGCGCCAGTTAGTGGCCGATGTCTTTACCGGGTTGGGGCCGTTCCAAATTCGATAACCACCCCAGGCAAGCAACAGGCAGAGCGCGGCGAGGACGGCGAGGCTCAGCCGCCACATGGGAAGCCGTTTGACTGGTCGATCGGCGGGCGATATCCGGCTCGACTGGGTGGGTTGCTCGCGTGTCAAAACTGCATTCATAGAAGCTTTTTCTGAGTTCATCGGGGAGAAATTACTTGGCCCAAAATCCTCGCTCTCGATGCATTCTATCGGAATGAAGCCGGCAGCGGCGAAGCGAGCTAGGTGAGTTTGCGGTAAAATAGCGCAGAAATTCGAATAAATCGTAACGTTTAAGAACACGCGGATGCCAAAATAAAGCTTGGGCGACGGGGCGCAGTATCTCGAAGTGAAATATCAACACGGCAAAGTCAGTATGCGGCAACTCACATCCGGCACAGAAATGGGGCCAGTCCACCGGCGAGTCAAGGCGGTTGCCTGCTGGCTTTGGCCCCTAATGCTTTGGCCCCTAATGCTTTGCGGCTGGATTCCAGTGCTGTGTTGCTCCTCAACATGGGCGCAAACGCTCACCGATCCGGCCGACGCGGTTCCAGCGACCCCTTCGTTGGAGACTCGGCAGGTACTTGAGAAACGCTTGGCCAGCCCTTTTTTGCAGCTTGCCGACGCATTAGCCGCCAGCGGACGAGAGCAAGCCGCCGACGACACTCGCCGCTGGATTCCCCCCCATCGTCGCGAGGGGAGTGTGGCATATTTTTCTCAATTGAAGCTGGAAGTTTCTTCGCCGTCGCTGGCGGAGCCCAAGGTCACCGAGGCTTTTTTAAACGCCCGCCGGGCAACGGCCCGCGAAGCGGCCAAGTTGGCTCGTCAGGCGGCAACTGAGGGATTTGTGGCTGAAGCCTATCACTTGCTTTGGCGAAGTTTACGGGAGGATCCGACTTCGACCTCCGTGCGCCGACAATTGGGGCTGAGCGCGGGCAATACGGCCCGAGTTTCGGTGCGTCCGGGCCGGCAAGCGCCGCGGGGATTGGGTTGGCCACCACGTTCGTTCTTGCTCGCCCAATCTGCACATTTTCGCGTTTACAGCACCGCCTCGCGGCGGGAGACGGTTAGCCTGGCTGAGGATTTGGAACGTTTTTATGAGGTTTGGAGTCAGCTGTTTCTCAGCCAATGGGCAAACCAACAAGAACTGGGGCAACAATTGGCCGCCGGGGAGCCCGTCAGCCCCCCGCAGGCCGTTGCCGAAGTTGTTTATTTTTCCGATCGTGAATCCTATTTGCGAGCTTTGGGCGTTGAGAACTCGATGGTCCAGCAATCGACTGGGAACTATTCGCCAGCGAAACGCTTGACGCTGCTGTTCGCCGGAGCGGATGCCGATCTGTCGACGCGCTATCACGAGATTACGCATCAATTATTGCAGGAGTTATGTGGTCCGGTTGTTGATGATCCCGGTCTGGACGAGGGATTTTGGTTGGTTGAAGGCATTGCCTCCTACATGGAATCGGTCCGTTTCTTGTCGTCGTACGCCACCGTCGGAGGTTGGGAGTCGCCACGGCTCCAGCATGCTCGCGCCCGTTGGCTTCCGCAGCCCGGCCAACTGCCAGCGTTAACGACCCTGTGGCGGGAGAGTCGGCAGGTGATCCAGCAACGTGATGACTTGGCTAACTGGTACACGGTCACGGCGGCTTATACTCATTTGTTAATGGATCGACGGGAGACGTCGCCCTTGTTGCAACGTTATCTGAAATCGATCTACCGCGGCAGGGCCGAGCATTCACTGCTGAGCGATGCGCCCCGCGCCGCGGATTGGTCGCCCGCTTTGGGAGATTTCTTGGCACTGCGAGAGCAGGCGGACCTGTTGTTGCCGGCCGAGGCTCAATTGGAATTGCTCTGCCTGGGACGCACCTCGGTTGGCAAAGAAATGATCCTGCAACTTGCTCCCCAGTCTGCCTTAACTTGGCTCGATCTTTACGGCCTTCCGCTCGACGAGCAGGAAATTGCCACGCTGCTGGGCACGGGCAGCCAGTTGCAACGCTTAAATTTGGAACGTACAGCGATAAGTAACGAGATCGCTTCCTTGTTAGCGAAACAGCGCGATTTGTCGGAACTTGATTTGAGCTTTACGGCAATCGACGATCGCGGTTTGGCGGGCATTCGTCGAGCCTTGAAGTTGGAGACCTTGTGGTTGACCGGTAGCCGGGTTTCGGATGAATCGATACCCCTGTTGTTGAACTTGCCCGCCTTGCAATCGCTTGACGTGCAACGCACGGGGATTAGCGAGCAAGGGTTGGCGCGGCTTCGCGGTGGACGTCCCGACCTACAGCTAAATCCTTTACAATTGTCGTCAGTCGGACCAGCGGGCCGCGAATGAACGGCAACCTTCAGTTCATTTGCCGCCTGGCTGTGCAGTTTTACCGCCATGCCACAGGATGATGCCTTGTCTGATTCGTTGCCGAAAATGTTTCGTGTCCGCCAGTATTTTGATGGACGCTCGCTGGCGGCGCCCGGTGATGCGGTCCGGCAGGAACTGGAACGCATTGGTCTTGGTGAACGCATTCAGGCTGGGCAATCGGTCGCCATCGCTGTGGGCAGCCGGGGCATTGCGAAGCTTGCCGAAATTGTGGCTGCGGCAGTGCGTTATGTCGACGCGGTCGGCGGCAAGCCTTTCATTGTGCCCGCCATGGGCAGCCACGGCGGCGGCACGGCGGAGGGCCAGCAGGAAATGCTGGCCAGCCTGGGTGTGACTCCCGAGACGGTGGGTTGCCAAGTGCATGCTTCCATGGAAACTGAGCTGCTGGGCAACACGGTCGATGGTATCCCAGTTCACACTGACTCCGTTACGCTGGCGGCTGATCACTTGATTGTCGTCAACCGCGTTAAACCACACACCCGTTTTGCCGGCGCCTATCAGAGCGGACTGGCAAAGATGTTGATGATCGGGTTGGGGAAGCGCACCGGAGCATCAATCTATCATCGTGCTAATCAACGCATTAGCTTTGATCGCTTGATCAAGACGGCGATCCCTCTAATTTTAGCACGACGCCCGTTGACCGTTGGTTTGGCAATCATCGAAAATGCATTGGATGCAACGTTCTTGGTGGAAGCCGTCGAGCAGGCTGATTTGTTGAACCGCGAACCTCAATTGTTGCAAATGGCTCAGACCCTGATGCCACGTTTGCCGTTTGATCGCGCCGATTTATTGATCGTCGATCAAATTGGTAAGGATATCAGCGGCACCGGTATGGATACGAATATCATCGGACGCAAGCAGAGTGATAAGGTTGCCGGTCCCGATGAATATCCCAAAATTGGACATATCTACGTGCGAGGTTTAACCGAGCGAACCCATGGAAATGCCGCCGGAATCGGCTTGGCCGAACTGTGCCATCAGAATGTTCGCGAGGCGATCGATTACGAAGCAACCAAAGTGAATTCATTAACGGCTGGGCACATCACGGCCGCCGCCGTGCCGGCTCATTTTGCCTCCGACCAGTCCGCTTTGGAGGCGGCCCTGTCGCAGTCAGGTTGGGATGCCAGCCCGCAATTGCGTTGGCTGTGGATTCGCGACACGCTGCATCTCGGCGAAGTGCTATGTAGTGAAGTCTATTACCCGGACGCGGTTCAGCGGGAGGACCTGGAAGTACTCAGCCAGCCCGAATCATATACATTTGATGCGGCGGGGAATATCCTAACTCCTGCTCACTGTTTGGCAATCAATTCCTCAGCCAAATAGCGGGACAGCTGCTGCGGGGTGGGATGGTTGAAAGCGGAGTCGGGTGTTAACCGCAGCCCCAGCCAATCCTCCAATTCACCGCTCAATTCAAACGCCGAAAAAGAATCGAGCCCAAAGTCGTCCAGCGGCCGTGTGGGATCAAGCTGATCCGCGGCATTGCCCGTGCGAGAGGATAGCCAAGTCATTAACCACTGTTCGATTGTGTGCGTCAAAGTCGTTTGATCTGCAAGTGACGGATTGGTAGATATCAAGGGAATATCCAGTGGAGCACCATCAACCCGTATCTCGGCACGGTCCCAGCGATGGCGAACATGTAATTCACACTGCTCCATTTGCCGGCGACACTCCGCGCGTTGAACTTTACCGCTTGTTGTTCGCGGGACGGAAGCCAGTCGTACCAACAGGACGTGCCGTGGGTCGATTTCGTGTCGATCAATGATTGCCGCGCGAATTTCTTGAACCAGCGGTGAAAACTGGCCTTCTTCAACGTCTCGATTCAGCTCGGCAATGACCGCTAATCCCTCGCCAGTTAAGCCCTCGGTGGCAAAAGCAGCGATCGTACCAACCGCCGTTGGTAACGTTTGCCGCACCGTCTCTTCGATATCTTGCGGATAATGGTTGCGGCCTCGCAAAATAATTAAGTCTTTGCGTCGTCCTGTGACAAACAATAACCCCTCGCGGAGGAAGCCCAAATCGCCCGTCCGGCAATAACCTGCCGAGTCGCTCGGCTGACCTGCCAACCGGGCATTGAAAATCTCAGTGTTGGCGGTCGCATTTGCCTTAGTCGCGTCTGCTGTTTCCGGTTCGCTGCTTTCCGCTGTCCAATATCCATAAGTAACCGAGCTCCCGCGAATCCAGATTTCTCCAATTTGGTTATCGACTAACGGCTTGCAGGTTTCGGGGTCGACAATTTGCAATTCTGTTTGCAAAGCCGGAAAGCCACTGGCAACGCAGCGTCGTATGGTGGTCGGTGCGGCAGTCGGTGTTGCGTCTTCGGCGCGGCCCCGCAGCAATGCATCGCGTTTAAGTGTGAGGTTTGCGGCGGGAGTGGGGTCTTGCGGTCGGCGTCGCAGGCCAGCGACATAGAGTGTGGCTTCAGCCAGACCATAACATGGCATCAACGCGTTGGCTGACATCCCGGCGTGAGCAAAGCGATTGGCAAACATTTCCAAGGTGCGAGGTTGAATCGGTTCTGCGCCACAAAAAGCAACTTGCAAACTGCTGAGATCGAGCTGTTCGGCGTCCGCTTCTTGGATGCGGTCGATACAGAGTTGATAGGCAAAGTTTGGCGCACCAGTGACGCGTGCTCGGTACCGCGAGATGGTACTCAACCAACGCAGCGGACGAGAAAGGAAATCTTGAGGAGCGAGGTTGATCGTGTGCAGGCCGAGGTAGAGTGGGGTTAGCATGCCGCCGATTAGGCCCATGTCATGGAACGCCGGCAGCCAAAACACCACGTTATCATTGGTGGCTTGTCGGGGATCATGAAAGTCGAGTCCAAAGCCGATGCGGATCGCTTCCAGGTTGGCCATCAGGTGTTTGTGGCCGACCATCACACCTTTCGGCTGGCTGGTGGAACCGCTGGTAAACTGCAGCAGGGCAAGTTCCGGAGAGAGTGGCACCGCGTGTTGTTTGTCCGCGGTGGCCAGCGTTCCGAGTTGGGCTGTTGGTGAGCAAGCGGAAAGGTCGTCCGATGCCAAACGCGGGAGCCGAGCCGCTTGCTCGTGCCAACGCTCGGGCGCCACCGTTTCAAGCGTTTCACGATCTGCGAGCAAAGCGGCCGGTTGGCAATTGCTGGCAATGGAGTCGAGTCGCGGCATGTTGCGCCCGCGGCGGGGAGAGCAAGTTGGGACGGGAGTCCAACCAGCTAGCAGGCAACCACAGAAACCGACCAAGAATTCGGTGCCCGGCGGATACAGCAGCAGTGCGCGATTACCTGCGGGGCCCAATTGGTTGAGCGTCTCGGCTACCTGTTGGGCTCGCGCGTGCAATTGGCGAAAAGTTAACGAGGTAAGTTGGTCTTCCGCGTTGATGTGCGTGATCGCGGCAAGGTCCGGCGTTACCGCGGAACGGAACCGGACAAGCTCTCCTATCGATGCGGGCGGGGCACCGTTAAAAGCAGAGTCGCGGCCAGTCATACCTAGTGACCATCCCGCAATCGATATCCAAGGAAATTGTCGAGATCGCTGATCGCTTCAATCTTTCGCACCGTCGCCTCGATATCGTATTCAACCCGGCGGAAGCGAACAGTGTTGCCATCAGTGATCACATAGCAACTGCGAGGATCGTTATCGCGCGGCTGACCGACGCTGCCGACGTTGATCATTACTTTGTCGTTGGTCAACGAATAATGATCGCCCAATTCCCCCGGGCGAATGAACCGCAGATCCGAGGTGAACACACCCGGCACGTGGGTGTGACCTTGGAAACAGGTGCCAGGCACCAAGGAAAAGAGCTTTTCCATCTTCCGCCGATTATAGGTGTCTTCGGGAAAGACATACTCATTCGTGGGGCCGCGGGGAGAACCGTGCACGAACAGAATCTGCCCTTCCAACTTGGTCCGCGGCATCTGTGTCAAGAACTCGAGCCGCCGCAGGCTGTCGGCCTGCGAGTCTCCGCACTCCAGCTGACGGCGCGTCCAAAAAATGGCCTGCTCAGCTGCCGCGTTGAAACCTTCTGGATCAAACAGGGCGCTGTTATCGTGGTTCCCCAGGATCGAAAAGGAGAACGTCATCGCGCGATCCAAACAAGCGCATGGATCGGGACCGTAACCAACGATGTCTCCAAGGCAGATGATCTCGTCAACCTGCTGCCCTTCGATGTCCGCCAACACAGCCTCCAGGGCGGCCAAGTTGCCGTGGATATCGCTCAGAATTGCTCGTTTCGTCACCGCGCCTCAGCAATCTTTTTTCGAGGATGCGCCGCGGCGTCGATCGTCGTCGCTGCGGAATGGAAGCTGCAGGGTGGCTTAGCGACCATGCTTAAGCCGATCACCCAGCATGTTTGCCAGCTGATCTTCGGCATAAATCTTATTGGCTGTTACGTCCACCTCATAGGGAACACGACGAAAATAGACCATCATGGCTTCATCGTCGAGCACCACGTAGCAACTGTCTGGGTTCTCGTCCCGCGGTTGGCCGACGCTGCCCACGTTAATAATCAGCTTTTCCTGCCCCAGAGGGTACTGGTGGTCACAGTCCTCGGGGCAAATAAATTCGCAACCCGTGGTAAACACCCCCGGAAGATGCGTGTGACCGTTGAAGCAGTACCGCTCAACTTTGCCGAACAAAATCTCCATTTTTCTCTGATCGAAGACGTATTCGGGGAAAACATACTCGTTTGTGGGATCACGCGGCGAAGCGTGTACAAAAAGAAACTTGCCGTCGACGTGCCGCTGCGGCCGTTCTCCCAAGAAATCCCACCTCGCATTGATCTGATCGGCCGATCCAGGGCCCTGATCCAATTGATCGCGAGTCCAATAGATGGCCTGCAAGGCAACCGGATTAAACCCCTTGGGATCAAACAGTGCCGCCTGATCGTGGTTGCCCAAGATGCATAATTTGGCATGCTTCATCACCAAATCAAGGCACTCACACGGGTTGGGGCCGTAGCCGATCACGTCACCAAGGCAGTAGATTTCATCGACCGATTGTGTGCGCACATCCGCCAACACCCCCTCGAGACCCTCGAGGTTTGCATGGATATCGCTGATTAAGGCTCGTCTCACGCTACTAAGCTTTCCGAACTTCGGCGAGGTGTAAGGGGTCAAAAGCCCCCTGCGGATTAAGATCATTCAACAAAAGAGTCTAACTTCTTTTTCACGGGACTCCCATGACCCACTGGCAAATTGCGATCGAAACGAGCTGTCGTCTGGGTAGCGTTGCGCTGCTTCGGCAAGATCGTCCGGTTGAACAGATTGTACTGGCTGCTGATCAGCGGACCGCCCAAACGCTTGCTCCCGCATTGCATCGCCTGCTGACTAGCTTGCGCGCCGCCGGAGGCTCGCTGGGTGGGATCAGCGTGAGTGTCGGGCCCGGTTCTTTTACCGGTCTGCGGATCGGCGTAACGGCGGCAAAATCGTTGGCCTACGCGCTCGGTTGCCAAGTCGCCGCAGTCGATACCCTACAAGCGATGATTTTGCCAATGCGCCGTGATTTCCCGCAGCAAAATGGCTACGACGCGGTGTTGAATGCCTACAGGGGGCAAGTTTTTTGGCGTCGCGAGGCCCACGACGGACAGCCACTGGTGGCGACCCAAGTGGTTGATCAAACCGACTGGCGAGGACGTCTGAATGAACCCAACTTGGTGGTCGCAGGGGATGTCTGGGCGGGCCGCGAATGGGCCACGCAATGGCAAATGACTCAGCACGGTCGGCTCACAAAAAGCGATTACTGGACCCCTCAGGCGGTAGAGGTAGGGCGGCTGGGGTGGGCCGCTCATCGCCTCGGCCAGACAACCGATCCGCTAAATTTAAAGCCAAATTATTTGCGGGAAAGTGCCGCAGCTGAGCAGAAAAAACTCAAAACGCCGGGTGCCAACTCGTGAATACCGCCTCCCCACCATCTGAGCCGCCACTTCCCGAGCCGCTACTTCCCGAGCCGTTAGCCGAGCCGCTCGATGTGCTGGTTATCGCCCCGCACCCCGACGACGCGGAGTTGGGTATGGGAGGAGCGATGCTGAAAATGCTGGCCGAGGGCCTGAGGGTCGGTATCCTGGATTTGACCACTGGCGAACCAACGCCTCACGGGTCGTTGGCGGTCCGCGAGCGGGAGACGGCCGCTGCCAGCCAAGTGCTGGGGATCACTTGGCGTTTCAATGCCGGGCTCACCAATCGCATGCTGGTTGCCGATTTGCCAGCTCGCCAACGTGTTGCCAGCATTATCCGATTGACTCGCCCGCGGATGTTGTTCGCGCCCTACTGGGAAGACGCGCATCCTGATCACGTGGCGGCGACCGCGTTGGTGGAAGCGGCTCGGTTTTGGGCGAAACTCTCCAAGACCGAGTTGGCGGGCCAACCAAACTTAGCGGGAAACCCGCATCACCCCGAGCGGCTTTACTATTACTACTGTATTCATTTGCGGTTAGCCGTGCGGCCCGACGTGATTCTAGATATTAGCGAACATTGGGAAGACAAGTTGCGAGCGATTTGCTGTTACGAAAGCCAATTTATTACCGGCCGCCCCACCACATCACCGACTTTGGTTGATCGTTTCCGCGACGATGCGGCTTATTGGGGAAGATTAATCAATCGTCGCTACGGCGAGCCGCTGGCAACGCGCGAACCCCTAGCGCTCCATTCGCTCGCACACCTTATCTGAGCCTCTTCAGCACCGATTGCGTAACGGATTGTAGTTCGCGTCGAGGGGGACACGGTTTACTGCTCAGCCGTTACCTAAGAGGCAGTCGCCAGAGCGCCATTTCATAACCATTTCTCAGCAACACGTAATTGCTGAACACGGTGGGCGGGTTCCAAGTTTTACGCTCGATTGCTTGGAACCGCCCCAACTCTCGGTATTCTTCGGTGTCGAGGGCGACCAAGGCAATTTCCCCGGTATCGGTTGAACTGACCAGCACATCTTCGACCATCAACAAGTGGCCGTGCCCAAAGCGTTCCCGGCGACCTTGTGCCCACAATTTGGTGCCACTATCCAAGTCGACGCATTCGAGCGTGCCGTTGGAGATCCCGTAAGCCACGGGGTCGACCGCCACGGCGTTGGTAAATTTTGTTTTTAGCAGTCGGTTTTCTTCCCAAATCGTGGAAGCTTGCCAAGTACCATCGAGCAGCTCGATCTGCAGCAATTTTGCCCCCCCACCATACTCTTTGCTGAGCAACACGCGATCACCGGGCAGCGGCAGCGGGTTGCTGCAACTGGCGTTGGCGTTGCTCTTGCCGGGCCAAGGGGCGGTCCAAAGTACTTTGCCATCTTCGACAGCCGTGCCGCTGACCGAATCTTGATTGACTGAGAGCACTTGCCGAACACCGGCGATGGTGGCCAGCACGGGTGAGGCGTAGCTGATTTGTTGATCGCCGCTGGTCCAAACCGTCTCCCCGCTGGCCGCATCGAGCGCGATCAAGGATCGCGTGCCGGCCGCTTGTTGCGGACTGCCACCGAGCGGCACGATCACCAAGTCGTCAACCCGCAGCGGCGATCCGGAGCGGCCCCAAAGCACATGCTCTTCCGACTCCTCTTGGGTGATGCCGGCAATTTCCAACAGATCCACCCGCCATAAAAGTTCGCCGCTGAGTCCATCGAGACACCACACCTTGCCGGTTGCCCCTTGGGCAAAAACTCGTCCCGCTGCATCGATCGTGGGCGTGCTGCGGGGGCCCACGTCACCGAGAAAATGCGAGTGGTAGCCCGGTTCCTCGTGGTGCCAAAGCAATTGACCGTCGCTCAATTCATAACAGCTCACCCACTCGCTGGCCGGCTGCGAATCACTCGCTTCGCGCTGCTCCAAGGTGTAGCCCAACCAACGTTCTGGCTGCTGCTCGGAATCATCGAGCTCGACGTCGGTTTGCGTTGCCACGGCGCGGGCCACCGCCACGCCAGCCGAACCCGCGCCGATCGGTTGCTTCCAGACCAGTTCGGGAGGTTGTTGATCCCAACCCGTGGAGAATTCGCGGTACGGCAATTTGCCATCCCGCTCGCGACCGAGAAAGCCGGAATAACCGCGATCATCAAGGACCAGTGTCCATTGTTGGGCAATCAGCTCCGGCGATCCCTCGGTTTGCTGGGGCAGGGCGACTGGCGGGGCCGAGCGCCGCCGCAACTGAGGAATTAATTCGCCATCGACTCCGACAATTTCATACATTGTCAGCAGGCCGACCAACCCCAGGCCAACGATCAGCAGGGGGGACCAGCGAAGCAAAATCGATTGCGGGAAAAATCGCATCCATAGCCAAAAAGCCACGGCGGCGGCAAACAGCAGAAAAAATGCCGTAGCTATGTTGGCCAGTTGGTAACTGGTTGCCGGCGCGACAGCTTGTGCCAACGCGACACCGGCCAACGCCGCGGCGATCATAATCAGGGGTGTCCGGCTGCGGGAACGAGTCCCCGCTGGCCGCTGAGATTTTTTGAACATGACTTTTTAACACGACTAACGTTGGAGGCCGGTTTGGGCAACAATATCCGCGCTTACTTGACGAATCTACCGATTCATAACCACTCACGTGCCGCAATTGGATAGCCATGTTGATTTGGCCTAATGGCGACAGACCAAACCGCATCGCCTTTATTTCAGATTTACATCTGTTTAGCTCACGGTCAACTGCT
Source organism: uncultured Pirellulaceae bacterium (assembly GCA_964535475.1). Lineage (GTDB taxonomy): Bacteria > Planctomycetota > Planctomycetia > Pirellulales > Pirellulaceae > Laterigemmans. The sequence continues at coordinate 15,707 of CAZHTX010000017.1, forward strand.
GAACAGCATCAAATGGCGATGCAAATGGCCGCCTCGGAAGCCGAAATGGTTGTCTTTGGCGGTGATTTATTTGATTTCCGCTGGAGCCAGTTGGGTGGCCCAGGAGCCACCACCACGGCGGCGGTCGATTGGCTGAGTCGATTTATGGACACCGCCGGTCAGCGGCAATATGTCTTTTTATTTGGCAACCACGATGGGGACGAGCGGTTGCGGGACGGCTTGCGAGCTTGGGCCGAAACACGTCCCGAATTTCAAATTGCCGGCGATTTGCTCCGCGTTGGTGATATCATGATGTTGCACGGCGACGCGATTGAGGGAAACGGTGATTTGCAACGTTTTGATGCCTATCGAGCTCGCTGGGCGTTGAAACCACAAGCCAGCACGGCCCAGTCGCGCGTGTACGACGCGGCCGTCACCTTGCGGGCGCATCGCGTGGCGGCGATTGTCGCCCATCGCCGCAGGCGGACCTGTCAACGTTTAACGCATTATTTGGCCCACCACGCATGTGGCCCCGAGGAGGGAATTCGGCGAGTCATTTTTGGTCACACCCATCGCTTTCTGCCCGGACACTGGTTTGGCGGCATGCGATTCTACAATCCAGGTGCGGCGGTCCGTGGCGTGCCGTTTAAGCCAGTAGTCCTCGCCACGGATGAACCTTAATCTGATATGCTCGAAAGCTTGACCAGGCTGGGCGGGCTTGTGTCACTTGCTCACTTCAGACAATCTTGTGCAGCATTGCTTATGTACCCCCAGCTTCGCGAAAGTTACCACCCGTTATGGCCGAATCCGCTTTCGAAATTGCTCGCCGACTGCAAGAAAATGTTGATCGTGTTGTCTTGGGAAAAAAAGAGATTGTCCGAGCTCTGATTGTGACCCTGCTGGCTGGCGAGCACGTTTTGCTGGAGGATGTGCCCGGGGTGGGTAAAACGTTAGCTGCCAAAGCTTTGGCGCGGAGCATCGAAGGCCGCTTTAACCGGCTGCAATTTACCCCCGACCTGCTGCCCAGCGATATTGTCGGCAGCAGCCTGTATCGTTCCGATCGGCAAGAGTTTGTCTTCAGCCAAGGGCCCGTGTTTGCCAACGTGCTGCTCGCTGACGAAATCAATCGCGCCCCGCCCCGCACGCAAAGCGCGCTGCTCGAGGCAATGAGTGAAAGCCAAGTCTCGGTCGACGGCACCACTTATCCACTTCCGAAACCATTCATCGTGGTGGCAACGCAGAATCCCTTTGAGTTTGAAGGGACCTATCCGTTGCCGGAAAGCCAGATGGATCGTTTTTTGCTGCGCACCGCAGTCGGCTATCCACTCCGCGACGTAGAACGTGAGGTGCTGACCTCGCACCGCAGCGGCGAGCCGGTCGATCAATTGCAACCCGTGGTGACTCCGGAAGAGGTGCTAGCCGCGCAGGCGGTGGTCCGCGACGTGCGTTTTGATCCCTCCCTGGCCGACTATTTGTTGGATATCGTGCGGGCTAGTCGCACCACCGAAGCTTTTCGGGTGGGCGTCAGCACCCGCGGCGCGTTGAGTTACTTTCGTGGTTGCCAAGCTCGCGCTGTCACCGACGGACGCGATTATGTGACTCCCGACGACATCAAGGCAATGGCTGTGCCAGCACTCGCCCACCGGGTCATTCCGGAAGGTGTCTTTCAGGGGGCTGACCGCCAAAGCGTGGAAAGCCAACTGGCCGAGTTGCTGGAGCAGATTGTCGTTCCTACTTAGCACGGGTTAATCGTTTGTCCAAGCTCCGTCGCGTTCCACCGCAGCATGCCGCCAACAAAGTCGACGCTGCCGCCTCCGCAGACGATGCGGTGGCGGCCTGGGCGGCGGCTGAAAATGAGTCCTGGCGAGGTCGCGCCATCGGCCGCGTGCATACGCGGTTCACGCGAAATGGTCTGCACATGGCCTTCGTGGCCATTTTTGCCGTGCTGGGTGGTTCGGTGCGAGGTTTTAATTTATTGGTAATTCTGGCCGGTTTGATGGTCGGGATTTTGATCATGCAGTGGCGGTTTTGTCGCGGCACCCTACCGGGGCTGACCGTCCATCGCACACCGCCGCCGGAAGCCTTCGCCGGCACCCCGTTTAAGATGCGGTTCGAGATCACCAATCATCGGCGTTGGCTGCCCGCGTGGTTGATCCGACTGGAAGACCAAATCCGTGGCCGTCATCTGCCGGGACGTGGTATCGAAGCGGTCACTTCGGTTGGAATCATTCGCCCCGGCACGAGCGAACTGGCCGCTTATGATTGCTTGATTGCCAGGCGAGGACGGTATCGCTTCGGGCCGGTCCGGTTGGCAACGGGCTTTCCCTTCGGATTGATTAACGCTTGGAAAAACACCCGCACCCCGGCCGCGTTGATCGTCTTTCCGCAGTTGGCGAAACTGAAACCAAGATGGTCGGGCATCATTGAAAACCGCCGCGAGGGATTGGCCGCTTCGCGAAACAGCAGCGGTCCCAACGAGGGTGAATTTTTCGGGATTCGCAACTGGCAATCGGGGGACAGCCAACGCTGGATCCATTGGCGGACGACGGCCCGGATTGGCGAATTGGCGGTGCGGCAATTTGAACAACGCAACCGCACCCAGCTCTCATTGTTGCTCGATCCCTATTCAGAGCTTGCCGAGGATCAAGACGATCCGAACTTGGAGTGGGCGATCAGCGTGGCCGCCGCGGTGGTGGTCGAAGTTGCCTCCTTGGCGACCAGTCGACTAGCATTTGGCATTGCCGACGCCGACGCGCAAGCCATGTTTTCGCAGCGGGTCAGCAATTTCCGGCGAGCCGGTTTGCAAATGTTGGCGACGGTCAAACCCTCCTCGGAGCCGCCGTTGACCGCGACATTGGTAAAATTATTACAGTACAGCAATCCGAATTGGCCCATCATGGTTGTCAGTCCGCGCGGGCCACGGCTCGACCTGTTAGCCGCTTCGAGCGACGACCACCGGGAGGGTATTCCGTCGGCAGTGCTTTCCCGGCTTGATATTATTTGGTTGGATGTCACGTCGGAGGCATGTCAACGAATCGCGGTCCCCATAGGAACCGATCATGCAACGCATTGAACGTTTACTGCAAATGCACTTTGCCGCCTTGACCGCGATCGGCGGCTTGCTGCTCTCCTCCGGTGAGGTCGGCATCATATTGCCGGCGATCGCCGTGGTGGCCGCCATCGTTTCCTACCTGGTCGTCGATCGTTTCCAGATTTTCGCCTTGCCAACTTCGTTAGCTTACGTGGGCATGGGGATCGTGGCGGCCTACTGCATGATCGAATTCATGTTCACCCGCACGACCAACCAATTGATGGTTGTGGCCCAGTTGCTGGTGTTGGTTGAAGTGGTGTTGCTGTTCCAGAAAAAGAATGTTCGCGTCTTCGAACAGATTGGCGTGTTTTGCTTGTTGGAGCTGATTGTCGCGGCGGTCTTCAACAGCGCGCTGATGTTTGGGTTGCTATTGATTCCCTTCGCCTTACTCGGTTTGCGAGCACTCGTTTTGCTGCAAGCCATGATCACCATGAATGCGCTCGGCGAACGCGAACAAGGAGGCATCAAAACCTCGGCAAGTGACGCTTGTCAGTTAGTTGCCCGGCGTTCGGCGCGGTTGCCTCGTTATGGGATCGCCGTGCTGACTCCTTCCGTGCTAATGGTCGCATTTTTCTTCTTTTACGGCTTGCCGCGGGCTATTGGCTCGGGCGATGGGGGGCGCGTCGGGGGACGTGTGACGACCGGTTTCACCGACTCGTTAACGCTCGATCAAGTTGGCGAATTACTGCAGAATCGTGATTTGGTGATGCGGTTGCGTTTGACCGATGCCAACGGCACGGCCTATGTGCCTCGCGATCCGATTTACCTGCGTGGTCAAGCGCTGGAGGCCTATCGTAACGATCGCGGTACCGGACGCTGGGAAGCGGGACCGCAGGAAGCGAGGTTAATGGGCGATCTCTTGCCTGAACAGTATCAACCGCCCCGTTCCACCACGAGGATTCTCTACGACGACGTTCGAGTCAACATTGACTTGCAGCCGTTAACCGCCAGCGAAACACTGTTCAGCATCGCTCCCTATCACGGTCGCATCGAAGGGGTGCATCACTTGGCCGGCCGCTGGGTTCTGCGTCGGCATGAAGATGACATTAACACCAGCGGGCGATTCAATTACGAGTTCGGGACGCACGCCTTTAGCAATGGCATACAGACAAAGTTCATTCGGTATTTCTCCCAAGATGACCGCATGTATGGTCAAGTCCCCAATGTTCCCAGGTGGCAACGACGACGGTTAATCGAGTTCGATGCCGAAGCGATGCCGAGCGTGGTTGCCGAGGCTGAAATGGTGGCCAGCACCTTGGGGGAACGAGCCTCCGAACCTTATCAATTGGCCCGCGCTGTCGAACGCCATTTATCCTCCGGCGAACGCTTTACTTACACCACCGCACTCACCGAACAACGGAATCGCAGCACCGATCCTTTGGAAGAGTTTGTTGGCAAATATCGTCGCGGGCATTGCCAATATTTTGCTTCGGCAATGGTCATGATGTTGCGCAGCCAAGGAATCCCGGCGCGGGTCGTTGTCGGTTATCGCACCGAAGAATTCAACCCGATTGGAAAGCATTATATTGTTCGCCAACTGCATGCGCATTCTTGGGTCGAAGTGCTGCTCGAAAACGACGAGACACCGCTCGGCGCGGGCTTGGCTGGACAGCCTCTCGATGGTCCCGTGTTAGCTCGCTTTGATCCCACTCCCTACGCGGCCGGGGATCGCGACGAGGGGACTGGCGGTGTTGGTCATTTTTATGATTTCGCCCAATCCTTGTGGAATAACTATGTGCTCGACATGGACGGCCAGCGCCGTTCGGCTTCGTTATTTGGCCAGGACGAAAACTCGGGCATGAGCACTGCCTACTCGCGGATGATTCTGCAAATCAAACTGTTTGCTTCGCAATTAAACAGCGGGGAGTTGGGCGCCGGCGCGCTGGCCGGGGGCAGCTTGTTTTCCTGGCGCGGCGCGGCGCTGGGGATCATTGTCACGCTGATTCTGTTTGGGCTCTATCAGATCGGGCCGCCCAAATGGTTGCGCATCGGCTGGCAAACGCGACGCGCTCGTCGGCAAGCGGCCAGCGCCTCTTCGATTCTCTTTTTCCAACGCTTTTCAGATCTGCTCGCCAGTGCCAAATTGGTGCGTCGCAGCGGCGAAACACCAGCCGAATTCGTGGAACTTGCCAGCCAAGCCGCAGCCAAATCGGACGAGCATCCGGGAGTGAATTCCGCGATGAAAAAACTGCTCGAACGGTTTTACCAAATTCGTTACGGCGGTCGTCAGCCCTTGTCATCCGGTGAGCAAACTGAGATGGATCAATCCCTGCAAGCCGTCGCCGCTTGGACGCAGAGCGAGCAAGCGATCGCTGAGATTGCTTCCTTAAGAACCGATCCGAGAACCCTGAGCCGACGGCGCTAGCCGCGGGCATTTTTGAGGTTCTCGGATAAGGTTTAAATAAATCTTCCAACCCCAGCACGTGATGACCAGCCGAATGAGTACCACGGTGACGAACGAAGCAAATTCCAACACGCGTGTCTCGCAAATCATCATCACCATTGATGGTCCAGCGGGAGCTGGGAAAAGCTCCGTAGCTCGACAATTAGCCGAGTATTTTGGTTTTGCTTTTTTAGATACCGGGGCAATGTACCGCGCCGTCACGCTGGCCTGCCTCCGCCGACAAGTGCCGTGGCAAGATCCACAAGCGGTGGCTGAGGTTGCCAAAAGCTCCCAGATTCGCTTTCAAGGTAATCATGTGTTGCTCGACGGTGAGGACGTTAGCGAACAAATTCGGTCCTCGGAGGTCAACGCCAACATTAAACATGTGGCCGATCTGCCGAGCATTCGCCAATTGCTCGGGCAACTGCAACGCTCGATTGCCGCCGGCCAGCAAATCGTAACCGAGGGTCGCGACCAAGGCACCGAAATCTTTCCCGATGCGAACTGCAAAATTTTTCTCACCGCGACACCTCGGACCCGCGCGGTGCGACGTCACGCCGAGTTAGTCAAGCAGCACCCCGAACTCTCCGTTGATGACGTGCTGGCCGCGCAACAGCGACGCGATCAAGAGGATGCCCAGCGTCCAGTCGGCGCCCTGCGACCGGCCGCCGACGCCGAAGTCTTCTACTCCGACGATCTCAGCCAAGCCGAGGTGGTCGAGCAATTGGCAAAACTGATTCGCACCCGCTGTGGAGCCATCAAAGGGGTCAGGCCTCTTTGATGAGACTTTTGCACACTAGAGACGTCTGCCCCCTTTGTTTTCTGCCTCCCTTTATTTTCTCGGGACCTGAGCAAGTGAGGAGATCATCGCTTTGCGGATCGAGTCAGTTGTTTCAGCAACATTTCAGCTTCCAACCGTAAAATTGGCTCCAACTCACCAAGCCTTGATGGGATATCCATGGACGCGTGCAAAACAGTCAAGATGATGATCTCGCCCTCCATTGCGGTTTCGCAGACAAGCAGATGCTGCTCGACGCGGTAAAACTCGAGCGACGCGTGGAACGGTGCTTCCTGGCGAAGAAGATTGAGATTCCCAGAGATGCGACTGATTCCCGCTTCGAGCTTGCCAAGGTACTGAGTCGCAACTCGCTTCCCAAGCCGTTCGAGCGAATGCACTTCGATACCCTTGGTGTCCCGCAGCGCACGATCGGTTAAGTACACCGATGGCTTGCGGCTAGTTTTTTTTGCCACTACTGAACTTTCGAGAGCAGGCTTCGAAGATCGCCCTTGAACGCGTGAATGCGACCATCAATGGCATCTTGATAGCCCTCAAGGATTGCATCAAGATGAAATTCAGGCTGTCCAAAAATTTGGACGACCATGTTTGGCCATTTCCTATGAGTACGAGGACCGCGCAGCCGACCCAGCACCGAATGCCCCGACTGTTTATGTGTATGACGACGGTGAGGTGAAGCATGTAATTCCCATGTAGGCTCAGTCGTAGTCTGTTGCCCCAAACAGGACAGTGATCGATATCGGGGGCGAAGGACGACACGCTGGTGCGTTGAATGTTAATCCAAGCAAGGTCACGTCGACCACAGGTGCAGCGGGACGGCCAATTCCGAACCATGTTTCGTTTGACGGTAAGCGATTGCCGTTTACAGATCGGTCGGTCGATGTTATTCACCTCGAAAATGCTCCGATTCGTCCAGAGACAATTGCCGAAATCAAGCGTGTTTTGCGACCCGGTGGAGACGTTCGGTTGGTTGGCCCGGAAGACGTATCGGCGGCCCTGCACCAACAGATAGCGGAAGCACTTGGCGGGAGAGTGTTTCAAACTCGTCTTCCGACAAAGCATGGTGTTCCGTCGTTGCATACCAACATCATCCTTCCACCGAGGCAACCATGAGCTTCCGTATTGTGAAAGATCAACAGAACCGCAATCGAGTCGAACTAATTGATGAGCCACGCTGGGTAGTTGATATGGGTTCGCTTCAAGCTGAGAAATCATCGGAGTTAGCCGAAGGAAGTGCACTTGTGGTTGCCTTTTCAATCTGGAGCACGCCGGATCGTGAATTGGCCTACGAGACCGTAGAGGTCGCAAAAGCAAATGGGCTGAACGTTCGGATTGGGCTTTTTCCGTATGACTACCCAGCAGAGCTGTCGTCGTGGCTTTCGAATACCGACTGGGAAGAATCCACGATCGCGGTAAGGGGCAACGACAATGAGTCCGTGGAAATCACTATCGGTCCAAGCGAAGCAAATAGCCCATTGTGGTTCATGCTGAAAAATGGTGTACCAAAGCTGGTTGGACGTGGCGCAGTTTCCGATCAAGATATTCGGGCATTTCTTTTGAAAGTTCAAGCTTCGGCGACGAACAATGTGAGCGAAAACGATCAGTAACGCAGCGGCGGCAGGGAGTCGCCGCAATCTTTGCAGGATGCACCGCCGGGCGAATGGATGTTGCCGAAGCGAACGAGTCTCCACGCCCGGCGGAGCTGGAGTTGACGTTCCAACGGAATGGAGTGTGGCTGGCAGCGGATTCGAGCAGTGGGTAAAATGATTCCGAAACTAAATCGGCAAAGGACTCCGTAATGCCAAGGAAGATTCGAGAATTGGTTGCTGATTTGGAGTCCGCTGGATTCGAAAATCGCGGCGGGAAAGGAAGTCATCGAAACTACAGCCATCCGAAAGTCGCTGACATAGTTACGATTTCTGGCAAACCTGGAGACGATGCAAAAAGGTATCAAGAGCGAATCGTCAAACATGCAATTGAGGAGAGTCGGAAATGAGTGTTGCTGATCGTTATGCAAAAATTGTGTATTGGTCCGAGGAAGACCAATGCTTTATCGGGTGCTGCCCGAGATTGGTCATTGGAGGCTGTCACGGTGATGACCCCCAAAGCGTGTTTTCCGAGTTATGCGAGATTGTAGGCGAAGTTGTCGCGTTGTACGAAAAAGACGGTCGGCCGTTGCCTCCGCCAGATACCCAGTACGATTGGCCTCTCCGAATTCAATCTACGACGACGAAGTAACGCATCAAGAGGCTGCGGGATACGTCGCTTCACCGCCGATGCGAGACTTTGGGATTGATGCCTACGACGAAGGGTTCCGCGAGGCCGCGTTGCTGCCGGAGTCAAAACGCAGTCTCAGCGAAATACTGTCTGGGTTTTCTTATGACTCGCAGGTTCTTCAGGGCTTCGAGAGTTTGCTCGGCAGCGAAATTGATTTTGATGCCAATGCGATTGTATTGCTGTACAACTTCGATGCAGATGTTGATCGCCAGTCAGAAATTGTGTCGGGTGTTGTGCAACTGAGATTCATGGGAGCCGTTGACTTCACCCCATCGGTCGTCTAGCTCGTTGTCTGTTGCCCCAAAGGAAGGCAGTGACTGGAATGGACAATCGAGCTTATTCGTCACTGGCAGAACAGCAGTATGACGCCATACGTGCACTTTACAGGTCAGACATCGCAACAGTTGCTAGCAACGCTGGGCTTTCGGTCGCCGAAGTGACGGCTATGAAGAAGCATTTGTTCTTTGGAAAACACCAGCGATTTGCTCCAGAAGTTGGAAGACCGCCGGAATGACGGCCGCGGTGCCTGGATGGCATCCGAAGGCGCAGGGCAGAGTATGAATCACGAAGTTGGCTAGCCATCAGGATTCTGGTAAACTGAAATTTGAGGTGATTTATGGTTGAGTTTACGATTACAGGCGAAGAGCTTTGGAACCGGATGGAGCGAGCGGTAGAAAAAGTCAATGAACGACTCAGAAAGACCGTTGGAATCCTGGAGGCGGCTAAAGTTCCCTACGCAGTCATTGGCGGTCATGCGGTACGAGCTTGGGTTGCACAAGTTGATGAAGCTGCGCAACGAACGACTCGCGATGTTGATATTCTTGTTCGCCCAACTGATTTGCCGGCCCTCATCAGCGCCATGACAGCCGCTGGTTTCCATCACCGCAACACGTCTGGCCTTGACATGTTTGTCGAGCACCCCGACGCATCAGCGCGCGATGCAGTTCATGTATCGCTGGTTGGAAACGTAGAGCGAGGTGTGGAGCCCAACCCCGATTTCGAGCCAGCGGCCAGGGCCAACGATTTCCAGACAGTTAATTTGGAAACACTCGTACGTATGAAACTGAATGCGTTTCGCGATAAAGACCGTGTGCACCTTAGAGACATGATTTCATTGGGCATGATCGACACGTCCTGGCTCGACAAATACCCACAACACCTACGACTACGATTGGAGGAACTGCTGAACGATCCAGATGGTTGATCGTCAACATTTGACTATGACGACCACCCAGCCTCCCAGAGCGGTTGCTGATAAGTTGCCCCAAGGTATGGAGTGTCATCATTTATGCAAGGTGGACGCGTTGCTGGAACCCGGCTTACGAGCGCGGAGTTTGACGCACTACGAACCGCTCTGCGTGATGAAGACGTATGGCTATCAGTCGGAAAGTTGGGCTGCAATGCCAACGTAGTCATCAAATTCCGACCGAATGAATTGGGGAAGGCCGAGTTACTCCTCCCCTCGAACGCAACCCACTACGAAAAACTGCACGAGCTTGGACATTTTGAGCACTGGAAGTCACTCGGAAAGAACTACGATGAATGGATCAAACTTTCGCAAGTCGATCGCGAACGCTGGGTACTTGATTGGGTGCGTTCAAATCACTGGAACTCAATCTCGAGTGCTGAACGGAAGAATGCAATTGAGCAACTGCTACACGCCTTGAGGGAGGCTGGAGACCTATGAAAACGATACCTGCCATCCAATCTGCAATTGAAACCGCCGAAAAGCATCTCGAAGATGCTGGAATTCGCGGGTTTCGTATCAGATCGGCTAAATACCACGAAAATGAGTCACCCGCCTCCCTCTTGGGAGAGCACGCGGATTTACTTGCTGAATTCGATCAAGAAGAGCTTCAGGTTGTCCAGGACTTTGGACGACCTTGCTGGGCTATTGTCTATGAGTACGAGGACCGCGCCGTCGATCCCGCTCCGAATGCACCTACCGTTTATGTTTATGACGATGGCGAGGTGAAGCATGTGATTCCCATGTAGGCATAGTCGGAATCTGTCGCCCCAAACAGCGCAATTGATGACCTCTCGATTCCGTTTTCTCGGCACTACGACGATGGTAGTCGCGTCTATTCACTTGGCCACCTGGATGACCATGGCATATCAGGGAACCTTAGCGCTAATGGCGTTCTCGATTTCGAGGTGATAGCCAATGCAAGTTAAGGAAGAGGAAAGGACCTTTTCAAAGGTATGATTGACGACATGGGAGTCGAAAACATCAGGGCAATCGAGGCCAACTGGCTTTACGGCAGCAACCTTACAGCATTTAGAAAAAACATTGCTGCGAAAATTACTCCAGAAGCTGCCGCGCAGGGAACTTGGACTGGTGAAATGGCTCGCCGACTCGGATTTACCAAGGCAGAAGTTGTTAAATCCGGCCAAGCAGTTAAAGTCATCTTTACGCGACCGCAACCTTGAGAAGAATATGCGAACAAAAGTTGAATTAAACGAAGCTGCCGAAGAGTTGGGAATCAGCGTCTGTGAGCTAGAATCGGTGCGTGAACAGTACAGATCAAATCGATCAATTGTAGAGTTGTTAAGGGCTATGGATTGTCAGCACGACGGTGACTGGCAGCAAATTCGTTTTCGGTTGATGTTTGGCTTTGACTTTACCCCAAAACATTTTTCAGCAATCACTGCGTGGCGAAGAAAAGAAAGCGAGATTTTCGATGATGATTGGTTAACAGAGGAGTTGTCCGAGAAGATGGCTTCAGCCAGCTATCTTTACGACTAGTTTCTTGCCCCAGGTGGAGGAGCGGGTCGGATCGCTGACCAAGTTGCCGGTCCTGGCCAACGATTAGCTGGTCAGATTGACACGCTCGCGAAGATGAGACCATTCGCCGGTCGTATAAAAGATGCCGCAGCAAATCCCGATCGGTGGAAGGTCGTGCGTTCGGTTACTGAAGCGGCTGAGGGCATGCATAACAGCTGGAGGGCTTCGCCAGGGTCAGGCTTTGTTTTCGGTTTTCAGGGCTGGCGTAACCTCGACTTGTTTCGCTGGACGCCTCCACTTTGATGTTTCTTGGTGGCGATCTTCGGCTCGTCGGATCCGATTAGATGCGCATTGGATCGACCCTGGTAGAAATGATTCGGATGCGCGTTGACTGATTGGACCTGTTTTTATGCGCGTGTCTCTGTGCGTGTTTGCCCACTAATCGCGCCAATCGACGCGAATAACCCGCCGATCATGGTTGATGATTTCCGCC
>CAZHTX010000018.1:0-21009 GCA_964535475.1 uncultured Pirellulaceae bacterium
TTTGCTCTCAAAAATTACTACCCCGTCCTCACTACCACTGCCCCAACTTCCTGGCGGCATGGCTTCTCTGATATCCTTTATGTTTTCAAGAAGCTCCTCAAAAGAAACACCGCTTGTGAGGTCTCCATAAGAGCCAAGGCCGAGAGCACGGAAATCGAAAGGCTCCACTGGGAATGGCAACGGCCGTTCCGGCGTTCTGACGGCCACATACTTTGAATCTGATGAAATTGTGTGTATCTTGCCATCCTTATACAGAGAATAACTAAGGGTTCGCCAAGGCTCAGCCAACTGGCTTTCCTCCTGCTTTTTAGCTATCTCAGAAGCATCTTTATTTTCTGGATTGCTCTCAAGAACCTTGTCGATGCGTTGGACAAGCCACAGCCCCCGCTTCGGAAGCCCGCTGCAAGAGCCTTCTTCTAGAACAAGCAACCGATCTTTCGATCCCTTATCTCGTCCATATTGCCGGATGACCATGGTGTAATCGAACTTGAATTTCTCGTAAGTCCGTTCTTTTTCCACGGCATCCAACGATTCAGAAAAGCTCGGTTGAGCCTCAACATTCTGGTTAGAAAACGCACTGATCAAAACCAGAGTCAAACAATAATGAGTGAATGACTGCCACCCAAGTTTTGTCTTTTTCATCATAGCCAGCACTTCCTTCGGGTTGAAAGACGCTTCCAAACTCTGTGTTCGTTGTGTTCGTTCGGAGCCAAATTGAGCGTCTGTGAACACAATGAAGGAATTATCCTCGCATCAATACAGCTGTAGTGTATGCAACGAAAGCATGGCACGCTAGCGTTGTAGCAGACGAAGCGGCCAAACCCGCAAGTTCTGCACTCCGGCGAAGCGTAGTAACCCAGACTTTGTGCCTTGGCCCATCGAAGCAACAATAACATCGTCGACATGGAGCTCCAGGCGGTGAGATGTTGCCGTTAAGACAGCGTTGAGGCGAGCGGCTGTTGAACGTAGCTTGCCAAAACGGCGAACGTGACCGAGCAACGTCCTGGCCGTTTTCGCAGTCTCAACCTTGATGACGATCACACCGCCGGCCGCCTGAATGTCTAACGCTTGCCCATCCAGTTCGCACTGGAGAGACGCCGCTATATCAATCGCTAGGCGAGTTGACACTAATTCGCGTCTCCCGCATTGCTGCGTGTCGTGATTCGCACTGTGCCGTTCATCTTCCAGCGTGCGTGGGAGGCATCAGCCGCAGTCGAACTGGGAATAAACAGCTCAAAATCCTCAAATGAATAACTGATTTCCGCATCGCGGCCGGTTAGCTTGTCGTAAAGTCCGATCGCCAACTCGGGCCAGTTCTTGGTGTCTTGCTCAGTCGCCATGATTGATCCTGTGAATTGAGATGCTTTAACCTACTGCAACACAGTAGAAAGGCGACAAGGATCCGCTTCAAAGCAGTTGCCGGATCGCCTAAAGGCTAGACACCAGCGCACGCAGTGGGGCTTCGCCGGGGTGGGGCTTCGCCGGGGTCAGGCCGTGTTTTCGGTTTTCGGAAGAGGACGTGGAGATGCTCGACCCTTTTGGTTTGACACAGGTCCTAAAAAGTTTGGCAGGAAGATGGGGGCAGGAAAATATATCCCTGTAATTTTCCTGCCCCCATTTTCCTGCTCGCTGTCTCTTGAGGTTTGCGATCAACGTTTGCTGTGGCTGAAATGCGGCCGTCACAAAGGGTCTTGGCTATACCCGAGGAGCTCCGCCGGGGATCGCAACCAGGCTAAGCCTGAACACCGAACGCAAGGGCTGACCTTGAAGGGACTCCCAGGGTTGGTGGTGGATTTTTGAGCACTGTCTGTGGCTTGCTTGGCGGGCAATCTTCCTAATCCGCACATTCTTCTGATTGCCCCCTGATTGCCTTTGTCGCCTGTTCGCTAAATTCTTCCTAATCCAGTTGAACGGCGCGCCGTATGCACTATTCTAGTAACGGGATATGGCCCGTTATCGGTGTTACACTTTTATGGAGTTTTTGTCTCGATGGTTCGACGACATTTGGTTGCGGTGCTCGCAGTCTCAGTCGCTGGTTGGTGCACCGGTGATTTGCAGGCAGGCTGGGGTTCCTTCGGAAGTTATGGATCGCACGGGTCACTCGGCTCTGCCGGGTCCAGTGGTGGTTATGCGTACTCAGCTCGTTACGGTAGTAGCGGCTCGTACGGTAGTTCGGGCTATACCAGCTCATACGCGTCCTCTGGTGGCTCGAGCGGTTACGCCAGCAGTGGTGGCAGTAGCGGTCACCGCGTCGGACCTGTTCGTCGCTTGTTGCGTGGCATCCACGCGCGATTTGCCGCTCGACATGCCTCGCACGGTAGCAGCGGAGCGTCTTACGGCAGCAGCGGCGCCTCCCACGGCAGCAGCGGCTATGCGGCTTACCGCGTGAGCAGCTACGGATCGTCCGGCGGATATGGTTCGTCCGGCGGCTACGCATCGAGTGGTCACGGATCCAGCGGCTACGCGTCGAGCGGCTCAACCAGCTACTACGCGCCGAGCGTTTCCTACGGCAGCACCGGCAGCTATGGCAGTGCGGGCAGCGCGGGCAGCGTTGGCAGCTACAGCAGTGCGATGCCAGTTTACGATGCGGCCCCTGTCTATCAGTCGTCGCCCAGCGGCGGCGAAGCGGGCGGCACTCCGATGCAGAACGTTCCTTCGGCAGAAGGGGGCGACGCAGATGTTGAAGCACGGGTCGATCAAGAAACGGCTATTCTCACCGTTGCCGTACCCGAAGGCGCCAAGGTTTACGTCAACGATCATCTCACGACCAGCAAGGGCATCGTTCGCCAATACCTGTCGCATGGTCTGAAGCCTGGCTTCTCGTACACCTACAACGTGCGTGTCGAGCAAGTCGTCAACGGCGAGTCGTTTGTTGACACCAAATCGGTTCGTCTGCGAGGGGGCGTGATGGAGCGTCTGGTATTCGATTTGCCAGAGTCCAACACTCGCATCGCTGCCGCCGAGACCTCCTTGACGCTCGAAGTTCCCGCAGACGCCAAAGTGACTTTGGCGGGTGCCGAGACCAAACTATCTGGTACCGAGCGGACTTTCCGCACCTCGCGTTTGCAGCCCGGGCAAGTCTGGGATGATTACACCATTCGCGTGACTGTGGAACGTGATGGACGCGAGATATCCAAGGAAAAGACGATTCGGCTCGTCGGTGGCAGTCACGAGAAGTTGGCCGTGCAGTTTGATCGGACTGAGCTGGCCAGCCGTTAATCGATCGAGCTCGCTTGATGGCCGACTTGGCCCCCGCAGCAAGCTTGGATCCGCCTACAACCCGCTTCCCGAGGAGCTTTCCTCCGGAGCGGGTTTTTTTGTTCGCCGGCGGTTCGTGATTCCCCGGACCGCTCGCGAGCTCGGCCTTGGCAAGTTAAAACAGACGCTCAGCAGGTCAGCGTTAAACTCTGGGGTGAAATGGAACATGGCAAGGGCGAAACGACGGAGTGCGACCGAGAGAAAATCGCCGGCGAAATCGGAATCTAGCTCACCCGATGCGGCAAGTCGGGCCGTGATTCAAGGTAGTAATGCGGGCGGATTCGAAGCCAGCAGCCCCCTTGCAAAGCGTTGGCGTTTGCTAGCCAGCATCTTCATTATCGGCCAGCTGTGGGCGATTTTGGGGCGTCCGATCGAATTTGCCACTCAGGGACCGACGGGGACCAGCCCGGCGGCGGCCGCTTTTTACCAGCCTATTCGTGGCTACAGTGAATTCACTTATTTGAATCATGGCTACGCTTTTTTTGCACCCGATCCGGGCCCCAGTCATTTGTTGCGGGCCACCGTGGAGCGACCTCCCGAGCAACCTGTAACGCTGTTGTTTCCCGACTGGGATCGTCAATGGCCGAGGTTGCTCTACCATCGGCACTTTATGCTGACCGAATTTTTACACAACACGTTTCAGCCTCCGCTGCCACCGCTTGACGCGGCTCCTCCCGAATTGGCCAGCGATCAGGAGTTGGCGGAGAGGTGGAATTTGGATCGGCAACGATACCAGGCGATTCGCGAGTCGTACCGCCAGCATTTGCAAACCGCTTGGGGGACCGAGACGGTGCGGTTGCAGCGGGTCGAGCATCAATTGGTCGGCTTGCCAGAGTTCTTGCAGCAGGGGCAGCCGTTGAATGACCCCGTCTTGTATGTCGATTTGTATGACGATTTGTATGACGAGCAGCCGGAGCCGGTACCTAGTTGGCCTCGCTTTGGCGTGCCCAACGCCACGCTGCAACCGTTTAGCGGAGTCCAGCCATGAGCAAAATTCACTCAGCTGAGTTGGGCGAAGTGCGTGAAAAGGAATCGCCGGGTGATCGCAATGCGGTCGTTGACACGGCCGCCGCAAGTTGGCCGGCGGCGTTGCGGGACTGGGGGCAGTCTTGGATCGATGGCTGGGATCAGTTTTGGTTCACACCGCGTCACTCGCACACGCTGGCGGTGATCCGCATCGCCACCGGGGCGATGTTGCTCTATACGCATTTGGTTTTAGCCAGCGACTTGCTTTCCTTTTTGGGACCCAGCGCTTGGATTAACAACGAAGTGGCTCGGGGGCTGCATCAAGGTGCCTATGGTGCCAGCGATGGAGGCTGGAGTTATCTGTGGCTGATCGATTCGCCAACCAAGTTGTGGCTGCATCAATGGTTGGCGATCGCAGTTACCTTTTGCATGACGATTGGGCTGGCAACTCGCCTCACGGTTCCGCTCAGTTGGTTCTTGCAGTTGATGTTCGTGCATCGTTTGACCGGTTCGTTATTCGGCCTCGATCAAGTAACCACGATGCTGGTGACTTACTTGGTGATTGCACCCTCGGGAGCGGTCTTCAGCCTCGATGCGGTGCTGCGGAGAAAAATCGTGGCCAAGCATGGTGGCCATTTGCCGGCAGCTTGGCGATTCTGGTTGCCGGCAGCCGTTCCGTCGGTGGCGGCTAACGTAGCAACACGCTTGATGCAACTGCATTTGTGTGTGATTTATTTGTTCGGAGGCTTATGGAAAGCTCGCGGGGAAATGTGGTGGGATGGCACGGCGTTGTGGTTTGCCGCGGCCAACTATGAATACCAATCAAACGATTTAACTTGGCTGGCACGGTTTCCCGTGCTGTTCGCCGCGCTGACTCACCTGACGATCTTTTGGGAGACTTTTTACTGTGCGCTGGTGTGGCCCCGGATGACGCGTCCGCTGGTTTTGGCAATGGCCGTGATGGTGCACGGGGGGATTGCCATTTTCTTGGGGATGATCACTTTCGGGGTGATGATGATAGTTGCCAACGCAGCATTCGTTTCTCCCGAATCGTGGGGGCGACTAGCTAAAACTTTAGGGAAAAAACGCGTGCGGGTGGAAACCAGCGGCGAAATCGTTTAGGGTTGGAGCCTCAGCCTTGAAGGCAAATCTACCTGCTACTCCATCCCGTCGATCGCCGCATCGCCAACTTTTTTGTTTTGAAATTGCTGGTCCCTACCGAGCTCTCATCAAGCGGTTTGGGGGGATGGTGCGCACTTGCTGCCCCCGAGATCAACGGTGCAAGTGAGCCGGAGCTGATGGCCAAGTGCTGGTTTCGCCCTGCTTTAAAATTGATCTTGGCGCTGCTGGGGTTGGGCTTGCACGCGGCGGTTCCGTCCACTGGCTGTGCTCAATCATCGGCTGTTGAGGCTAAAGACGAAAATCTGCCAGCCAGTCCAGCGGATGCCGCGTGGGCTGGGTTCGAACAGCCGTTGACGCCGCAGCGATTAACCAAAGACGGGACGGCCACGTTGGAGTGGGCGTTGCATCCGGCTGCCGCCGCATATCGCGTCATTGATTCGCGAGACGTCGTTTACTACGAGGGGCGTTTACCACAAGCCTTTATTTCAGGGCTGATCGATGGTGACCACGAATTCATCTTGCAGGCCCTAGATGCGGACGGGCAGGTGCTTGCTCGTGCCCCGGAGAGCACGGTTGTAGTGGTGCAGCACTGGCCGTTGCCCTTTGCCTTGGCCCTGCTGTCTTTAGGCTTGGTTGTGGTGTTGGCGATGTTTAGCGTCTTATGGTTTGGCAACCAGCGAGACGCGCACCAGCGAAGGCAGTTCGTCGAGTCGGTTCCCGCAGGAGAGCGTGATCATGTCTGATGGATTCGAGCCGGTGCTCGATGCATCGATGGGGTATCTGTTGTTGGGGTTGTTCGGCGCGGCTTGGGTGGCGCTCGGTATTTGGTGGGGGCGAAAAGCGAATACCTACGAAGGCTACGCGGTGGCTGGCCGCAACGTGGGCTTGGCGATGGGGACTGCCACGGCAGTCGCCACCTGGATCACCAGCAACACCACGATGTTGGCGCCGCAATTCGCTTTGCAGCTAGGTGTCTGGGGGATGCTGGCCTATTCGACGGCCAGTTTTGGGTTGTTTGCGTTTGCTCCGATGGCCGCGCGGATTCGCCGCTTAATGCCTGAGGGTTTCACGGCGGTGGAATTTGTGCGGCGTCGTTATGGACAACTGGGGGCTGTGCCGTTCTTGTTGATCTCTTTTTTTTACGCACTGACATGGCTGATTTCGATGGCCATGGCGGGCGGCAAGTTGCTTAATGTGTTGGCCGCGATTCCTTATCCGGTCGGCATGACGGTCGTGCTCTTGGTTTGCGTGTTGTACACGCTGTTTGGCGGCATGTACGCCGTGATTGGCACCGACTTTATTCAAAGTGTGATCATCTTACTAGCTTTGGTGTTTGTCGCTTTTGCCGTACTCAGTCGCGTCAGCATCGGCGAGATTCACACGGAGTTGGTGACCGAGCGGCCGATGTTGTTAAGTATCTTTTTTCCAGCCGCTTTGATGGCCTTATTTAACAACATGCTGTTTTCGTTTGGTGAG
This sequence comes from uncultured Pirellulaceae bacterium, assembly GCA_964535475.1. GTDB lineage: Bacteria > Planctomycetota > Planctomycetia > Pirellulales > Pirellulaceae > Laterigemmans. The sequence continues at coordinate 6,823 of CAZHTX010000018.1, forward strand.
ATTTTTCACAGCAACGTGTGGTGGAGTCGGGCTTTTGCCATGCGGGCATCGGTTGGTGGACGGGCTTACTTGTTTGCCGGTTTGTTATGGTTGCCGGTGCCAATCGTGGCAGGATTTTTGGGGTTAGCCGCCCCGGCCCTGGGGATTGGCATCAGTGAACCGGATACTGTCGGTCCGCTGGTGGCTGCTCGTTTGCTGGGAAGCGCCGGTGCGTTGGTGGTATTTGTGGTGATTTTTTGTTCTTTGGCATCGAGCATCGACAGCTTGCTGGCAGCCACCGCGGACTTGATGGCACATGACTTAATTTTCCCCCTGTATCGTCGCAGCGGCCGGACGTTGGCAGATGCGGATAAACGTCGTTGGACGGGGATCTGCGTGGTTTTGCTAGGCCTGCTAGCTTGGGCGGTGGCTTGGCCAAACGTTGGCACGCTGGCCACCGTGCTGTTTTTTGCTGGGCCATTGGTCGGCAGTTGCATTTGGCCGATTTTGGGAGGTCTGCACTTTCGCCGGCCGGGCCCGCTGGCTGCGTGCTCCTCAATGATTCTGGGAAGTCTCTGCGGGCTGGCTGCCTACTGGGGAATCGGTTGGTTCGTGGCTTCGCTGGTCGGCGCAGCCGTCTCCGGCGTGGTGTTTGCCATTGTGACTTGGTTGGTACCCGAGCGATATGATTTTGCCCAGTTATCGGCTGTGGAATCGCCGGTCGGTGATGCACTGCAATCTTCCGAGGTGCCAGCCTACTATCCGCCGGGAGGTATTTAAGATGTCTCTATTCCCACTTTGGTTTCTGAAGATCTTGATCAGCAGCGGATTGGCACTCTGCCTATTTGGTTCGCTTTCCCTGCTGGTGATGTTGGTGGCAGATATCAAACACAAGCGAATGTGGTAATGGTTGAGCGGGGTGTGTACTCCCGCTCAAAGCCCTCGCGTTGGCCTTCGGAAGCGTTGGACCAAGGAAAAAACAATGATAGAACAGCAAGTTGGCGATCAGCGCTTGCCTCGTTTTGCGAGAAATTCCAAAGGTGCTCAGTTAGAGGTCGATCCTCTGCTTAGTCATCTGGGACCGCAGTTAGATTGTCCACCGCTGCAAGCATTGGCTGGGCAATCGATCGTGCATGCGCGACAGTTTGATCGCCAGACGATCGTGGCTCTCTGCCAGTTGGCGGCAATGCTGGAATCGCGTGACGTGGAAGTTGCCAAGCCGCTCGACGGCAAGATTGCCATCACGGCGTTTTTCGAAGCCAGCACACGGACGCGGCTGAGTTTTGAAAGCGCCATGCTGCGGCTCGATGGCAAAGTGCTCTCCGTGCCCGATGGTCAAGTCACCGGAATCGCCAAGGGGGAATCATTAGCCGACATCGGTGAAATGTTTAACACCTACGGTGATATCGTAATTATGCGTCACCCGGACACCAGCAGCATTGAGGAGATTCGTCAAAACTTGGAAAGACCGCTAATCAATGCCGGTAATGGTTCCGGACATCATCCCACACAGGCGTTGGTCGATTGGTACGCGTTGTTGAAATGGCGACCCGAGTTGGCGCGGGCCGATTGTCCGCCCCAGCGGCGGATTCATTTAGGCATTATCGGCACGCCGGGATCAATGCGGGCGGTAAAGAGTTTTCTCAGGCTGTCGATTCAGTTCACCGGGGCGGTCGAACGGATTACCTTGATCAGTGAGATGGCCGATCCCGTTGGTTTTGATCTGACAGGTCCCATCGAGGATTCGCCGATACCCGTCGATATCACCAATGATGTGCAAGAGGTGTTGCCAGAGTTAGATGTGGTTTACGTCAACTCGATCGCTTTCCTGGGTGATAGCTATCGTCAGCTCGGCAGTCGTTATAAGTTGGATCTGACTAGTAACTTTAAACCGGGTGCGGCGATCTTGCATCCTTTAGCGCGGCGGGACGAGTTGTCAGTCGAGCTGGATGATACCGAGCATAACCTCTATTTCGCGCAAGCCGCCGGAGCCGTTTTTGTGCGGCAAGCGGTATTGGTGGCGGTGCTCGATCGTTTGGATCGCATTAACGCGCCTTGATTACAGATAACATATAAATAAACGAATAATAATTTCTATGTGTGGAATAGCAGGATATTGGTTTCCGAACGACACGCACGTGTCCTCGCAGAACGAAGTGGCACGGGATGGCGGTGCGCTGCAGCGTATGCTCGATTGCTTGACGCACCGCGGGCCCGACGACCGAGGTGTGAAACGGCTCGGAGAGTTCGGCTTGGCGATGGGGCACACGCGGCTATCGATCGTGGGCTTGGACCATGGACACCAGCCAATCGTTTCCCAGGACGGGCGAATTACGGCAACCGTCAATGGTGAGTTCTATGGTTATAAGAAAATTCGCGCCGAATTAGCATGCCAAGGCTATCAGTGCACGATTAAGAGTGATAGCGCCATTGCTGTGCCGCTCTATCAGCGGGATGGTATGGCATTTGTCGACCAGCTGCGGGGTGAATTTGCCTTCGCGATGTTCGATACCGAGCGGGAACGACTGATCTTGGTGCGAGATCGGTTCGGTATCAAGCCGCTGTATTACAGCATGACGCCTAACGGTCTTGTCTGGGGCTCGGAAGTCAAAGCCATCCTGCAGCATCCAGCGGTGCCGGTGCGGTTGTGTCGCCGCGCGGCGCTGCACCAAATGATGCAAGTCATGGTCCCCGGGACAACGTCGTTTGAAGGAGTGCAGGCAGTCTTGCCCGGGCATTTGTTGATCATTACCCAGCAAAATGGGCGGCTGCAAGTCGAAGATCGTTGTTGGTGGGATCTTGATTTTCCCACCAGTCATCCCGAGGGAGCCGATCCCACGCCCTACGTCGAAGGAGTTCGTCAGCGTCTGATCGATGCGGTGGCGACCCGTTTGGAAGCTGACGTACCGGTTGGTTGCTATCTGTCGGGCGGCATCGATAGTTGTTCGATATTGGGTTTGGCTACCAGTCTGCAACAATCGCCCATCAAAGCGTTTACCATCGCCTTTGATCATACTGATTACGATGAGTCGGCGATCGCCACGCGGATGGCCCAGCGGACGGGCGCGGAGCAAGAATTATTGCGACTGAGTGAGAAGCAGTTATACGGTCCTGCATTCGAGCGAGCCACTTGGCATGCCGAGCGGACTTTTTATAACACCCTGGCCGTAGCGAAATGGCACATGAGTCGCCGCGTTCGGCAATGTGCTTATAAGGCCGTAATTACGGGTGAAGGTTCCGATGAGTTGTTTGGTGGTTATCCCTTTTTTAAGCGTGACTATTTGGGGGTCGATGGCGAAGCGGGAGTGTTTGCCGGCGCAATTTTGTCCGAAGAGATGTTGACCCATGAGGCGTGGCAAGATCTCTGTGGGTTTACACCCTCTTGGATTCAGCCCTGGATGCTGACGCTGCGGCGCGTCTATCCGCTGCTCAGCGAGGAGTTGCGGGAAACGCTTGATGGTTATGATCCAGTAGCCGAGATCGCCAATAAAATTTCACCCGACCAGGTTCGTGGTCGGCATCGTTTGGACATCTCTCAGTACACTTGGTGCAAAACGATGTTGGAAGGTCAGATTTTGACCTGGGGTGGCGACCGCATGGATATGGCCAACAGCATGGAAGCGCGGCCCGCTTTTCTTGATCATCATGTCGCCGAGTATGCTGTGCAGATTCCGCCCGATATGCGGATCCGCAACGGCATTGAAAAGTGGGTATTGCGGGAAGCGATGGTGGAAGTCTTGCCACGCGAGTTATATGAACGGGAGAAATTTGCTTTCATGGCACCTCCCGCTCATACGGATGTCGATAAACGGGGGGCTGTGGAGAAACTGGCCGCTCGCTGGTTGACGCCAGAACGGATTGAGGCGGCAGGTTTATTTGATCGCGGCAAAGTGGACGAATTGATGACTGCCGCTTGGCAAGAAACCGACTCCACGGTGGCGCGCAGAAACGATATTTTGATCAATCATTTACTCCAGTTGCACATTTTGGATGGCCAGTTTACCAACGGGGAAGCACCGCCTGAATTGGATGATGCTGCCGTTGTTGTCTAAGTTGAGCCAATAGTGAGGAGCCACGCGTGTTAGAGCAGTCCGACTTATCCGCAGCATTACCGCGTGTCGATATAAGTAGAATTAAAGAAGACATTTTGGAGTTAGCGGAAATTGGCCGCGAGCCCGAGACGCGAGGGATTTTTCGTCAAGCCTTCAGCCCGGCCGACATGCAAGGGAAACACTGGTTGCTGGAACGGATTGAACGGGCCGGTTTGGAAGGCCGACTCGACGGCGCGGGTAACGTGATTGCCGTTTTGGAAGGTCAAAGTGATGGCCCCCGCGTGATCGTGGGCTCGCACATTGACACGGTGCCTTGCGCCGGGGCGCTCGACGGAACATTGGGTGTGGTGGTCGGACTGGAGTGCTTGCGGCGACTGAAAGAGCAGGGGGTGGTGCCCAAGGTGGGGATCGAGCTGATCGCTTTCAGTGACGAAGAAGGACGGTTTGGCGGCATGTTCGGTTCCCAAGCCTTCGCCGGGCAGATCTCCATGGAGCGGATCGAGGCGGCCACTGACCTTGATGGCGTGCGATTGCGCGACGCGATGATCGATGCGGGGCTCGATCCGTTGGCTGCGCTCGATGCTGATCGCGACCCGGCGAGCATTCGTTGCTACCTCGAATTGCACATCGAGCAGGGACCGGTGTTGGATTCGCTGAAGTGCCCGGTGGGGATTGTCGAGGACATTACGGGGCTGTTTAAATGGACTGTTTGGTTGCGGGGCGAAGCCAACCACGCCGGCACCACGCCGATGCCGATGCGCAACGATGCCTTTATGGGTTTGGCTGATTTTGCCCACGAGCTGCCGCGGATCTTGGCTGAAAATGGCAGCGAACGCAGCCGAGCGACGATCGGACGCGCGCAAATTTTGCCCGGTTCGGCCAACACGGTGCCCGGTTTGGTGGAGTTTTCCCTGGATGTCCGCGACACGTCCGAGGAGGTGATGGAAGAGTTGGCCACGGCCTGCCGCAAGACGCTTTCGGCAATCGCTCGACGTAGCAAACTGATGTTTGAATTTCGTCAGGAGAGCTGGATTTTGCCCGTTGCCTGCGATTCCTGGGTGATTGATCACCTCTCCAATGCGGCGGCCGAATTGAATTTGCAGTACGAACGCATGCCCAGCGGGGCGGCGCATGATGCCCAGATCGTTAGCTCCATCGCACCCATTGGGATGATCTTTGTGCCCAGCCGCGATGGGCAAAGCCATTCGCCAAAAGAATGGACCAGCTGGCACGATATCCAGGCGGGCGCCGACCTGATGCTGCGGACCTTAATGCGAATGACTGGTGAGCCGGTACCGAGCGACGGAGCCAGCAGTTAACCTAAGGTGACTGTTGCGCCTTTGTTCTCTATTTCGAGGTACCGGACGTCGATGAACGACGATTACATTGATCCGCTCAAAGAAGTCTATCACGAAGGCTTCATTGATAATCCTAAGCATGAGGAATTTTTGGTTGAGCGGCACACCGCGCTGCTCTGCATCGACCTGCAATACCTCGATGCCGCACCCGGCCATGGTGTGTTTCGAGATGCGACCTCGCATGGTGTCCATCCAGAAGCTCAGCAGTATTATTTTGATCGGCTCGAGCGGACGGTGTTGCCAAATGTGAGGAGGCTGCAGGATGCTTTTCGACGGAGTCGTTTGGAAGTCATCCACACGCGTATCCAATCGTTGACGCGAGATGGACGTGACCGCAGCAAGGGACATAAGCGGCTGCAGCTGTTGGCACCGCCCGGTTCTCGCGAAGCCGAGTTCGTCGAGCAGGTTGCTCCCGATTCAACTCGTGATGAAATTATCATTAACAAAACAGCCAGTGGCGTTTTTTCTTCCACCAATCTCCATTACGTGCTCAATAATTTAGGCATTGAGTCGCTGTATGTGGTTGGGGTTTACACGAACGAATGCGTGGAGACAACAGTTCGAGATGCCTGTGACTTGGGATACCTCGTCACGTTGGTGGAAAATTGTTGTGCCACGGTAACTCCCGATCTTCATTACGCTTCTCTGGCGACGTTGCGAGATCGGTATGCTCGAATTGTTTCGCTCGACGAAGCCGTCAGTGCCGTGAGTGAGGTTCAACGCACATGAGTTATTGGCGCATCATTGTCTTGGCCCTGAGCGGCCTGATAGCAAGTCCAACCATCAATCATGCATCAGCCGATGATGCTGAGTCGACGCTTGACGTGTTAGCGTGGAATATCTGGCGAGGTGGCCGCGAGGATGGTGAGCAAGTCGGGCCGCAACGCGTGGTGGACGTGATTCGGGATAGCCGCGTCGACTTGGTTGCCATGCAAGAGACTTACGGATCGGGAGAACTGATTGCCAAGGCGCTGGGCTTTCATTTGCACGCTCGTGGTACGAATGTTTCCATTCTCAGCCGTTATCCGGTGGTCGAGGATATCTCTGTTTTTGAAGAGTTCAAGTGTGTGGGAGCCTTGATCGAGTTGCCTGATCAAACTCGCGTGGCCTTGTATTCGATTTGGTTACCGTTTGATGGGGAGATTTGGCAGCCGGGCACCCGTGATGTGCGGGACGTTCCCGGAATGTTGCGAGTGTGTGCCCCGTCGGCGGAGGATTTAAAAAAGCTGCATGCGGCCATTGAAAACCGTTTGGCCGGCGAGCAATACGCCGACGTGCCCGTGATCATCGCGGGTGATTTTAATTCCATGTCGCATCTTGATTATAGCGAGGTGGCTCGCGATCAATATCAGGCGGTTGTCGATTGGCCAACGAGTCGCATTCTTATCGAAGCTGGTTATCGGGATGCTTATCGTGAGCGGAATCCACAGATTGATCGGCTGGGCGATCGAACGTGGACACCCCGTTTTCCCGAGCAAGAACCCGATCGGATCGATTTTGTTTACTATCGGGGAGACCGTTTGGCCGCGCGTGCCGCGAAAATGATCGATCAGCATGCCGAGCAATTTCCCTCCGATCATGCCGCCGTCTATGCCAGTTTCCAGTTGCTGGAAAAACCACCACGTTCCAGTGATCAATCGTATCGAGCGGTTAGTTACAACATTAAACATTGCCGTGGCATGGACAACAAAGTCGATGTCGCACGGACTGCTGAAACGTTAGCCGCTTTGTCGCCCGATTTTGTCGCTTTGCAAGAAGTGGATTTACGAGCCACGCGGAGCGGTGGTGAGAATCAAGCGGCCGAGCTGGGACGTCGCTTGGGCATGCATGCCGCCTTTGGCGCTTTTATGGATTTCCAAGGTGGCCAATATGGGATGGGAATTTTGTCGCGTTACCCGTTTCGTGATGTCCAGTCGATTCGGTTGCCGACTGGAAACGAACCACGCATTGCATTGGCGGCCGAGGTGCGGATGCCGGGTGGTGAATCGATCATGGTTGTCAGCGTGCATTTTGATTGGGTTGGTGACGATGCGTTTCGTTTTCGGCAGGCTGAGGTGTTGGCCGATTATTTGCGCGACTTGAACATGCCCTATCTGTTATTGGGGGATTTCAATGATCAACCTGGCTCACGGACGCTGGAGTTGTTTCAGGCTTTGGCCAGCGAAGTTAAGAAACCGGCGGAGGATCGTTTTACGTTTTCCTCGACGGAACCCAAAATCGAAATTGACTTTATCTTCACCGCTCCGAAGAACGCGTGGTCGGTTGAGCATGTCAAAGTGATCGATGAACCGCTGGTCTCGGATCATCGCCCGGTGGTGGCCGAGTTGCGATTTCATTCGGCGGAAGATTAGCAACATGCCCGGAGGAAACTGCCCTCAAGCGGCTCGTTTTTCCATAGAGGGGCGAGGTTGGTTTTTGGTTAAAATGGAATAGTATGAGGCGCCAGTTTGAGAGGTGGGCTTTTCGGGGTAACACAACGATCAAACGTAAAAGGCCCGACGCTAGCGTGTTCGGCTCAGAGAAGCGCGGCTGATGATGTTTAATCTAAGCCGACGGCGCTAGCCGCGGGCCTTTCACGGGTTTTCGGATAGGGTCTTATTGTTCCTAGGTTAGTGAGGGGAGATATTGATGCTTAGCGTGTTTCGGGCGAGTGCCACAGTCTGTTTGTTAGTCGGTCTGTCGTGTTCGGGTCAACTGGCCTGCGGACAGCAACCGAGTGTTTGGAAACCCGCCGCTGCGCCGCAGTGGGACCTTGACAGTTTGGCAGTCGCCAAGTTTGTCGGTGAGCAGGATGGTGAGCCCACGTTGGCCTTGATGGTGACTGATTGGCAATTTGAAACGAGGGCTCGCGTGGTAAACGTCACCAAATACCGCACTGAACAGAGGCAGAGAGAGGTCAACAACAACGGTGTCACCGAGGTTCAAGCTTACACAGTGCAGGTGCCGTATACCGAGCAAGTTGAGCAGACATACACAGTGCAGATTCCGGTAGGCCAACAACGGGTCGATGTGCCACTGGGCGAGTGCACTGCTTGGACGTTGGCCGGCAAGCAGGTTCCGACCGATAAGTTGGCGGCTTTTTTCAGCAAGCCGCGGCACGTAATCGAGTGGTGGGATATGCAGAACGCTCCTCAGCCTGATCCGTTTTACGCCAGCGTCATCAAGCCCGATACGTTGCTCTTGCGATTTCCCCGAGAAGAGGATGGAGCGTACTCGGAAGTCGTTCCAGAACCGGCTGAACCCGCACCGGCACCACCTGCCCCCGTGCCGGCCCCCGCGCCGGAGCCTGCGGAGGAGTTGCCTCCGGCACCGGTTGATGACGTGTTTGGCGGCTGATTCTCGGCTGTTGACACGGCTCTGGTCTCAACTGGCTTTCGGGCGAGTCGGCTGAGCCTTAGGCGCCGAATTTATCCATGCGGCCAGCGTTGGCGAGTGCCAAGAGCATGAGGTATTTGGCTTCAAAGTGCCCCAGGCCGCCGGTGATGCAGGTCGATTCGCTGAAGGTGTCATGTGGGTCGGGGCGACAGCAATCGCTGGCTAGCAGCGTGGGCACGGGATGCCAGGAGTGGCTGGCAAGGAAGCAGGGCGTGCTGTGATCGCCCGTTACGATCATAACTTGGGGATTGAGTGCTTCGAGCTGGGGAATGATGGCATCGAGTTCCTCGATTTTGCTGACCTTTTCCGCAAAGTTGCCATCCTCGCCGGTGCTGTCGGTGTATTTGAAATGGATAAAGAAGAAGTCGTAGTTATCCCAATTTTCTTTGACGATGGCGATTTGTTCGTCCAGCGTTTGGGCTTCGCCGACCACATCCATGCCGACCAAACGGGCTAAGCCTTTGTACATGGGGTAGACAGCGACTGCGGCGGCGCGGAGACCGTAGACTTCTTGGTAGGAGGGCAACGCCGGCTTGGCGGCGAACCCTCGCATGGTGTGGAAATTGGCTTTCGGTTGGTCTTTGAGAATTTCCCGTGCTTGTTTGAGAAATTCCTTGGCGACTTCGGCGGTTTTTTCGCTGGCTTGATTGCGGGCGACGGGATCGAGCGGTTCGACCCCGGTTGCTTGCGGGTCGGTATCGTCGACATCGCCACCGAGCCCCGGGCCGCGGAAGACGACGACGAAGCGGTGTTCTTTAACGGGTTCGACAAAGATTTCCACATCGGGAATCGAGATGGCTCTGAGGCTGCGAGCGAGCGGCGCGCTTTCCTCGGTAGGAATCCGACCAGCCCTGCGGTCGGCGATTTTGCCATCGGCATCGAGGGTGCAGAAGTTGCAACGGATGGCGACATCGTTTTCTTGGAGTTCAAAGCCAATTCCGGTGGCTTCGAGGGCTCCGCGACCGATCATGTATTGCAGTGGGTCATAACCGAACAGTCCCAGGTGCCCGGGGCCGCTACCGGGCGAGATGCCAGGCTTGACCGGAATGCTGGCCCCCTGCACACCACGTTTGGCGAGCGCGTCGAGGTGGGGTGTGTTGGCCGCTTCGAGCTCGGTTTTTCCGCCGGGCTGCATCGGCAGGCCACCGAGGCCGTCCGCCACCAACATGACGATTTTGTTGTCGTTTTTGGCCATTAAGTCGCGGGTCAAATCGTGCATATCCACTGTGGCACACTCGGTAGTTATGGAAAGGGAGCGGAAAGTAAGGAAGGAGTAAAACGAAACTCAGGCCCTGGAATCTGGCACAGACCCCTGGCAAGCTATCGGTGTAGCAAATTGAGGCCCGCATCAAAAGGGTCCCTTGCGTGTTCAGTTGGGGGCTGGCGCGTTATCTTGCTAGCAGCGAGTGATCGTCAGGTCCCAATTGCTCTGTAACTCTACCAATCAACCACTCAACAGTGAGTCAGCTTACGATGAAATTACTGCGGTTTGACCCCAGTGGCGCGGTGCATCCTGAATATGGCGTAACGGCAGCTTGGTTGGACGAGCTGTATCCGAAATTGGATGAATTGCGTAACGACGTGGTGGAGCTCGATCCGGAGCAATACAGTTCGGGGCAAATTCCGCTCGACAAGCAGCCGCTCGATGCGCGATTCAGCTGGTTGCCCAGTGAAATTCTCAAGAATTATCGGCATGATCCAGAGGGCAGCGAGCTGGCGCGAATATTTGCCGTCGCCAATCGTTTGCACCAGCAAGTTGACGCGGTAACCGTGTTGGGCATTGGCGGCTCGTACATGGGGGCCCGCGCGCTGATGGATGCGCTCTGTCATCCCTATCACAATGAATTGCGGCGGGGTGGTCGCGGTAGCAAACCGCGGATGTATTTCGAGGGCAACAACGTCGATAACGACGCTTCGGCCGCGTTGCTCGAGCGGCTGGCCGAGGGAGGTTATGGCGACGATCCGGCTGAATCGCAATGGGCGATTTGCGTGATCAGCAAAAGTGGCGGGACGATGGAAACGGCCGTTGCTTTTCGTCAGTTCTTGGCGGCCCTCAAGGACAAGCTGGGAGCGGATGCGGAACAACAATTGGGCCAATTGGTGGTGCCGGTAACGGGGACCAGCGGAAAATTGTTTGAGCTATCCCAAGCGATTGGTTGTGAGCAGATTTTCGAAGTTCCCGACGGCGTGGGGGGGCGATTCAGCGTGCTTTCGGCCGTCGGTCTCTTGCCAGCCGCGATGCTGGGAATCGATTGCGTGCAGCTGCTCGAAGGTGCGATCGCCATGAATGAGCACTTTGCAACGGCACCCCCGGAGGAGAACGTCGTGCTACAATATGTGGCCGTCAATCACTTGTTGGAACATCATCGCGGCGTCACCATGCGGGTGTTGAGCGCTTGGAGCAAGGCGCTCGAATCGGTGGGCTTGTGGTACGATCAATTGTTGGCCGAATCGTTAGGCAAGGAATTGCAGGGAGCGACCCCGTTGACGACCGTCAACACCCGAGACCTCCACTCTCGCCATCAGCAGCATCAGCAGGGTCGCGCCGACAAAGTGTTCAATAACTTGATTGTGGAAAATTACCGAGCCGATCCGCTGGTGGTCGGTCACAGTGAACAAAATCAAGATGGGTTGAATGATCTAGCCGACAAGGCGTTGCCGGAAATTATGGCTGCCGCGATCCAGGGTACGAATGATGCTCTGCATGAAGATGGTCGCCCGACAACCGATATTGTCTTGCCGGAAGTTAACCCGCACGTGATTGGTCAATTGTTACAGATGCTGATGTTGGCCACGGTGGTCGAGGGACGACTGTTAAACATTAATCCCTACGGCCAGCCGGGTGTTGAGCAGTATAAGAAAAACATGAACAAGAATTTAGGACGATCCTGATGCGAGCGAGCGAGCAAATCATGCGTATTTCAGCCGTCGCGGTGTGGCTGGGCATTGGCCTGTTGAGTGGTGCCGGCGTGGCGTCGGCTCAGCAGGGTGATGACTTGGCGGTGGGCGTGGCCCACTTGCGGGCTGGTCGGATTGAGGCCGCCGTCAAGTCGCTGGACCAGGTTGTGGCCGAATCGCCCGAGGCGACTCCTTATCTATGGCAGCGGGGTATTGCCCAATATTTTGCCGGTCAGTTTGCAGCGGGGCGAAAGCAGTTTGAATCGCATCGCACGGTGAATCCCAACGACGTGGAAAATGCGACTTGGCATTTTCTCTGCGTGGCGGCCGAAAGTGATGTGAAGACGGCGCGGGAAGCCTTGTTGCCCGCTCCGGGGGATCGTCGCGTGCCGATGCGCGAATTGCATGCCTTGTACTCGGGCAAAGGAGATCGGGCCGCAGTGGAAGCGGCGGTGGAACGTTTACCAGCCGGTTCGGCCGGTCGCCGAAATGCCCGCTTCTATGCCGATTTGTATTTAGGATTATTGTCCTATGCCGAGGGGCAGCAGGCGGAGGCGGCTAAGCTGCTGAAGGCGGCTGCCGATGTACCCGATCAGAACGTGATGGCTGATGTGGCCCGCCTCTGTCATGCCCGCTTGATCGTCGCCAAACAGCAAGCTGACGATACCGCTTCGCAGGAGAAACTGAAATGAAATTAACTTGGCTTGGCCACGCCAGCTGGCTGATCGAAACCGGCTCGCATCGTATTTTGCTAGACCCTTTTTTCACTGATAATCCGGCCGCCCAGCAAACGCCTGACGGGCTTGGCGAGATCGATCATATCTTGGTTTCGCACGGGCACTTTGATCATGTCGCCGACGTGGCGGCGATTGCCAAACGCTGCCAAGCCAAGGTGGTTGCCAACTTCGAAGTGGCCCAGTGGTTCAGTGCACATCAGGGAGTCGAAGACACGCTGGGAATGAACATTGGCGGCGGCGTCGATTTGCCATTTGGTCGGGTGACGATGACTTTTGCCGTGCACAGCAGCAGTCTGCCCGATGGAAGTTACGGCGGCACGGCAGCCGGGTTCTTGCTGACCTGTGAAGAGAAACGGATTTACTTCGCTTGTGATACGGCGCTGTTTTCCGACATGGAATGGATCGGCGACAAAGGTATTGATGTGGCGGTCTTGCCGATTGGCGATCTCTTCACGATGGGGCCGGCGGACAGCATCGAGGCCATCAAATTGATCAACCCCCGGTACGTTCTGCCCACGCATTATGGCACTTGGCCACCGATCGAGCAGGATGCGGAAAAATGGGCCCAGCAAGTTCGCGAGGCGACGCGCGCCGAGCCGCGCGTGTTGGCCGTCGATGCCAGTTTTGAATGTTGAGCTGTCCGACTCAAGTCAATCCGCGGACCTGGACCTCGTCGTCCACGACGCGGACTTCGAAGGTGTCGACTTTGACGCGGGGGTTGTCTTCCCAGGTTCCGTCTTTGATGCAGAATCGCCACGCGTGCCAAGGGCAAGAAACCGTGTTCTCCTCGACGTAACCCTCGGCCAATGAAGCACCCATGTGCGGGCAGAGATCGTCGATGGCAAAAAACTCATCGCCACGCTTGAAAACCGCCACCATGCGTCCGTCGACCGGGAACGCTTGGCCTTGGCCTTCCACAAAATCAGAGACTTTGCCGACAGTTTCGAAATCGCTCATGGAAAATTTGTTGACAGAGTAAATGGGATGCTGTGTAAATTGGATGCTGTGGGAGACTAACAACCTATCCGAAAACCCAAAAAAACCGCGGCTATCGCCAAAGCGGCTAATGGATTTCGGATGGGTTCTAACCACCTCCGCATAAGTCATTAAACAAAACGGAATCAGCCGGAACGTGGCTAGCGTCCGGTTCTTGTGTCGAGGTGCTGAGCCGACACTTTTCGATTGTAGCTGAACAGATTCTTTTTCACGACACCGCCAAAAGGTTCATTGCAGATGATCAATCACCAGCGACGCGAGTATCTGGAACGAAAGATCTTGGCCAAGGTGCAGACTCCAGCTCAATACATCGGGGGGGAACGGAATCTGGTCGTCAAGGACCATCGCACGTTGCGCGGCAAAGTTTGTTTGGCGTTTCCCGACGCTTACACGATTGGGATGAGTCATCACGGATTGCAGGTGCTGTATTCGCTGATCAACCGGCGTGATGATTGGGCGGCGGAGCGAGTCTTTTGTCCTTGGCCTGATATGGAGGCCCAGTTGCGAGCCCACGCCGTGCCGCTGTACAGCTTGGAGACCTTTACCGCGCTGCGTGATTTTGATGTGTTGGGATTCTCGTTGCAGTACGAAATCAGCAGCCCTAACGTGTTGACCATGCTCGACCTGGGGGGCGTGCCGCTGCACAGCGAGCAACGTACGTTGGCCGATCCCCTGGTCGTTGCCGGGGGACCATGTTGTCAAAATCCGGAGCCGATGGCTGACTTTGTCGACCTGTTTGTGCTCGGCGATGGGGAGCCCGCTTTACCGGAAATCTGCGATCTGTGGGTGGAG
>CAZHTX010000018.1:21109-27224 GCA_964535475.1 uncultured Pirellulaceae bacterium
CGGGCTGAGGTGCTGGCGGAGATGGCGCGGCGGCTGGCTTACGCCTATGTGCCACGATTTTACGCACCCGTTTACGCTGCGGATCGGATCGTCTCCTTGCAGTCGTTGCGTGATGATTTGCCCACCACGATCGCCCCTTGCACGATCGGCGATTTAGATGGGATGCCGTTGCCGACGGAGCCGCTGGTGCCGTTTGTGGAATGTGTGCATGATCGGATTGCCATTGAAATCATGCGAGGTTGTCCGCACCTTTGCCGATTTTGCCAAAGCACCGTGATCAAACGTCCGCTCCGCACCCGTGATGTGGAAACCATCGTGGCGGCGGCGTTGGAAAGTTACTGGAACAGCGGTTTCAATGAGATTAGCCTGCTCTCGCTGTCGAGCAGCGACTATCCCGATTTTGAACGGCTGGTGCGGCGCATGCACGAGGTCTTTCAGCCGCTCGACGTGAACATCAGCGTTCCCAGCTTGCGGGTCAACGATCAACTACGTTCCTTGCCGCAATTGCTCGGCAGTCAGCGGCGACGATCGTTAACGTTGGCTCCCGAAGTGGCTCGTGATGATATGCGGGAGCAGATTCGCAAGCGGATTAAGAACGAAGACTTGATCGCCGGTTGTCGCGCCGCTTTCGAAAATGGTTTCCAAGCGGTCAAACTCTATTTTATGTGCGGGTTGCCGGGTGAGCGGGCGATCGATTTAGACGGGATTATCGATTTGGCCGAACAGATCGCGACGGTTGGTAAGGAGGCAACCGGTCGTTACGCCCAAGTCACCGCCAGCGTTTCCAATTTTGTCCCCAAAGCACACACGCCTTATCAGTGGAACGGGATGCAGCGGCGCGAATATTTCCAGTGGGCCCATCGTTATCTGCTCGACCGCCGCCGACTCCGCTGCGTGTCGATCAAGTGTCACGACATTGAAACCAGCCTGATCGAAGGTGTCATCAGCCGTGGAGACCGCCGTACGGGGCGAGCCATCGAATTGGCTTGGCAAAGCGGAGCCAGGATGGATGGTTGGCGGGAATTCCTTGATCCTCAGCGTTGGTGGGAGGCGATTTCCGCCGCCGGTTTGAACGTGGAGAGTCAAGTGCACGAGCCATACCCGTTGTCCGCCAAGCTTCCTTGGGACCACGTCAACGTGAAATTCGGACGAGCCTACTTGGAGAAAGAGCAGGGGCGTTCGGCGACTCAGCTCGCCCAACTGGCAACGGTTGCTGGCACTCCTTGAAGCCGTTTGCTGAGTACGAGCTGGTAAAGCGGCTGGTGCAGTGTTTTTGCGTACATCCCTGAGCCGGGTTCAAGTGTGCGAGAGTGAGCTAGGCTTAAAAGGACGAGCTGTAAGGCACTTGACCGCCGCAACGCGGTTTTGGTAGCCCAGCTTGGGTGAACCGGTGCGCAGGTAGAGGTGAATTCCGATGAGACAAGGCGACGTCGATGGTTTAGTGGAACAAACGCTGCGGCAAGAGGCTGAGGAGCGAGAAGCCGCGGTGTTGGAGCGGAGTCGTGCCGCCAAGATCGGGTTCGCAATGATGGTGTTGGCTGGAATAGCGGCGGCTGGCACCTTTGGCACCTTCTTTTCGGTCTGGTATCGCAGCCGGGTTCCAAATGCCGAGGACACGTTGCGAATTGCCCTGGACGAATATGTGGCGGGGCGGTTTGATGTTTCGGAGCGGCTGGCGGGGAAGGTCGAGCCAGACATGGAGGAGCAGCCGGAGGAGTACCGAGTTCGCGAATTTCTCTTGGGGGCTGCGGGGATTCGCAAGTCGATGGCTATTGAGAATCCCACGACGATGCGGCTGGGAGTTGCCGATGCGGTGCCTCATCTGGAATGGCTGGGGGAGACTAAGTTTCCCCCCGGTCGCGTTGCCGAGGGGCAGCGCATCCTGGGGCTTGGGCTGCGGTTGTTGGGTCGTTATGCCGAAGCGATCGGGCCGTTGCAAGCGGCCATGAAAGAGAACCCCACTTTGGAGCGGGAGTTGTTGCTGCCGCTGGCCGAAGTCCAGCTTCGTGCGGGGGGGAATAATCTCAGCGGTGCCGAGCAGAGTATTCAACGTTTTCTCACCTATCCGCAGCTCTCCAGCGGTGCCCGCGACGCGGCCAACTTGTTGCAAGCTCGCGTTCACGCGGCGCTAGGTGAGTGGTCGCAGGGGCGCGAGTTACTGGAGGCGATCAGTGATCCTGGTTGGCAAGACGAGGTCGATTTACGATTGGCTCAACTCTTCATTGCGCAAGCCCAAGAGGTTGTGGCGCGAGATAAATGGGCTGCCGAGCCAGGTGGGGAAATATCGTTGGTCGCTGAGGAGTTATTGGACGAAGCGATTGATATCCTGAATCAAGTTGTGCATCGCAGCGACGAAACCAATGGGGCTGCGGCGGTTTATTTAGCGGCGACCGCCTATCGATTGGCTGGAAAAAATGATGAGGCGCTCAGTCGTTTTGCTAGCTTGCGTCAAAACAATAAACAGCCAGCCGAAGCGATTGCCGCCGGCATTGAAGAGGTCTCTTTGTTGACTGAGATGAAACAGTACGGGGACGCGATGTTAGCGGCCAAAGTGATCGTTCGCGACATTGCCGATCCTCGCACGTTTGATCCCAAGTGGTTAAGTCTGTTGGAATTTCGCACGCGGTTGGAAGCGACGGCCGAAGCCTTGCGGGAGCAGGGAGCATTTGCCGAGTCGATTGAGTTGGCCCAGACGTTGCCACCCGTTGTGGACCCGGCAACGGCTTTGGCGATGCAGGCTGAAAGCCATCGTCGCTGGGGACAATATTTGGCGCGACAAGCCGAGCAGGCAACGCAGCCAGAGAATAAAACCGCGTTGTTGCAACGGATGCGAGCCAAGTTCTTAAAGGCGGGAGATACATTCCAGGAGGTCGCCCAATTGCGGTTCACGGAACCGGAATATATTGATTTGACTTGGGACGCGATCCAGAGTTACGAAAAGGCTCGCGCTTTTGATCGCTCGCTAGAATTGCTCGAAGACTACTTGCGTTATGAGCGTCGCGCAATTTTGCCGCGAGGTTTAATTGCCCACGGACGCGCGTTGTTATCCTTGGGCCAGATTGAAGAAGCGCTCCAGCCGCTGACCACCTGTATCGAAGAATTTCCCCGCGATTCTTTGCGGCACGAAGCGCGTTTGTTGAAAGCAATCGGTCAGCTGGAATTGGGGCTCAACGTGGAACCGCAGCAATTGCTCGATGAGAATCTGCACAACAGCGATTTGTCACCAGACAGTCGCATTTTTCGCGATTCGCTGTTTGTATCGGGAGAGTCGCTGTATCGGCAGGCGCTCCGAGAAAACTTGAGCTTGTCGGCGATCGTCAGTCCTGCTGGAAAGAACCCTAATCGAAAACCGGATGCGGCTACGATTGAAGCTTTTAACGCGAATCAAGAGCTTATTGAAAAAGCGATCAATCGGCTGAGCGAAGCTTACCATCGCGACCAAAAATACGAGAATCAATTGCGTGCCCGGCGGGCGCAGTATTTGATCGCGGAGTGCGAGCGGTTGGCAGCCTTTTGGCCGGGACTCCAAGCGGTTGACCCGGAAACGATCGAGACCACGCGTCGTCGTATGAATCAAACTCGCATTGCCCATCTCAACACGGCAAACCTGGGTTTCGCAACGCTCAAGTCGGAGCTTGTCAGGCTTCGCGAGGCGAAAACTAAATTGACCGTGGCCGAGCAGTCAATGCTGAGAAACTGCTTTATGGGAGTAGCCGACAGTTATTTTGAAATGGGTAAACTGGCTGAGGCCGCTGACGCCTACCAAAAAGTCACCCAAGAGTTTATGAATGAACCACTGGCTCTGGAAGCGATGTTGCAGCAATCTCTCTGTTACGACAAGCTAGGGGACCGGGCTGCCGCCAAAAGGCTGTATCAGCTTGCCGGGGATGTGCTGAAACGAATCCCGGCTGAAGAAGATCCAACTTTCACCCGCACGACTCGATATGACCGCGCAAGTTGGGAGTCGCTGTTGGGCTGGCTGAAACAAACTTAGGAGAAGCTGCAATGGATGTCTCAGAAACCACCGCGATGGCTAACTTGATCCAGCAGCGGCACGACTTGTTCGTCGAGATTCTCAAGCTTTCCTTGCAACAGGAAGCCGCCATCAACGAGGGGATGGTGGAAAAACTGGTCACTTGTTTGAATCAGAAACAGCAGCTTATCGACCAGCTCAAAAGCTTGCAGCAGGAGTTAGCCCCATACGCTGAATGTCCGGCGGAAGATCGCCAGTGGGCCAGCGAAACCGCTCGTCAGCAATGTCGTGATTGCATCGCCGAATCGGCTCGGATTCAAGCTGCCACGCTGGAAATTGATGCCCGTTGCGAGCAAACGATGTCGCAGAGGCGGGACGAAATATTCCAACAATTGAGTACCACCAACGGCGCGCTGCAGGCGGCCAACGCGTATGGACAGGCGGCCGCTGGAACTTCCCCGGGCAGCCGTGGACGGGGTGGCTCACTGGATTTTACCAGCCAGTGATTTCGCCTTCGCTCGCGAAACTTGGTCTTGCTCCCAGCCGGTCGCTTGGTGTAAACGCGGGTTCCCATCAACCAGTATCGGTTCGCGGAGCTCGGGACCATGAGTCAAAATCAGAAAAAAAATCAGTTTTCCCCAGCCGCCCCAGCAAACGCTGCGGGCTCCTTGGCCGCCGCCCCATCGGCTAACAGCCGATACGTCATCGACTCGATTCTGCAGGCTACCGCAACGGTGCCCGCCTGTCAGGCGTTGCGGTTGGAAATCGACGTGCCAGCCGACGTGGATTGCCCGCTCGGTCCTAAATTGCTGACTTCTTTGCTGCGTGGCATGTTGCTCAGCGCGCTGGATGGAGGCCACGAGAACGGAGGCCACGAGATCAGTGAGCTGTTGATCACTGTCTGCTCGTTGGGGGAAACGTTTGAGGTTGAGGTGGCCGACGACGGTCCCGCTTTGCAGTTGCGACAACAACGGTTTCCAATGATTGCCGCCACGGCTGGCGCGGAGCTGATCTGGCAAGACTGTCCTCAGGGGGGCGTTGCGGTGACGGCCGTGATGCGGCGACAGATCCACCGGCGGATCGCCGCCTAACAGTATATGAGATTTGGACATTTCTAGCAGATCGGTGATGCCATGATCGAATCCATGTTCAGTGACACCACGTTGCCGGCTCTGGAGCAAGTCGCCAAGTTCAGCGAACGACGTCACGAAGTATTGGCGGGAAACGTTGCCAATATCAATACACCCGGCTACCGCGGGCGTGACCTTTCAGTCAAAGATTTTCGCCGTTCGTTGGCCGAGGCGATTGAACTGCAAGAGCAAGGGGGTGCGGCGACGCCCCGACAAATGCTGGGTTACGCTCCCGGTCAAGTAGGAGTAAACGACCCCGCCACACTCGATCCCTATGCGGGCACAAAGCACGCGATGGAAACACTGGTTTATCACGATGGCAGTGATCTGAATATGGAACGCCAAGTTACCGAGTTGTCAAAAAACCAATCGCTTCACCGCATGGCAATCTCGTTGATGCGAAGTCAATTTAACACGTTAAACGCAGCGATCAGTGAACGTGTCTGATTCAGTTCCGACCGTTCTTTCCAACTTCATTTGATCCACGGAGCGAAATAATGCGAGCCCTTGATATTAGCACTTCCGCATTGGTAGCCCAGCGAGTGCGGTTGGATACCATCTCCGGAAATATTGCCAACATGTCTTCGTTGGTCAACGAGGAAGGTAAGGCCGAGCCGTATCGAGCCCGTTCCACTGTGTTCCGCACCGATGACACGATCAAGACCTCGAGCGGCGCTTCGGGAGTGCGTGTTGAAGAGGTGGTAATTGATGATCGAGATCCGCTGTATCGCTACCAACCCGATCATCCGTTGGCCGCTCAGGAAGGCGAATGGAAAGGTTACGTGGCTTATCCCAATATTGATTTAACGACGCAAATGGTCGATGCCCTGGAAGCGACCCGGGCCTACGAAGCGAATGTGGGTGTGATGGAAATTAGCAAGTCGTTGGGGCGTGAAACACTGAGTATTATTGCCTAGAAACCGTGGCCAATAGAACCGTGGCTAGCGCCAAAACGGCTAACCGAACCGTGGCTAGCGCCAAACCGGCTAACCGAACCGTGGCTAGCGCCAAA
>CAZHTX010000019.1:0-12065 GCA_964535475.1 uncultured Pirellulaceae bacterium
TTGGCGGTTGATCAGAGAACCGCAAGCTGGCGCTTGGCGGCTGATTAGAGAACCGCGAGCTGGCGCTCAGCGGCTGATTAGGGCGGCCGCAAACAATTAGCCGGAACGCGCCAGCGTCCGGTTCCCAGGAACCGCGAGCTGGCGCTCGGCGGTTGATTAGAGAACCGCGAGCTGGCGCTTGGCGGCTGATTAGAGAACCGCAAGCTGGCGCTTGGCGGCTGATTGGCGCGAGAGCCTAGTAGCGGTAGAGGTCTGGCTTGTAGGGTCCAGCCTTAGGAATGCCACTGTACTCCGACTGCTCGTCGGTCAGCTCAGTCAGCTTGACGCCCAACTTGCCGAGGTGCAGGCGAGCGACTTCTTCGTCCAATCGCTTGGGCAAGACGTGAATGTCGAGCGAGTACTCATCGGCTCGGCTCCACAACTCAATCTGCGCCAAAACTTGGTTGGTGAACGAGGTGCTCATTACGAAACTGGGGTGCCCAGTCGCACAGCCCAAGTTGACCAAACGACCTTGAGCCAACAACAGAATCGAGTGACCGTCGGCGAAGGTGTAACGATCGACCGCGCCGATGTCGGCGGGCTTGATGCGTTGCTTGGTCACGCGCCCGGCGTCTACTTCACTTTCCAACCAGGCGACGTCGATCTCATGATCAAAGTGACCGATGTTACAGACGATCGCGTCGTTGGACATTTGCGACATATGCTTGCCGAGCACGATGTCCTTGTTACCAGTGGCGGTGACAAAGATGTGACCTTGCTCGCAGGCTTCTTCCATGGTGGTCACTTCGTAACCTTCCATGGCCGCTTGCAATGCGTTGATCGGATCGATCTCGGTGACCAACACGCGGCAACCGTAGCGCGACAGCGAGTGAGCACAACCCTTGCCCACGTCACCGTAACCGCAGACCACGGCAACCTTACCAGCCAACATGATGTCGGTGGCTCGCTTGACGCCGTCGGCCAGCGACTCGCGACAGCCGTACAAGTTGTCAAACTTGCTCTTGGTCGCCGAGTCATTGACGTTGATGGCGGGAACACGCAGCTTGCCATCTCGCTTGAGAACGTCCAAGCGGTGAATGCCCGCGGTCGTTTCTTCGCTCAAGCCACGCACTTCGGTCAGCAACTCTGGAAAACGATCGTGCACCATGGCGGTCAAGTCACCACCATCGTCCAGGATCATGTTCAGCGGCTTGCCCGAAGGGAATTGCAACGTCTGCTCGATGCACCAATCGAACTCTTCTTCCGACATGCCCTTCCAGGCATAGACTGGAATTCCAGCAGCAGCGATCGCCGCGGCAGCTTGGTCTTGGGTGCTGAAAATGTTACAGCTGCTCCAAGTAACTTCCGCGCCGAGCTCTACTAAAGTCTCGATCAGTACGGCGGTCTGGATGGTCATGTGGAGACACCCAGCAATTCGAGCACCGGCCAGCGGCTTCGATTTGCCGTACTTCTCACGCAACGCCATCAACCCAGGCATCTCGTTCTCGGCCAACATAATCTCGTTGCGACCATCAGCCGCCAACTCGATATTCTTGACCTTGTACGGAACTCTGGTCGTTTCGACCTGTGACACTATAAACTCTCCTAAATAATTGTACGCGTTTCGCACTGGTGTATGAACGTGTAGCTCCCGGCCCTGAAAATCAGGCCCGACAGCACCACTGCCCAAACACTGGCACCCTCAAATTCGAAGCTTGCCACGAAGACCGCGACTGCAGCCGGCCACTCCGATGGGTTAACCGCGAAAACTCAATCCGCATGACATCTTAGCAGCAAAAGCCCAAATGAAAATGGCAAGCAGGCGAACAGGTCCCAGGCCAAGCCGCAATCCCCCAGCAATTGACGGCTAAATTTCATGCCGATCATCGCCCTCCGGAGCCGCCTCCGCCGCTGCCCCGCGGGCCGCTTGACAGAATAAATGAATCCGCTCCAAAGATTTTTTCCCCCTGCTGATTTCCACGCCGCTGGCCACGTCGACCGTCCGCAGCCGGCTGAGACCAATCGCCTCGGCGACGTTCTCCGGGGTCAGCCCGCCTGCCAAGGCGATCGCGCCGCTCGGTAGCCCCGAACTGGCGACCCACGCTCCCAACGATCGCCAGTCTAATTTTTGGCCCTGACCGCCGAAGTGCGAACCAACTTCCGCGTCCAGCAATACGTGGCAGCCCAAATCCAACCAAGGCCCCAGCAGCGGATCGAGGTCCGCGCGGCCGAGTGGGCCGAGTGGGCCGGGGGGCAAGCGGACCGCGCGGAGCACGCAAAATCCTGCGGACAACAACTCGGCTGCCAACTCGGGCGTTTCATCGCCGTGCAACTGCAGCCAGCGGATCCCCACCTGCTCAGCAGTCGCCGTGATCTGCCGACGCGTCTGATTGACGAACAATCCGATCGGCAGCACGCCCCCAGCGATCGCGCGTGCGGTCAGCCCCGCCGCCTCTTCCGGGGTCAAATAGCGAGTGCTCGGGGGGTGAAAGTTCAGCCCCACCGCATCTCCGCCAGCGGCCTGAACCGCAGCCAGATCCCCGTCGGTGCGAACTCCGCAAATCTTAATCGTGAAGGGTAACGGAGCATGCATGGGGTTGACTTGGTGGTTGCCTGCGAGCAGCAGTTGGGGAGAAACCTTCTTTTTTGGCTGGTCTGAAGATTCCGGTTATGTCGATTCTAGTAATTGATTAACAGGGGGCGGCGATTTCTTGTCGCCGCCGAGCTTTACCCGTTGCCAAGCTAAATGGATGAAACGGACGCGATGCACAACTCGACCAGAGAACTAGTTGTTGGTTGGAACATACTTTCCGCCGAACGTCGCCGCCCGTTTCTCTTCGCGCTACTCTGTGGATTGTTGGCCACAAGAGTATTGCCAGGTCCGGGGGTGGCTCAGGTTTTCCTCTGGCAGTCTGGCAGCGGGGAGGAGAGGCAACCATTTACCTTGACCGCCAACGATCCGCGGCTGCCGCAGATTTTGGCTGGCATCGAAGCAGCCGGCGTTCCCGAATACCGACTGAGACCGGCTGCTTTTTATACGGCCCAGTGGGAAGCCGAAGTCGCCGACTTCTACGCTGCACAATCTGTTGAACCACAACCAACGACTGACTCAGCGACGCCGACGGCTCAAGTTACGCAAGCCTCGTTTGAACTTCCGGGATTGGCCTCCAGCGGAAACGCAGGCCAACCAGCAGTTGAGCGCGACGAACGCGATGCCGAATCACGAGCTCGCTGGGTCAACTATTGGTCGGACCGCAAATTGGCGGCCCAGCAGCAGGTCGAGCAATTGGAGGCATCGCCGACGGTACCGGCAATCTTCTCACAGCTGCGAGTTGGCCCGACCCAATCGCAGCCCCGCGCCACTTGGGTGGTGATGTTAATTTGTTGCGTGGCCAGCCTGGGCTATCTGGCGGCGGTGCGACTCTTTCCTAAAGACCAAGCCAGACTCGTGATGCGCAGTCAGCATCAAGTCGTGGTACCGCAACATTGGATTGGCAAACGGTCGTGGATCGTCGATTGGCGACAAATCAGTCGTCTGCAGTGGGCTGAGCTGACAATGGCCACGGCGACCATCGGGATGTTGATCTTTTAAGCTGTTGCCCAGCACGCATGGCAACACGAGTCCCAGCAATGCTGGACTGACCTCAGCGATGACGCGAAGAGTTGGCAATGCCGCGAAGAGCTGGCGATTCTGGGATTGGTTTGGCGGAACGACTCATTCGGTTACAGAAAGTTGGTCGGATTTGCCGATTGAACGTTTCAATGGACTCAGTTGGCGATCGCCGAGTCCTTTGTGATCGTAATCTTTGCTCGTCAAACCGCCGCCAATCGATCAAAATCCCATGGACGCACCGAAATTGACTTTCTCAGAACACCCATTTCCGGCCGCAATCAACGCAGCGCGTTACTTGCCGATTGGTGCGATTGAGTCGGCACGAGCACGTTTGCAGGAAGCCATCGACCGGCGAGAATGTCCGGCAATGTTGGTCGGACCTCCGGGCACGGGCAAAAGCATGATCTGTCAATTGTTGGCGGAAGCAAATCAGGACGAGTTCGACGCGGTGCTGTTGTCAGAAACGCGACTCTGCACGCGACGGGCACTGCTGCAACATTTGCTGCACCATCTCGGCTTGCCTTACGCCGATCGCAGCGAGGGGGAACTGCGACTGGCACTCATCGATCGAGCGACGCAAACGGGCCCGGAAAGCAAAGCCGGTTTGCTGATCATCGTCGATGAGGCGCAAGGGCTGCCGGGGCGCTTGCTGGAAGAACTGCGGATGATTTCGGGGATCGTACGGGGGGGCAAGTCGCGCGTGCAATGGGTATTGGTCGGCGCTTCGTCACTCGACGAACGATTGGCACAGCCGCGGATGGAACCGCTGGCCCAGCGAATTGGGACACGTTGCTACTTGCATCCGCTGAGCCAAGGCGAGACGTATCAGTACGTTCGCGAGTCGCTTCGTCATGTTGGCCTCGATCCCAGCCAGTTGATCGAAGACCAAGCTTTGCAGAGTGTCTATTTCGCTTCTGACGGTATCCCCAGGTTGATCAACCAGACGATGAGCCGCGCCGTGTCGCTGGCTCAGTCGGCCAACTTGTCAACCATCAGCTCCCAAGTGGTCGAACAGGCCTGGGCCGAATTACAGCAGTTGCCCGGCCCCGGTTTGGGATTGCCAGAAGAGTTTCGTGGAAACAGCTGGGACAGCGCCGGCGATCAAAACGCCTCGCCTTACGACGAAGTGGAGAGCGAGCAGCCGGCCACGATTGAATTCGTGTTTGGCGAACCAGAATCCACAGAGCTGCCCAACGACTTGCTTGGCGATCTGTCCGATGAGCTGTTCGAGGGCCTGTCGAATGACGAGGGGCTGTCCAGTGCCGAAGAGGACGATGAACCACAATCGCACTCGGAAACGAGGCAGTTTTCGATTGTGCGAGCGAACAACGAGGCGGTGGACTCGACGGCGGTTCCACGCCATGATCCCCTAGCGGAGACGACCGACTACGATCCCGAAACGTTGGAATTCAATTGGTCCGCCGAGCCGGAGCAAGCCGTTTCCAGCCCCGATCGTGCTCACGAGATTGCCACATCACCAGCGGCTCCAGTATCTCAGCCCGCTCCAGTCGAACCCGCGTCTGCCGCGCCAGTTTCAGGCGAGCCAGTTTCAGGCGAGCCAGTTTCAGGCGAGCCAACTCCGGTTGGGCAAGGCAGTTCACATTTCGCTAACGATGACGCCGACTTGGTCTCGTTGTTTGGCGACGACTTTGATGACGAACAGATTATCCCGGTCGTTGTCGCTGACCGCCCGGCCGCCTTTGGTGTTTCACGCGAAGTGGCGCCACTAGAATTAATTGAAACCTTCGGGCCGACCGCCGGCTTGGATGTCCCCCACGAAATGTTTGCTGAAGATCCGGCCGCTGACGAATTGGCCGTGCACCAAGAAGTCGTTGCGATCAACCAAGAAGTTGCCGAGGGGGCACTCGATTTCCATCAGTTCATGGTCGCCAATGAGGCCCCGCAAGCGGACCCGGTTGCCGGCTGGGAAGCAACGGCCGAAACGGCCGCTCCGCAGTTTTCCGCGGAAGCCACCGAGGCTCTCAAGGAGGCATTCAACGAAGACGATTTCCAGCCCCGCATTGTGGATGTACCGGTCAGCGAACTTTCGCTCGACGCGGCGCTCGGAAACGCAGCCCAGGAAATTGAAGAAAGCGAAGCAGGTTGCGGGTCTGGTGGATGTGGCCCCGGCGGTTGTAGCGGAACCAACGTTTGCGGCGCAGACGCGGCCAGTAACAACTCGGCTGAGAACAACTCGAGTGCAAACAATTCGAGTGGCGACATTACGATGTTGGATGATAGCGACCTGTTGGTCATTGAAGACGACTTGTCGCTCGACGATCAACCCGAAGCGTTGGCACCGCGAGGGCCTCGCGACCTGGAGCCAATCGACGGGGAGCATGATGCTCAGTCGATTCTGACTCGCTTGCGAAAGGGCTAGGGATGGACATCATCGCTACATCACCGCTGGGCGGGCTTGCCCAGCGGATTGTTCACAGCTGCGATCAACTGGGGCAGACTCCCGTGTTGGAGGTCGCTCCGGGGTTGGTACTGCGGGACGCTTTTCATCTACAACTGTTGTCAGCGGTGGCCGAGCAAGCTGGTCGACCAGTGCGTCTCGAGGTGCTGGCGGGTGATTACGGCTGGTGGCAAAACTGGCTGTTGTCGCGAGACTTAAAGCGTTGGCGGCGGTTGGCCGTGGCGGCCAGCGAGTTGGCGGGAATCGACGTCACGGTCGAGCGGCGCATGGTGTTGTCACGACCGGCTGGAAAGAACCGTCCTTTAGTGTTGGCGATCGCCGGCCAAGAGGACTCTTTCCCGAGTTGGGCTCAACCGCTAAGGTTGACCACCGCGCCGACGCATCTGGATGACATCCAGCTGTTGGCAGCCGTTTAATTCAACAGCCAGTTTGCTTCAGGTGCTATGCGGGCCACGCCGGACATTCATCAATCAAACCAGCGCACCGACGATGCTGCGGCGCGCGTGCTGGTCGCCCTCTGCACCTTCAACGAGCGTGAGAATTTGCCCACGATGCTGGAGCAGATTCACGCGGCCCTGCCGACGGCCGACATCTTGGTTGTCGATGATGATTCCCCTGATGGGACGGGCGAATGGGCCACAGCTGAGGCTGCGCAGTCACCCCATCTCCGCGTGCTGGTGCGAAAACACGCCCGCGGGCTGGGTGGTGCACTTAGGGCGGCAATCGAGTGGGCTGTCGGCGAGCAATACGATTGGCTGTTGAATTTGGATGCCGATCACAGCCATGATCCGGCTGTTTTACCAGTCTTGCTGGCGACCGCTCGCGATGCCCGACCACCCCGCGATTGCGTGGTTGGCACCCGCTACGGCCAAGGTGGGACGATCGACGGCTGGACTTGGCGACGACGGCTGATGAGCCGCCTGGTCAATCGATTCGCAACCGGTATTCTCAGGTTGCCGGTCAGCGACTGCAGCGGCTCCCTGCGGTGTTACCGAGTGGCCGCCCTGGCAGAGCTTGACTTGGCCAGCCTGCGGAGCAACGGCTACGCGATTTTTGAGGAACTACTCGTCCGTTTGCGGCGCCGTAACGCACGCTTCGACGAAGTGCCGATTACGTTCCACGAGCGACGCGCCGGCAGCAGCAAATTGACGCTGCCAGAAGCAGTCAAGGCGGCCAGCCAAATTATTCGCTTGGCCGGCCAATAGCGGCCAGTTGCTGATCGTCCGATGGTTGCCCGTTGATCGCCAAATGCCTGGCAGTCGCTATCCAGTCGGCCACCTCCACCACCGTTGGCAACTGTCCGGTTACAGCCCCGGCGACCAGCGATTGGCCTGCCGACGAGATCGCAAAGCGTTGCAGGTCGGCCAACAGTTGTTCGCTATCGGCGCGTTGCAGGTCGGCCAGTCGACGACGGTGGACGGCAACCAACCGTTGAGCATCGAGCCAGCTCAGCTGCGGAATCGCCCGCTGGAGCTTGCCGGCAGCTTGCCAACGGGCCAATGTTTTGCCAGCAGCGGGTGGGAGTTTCCCGGTGGCGACTAATTGCCGAGGCTGGCAGTTTCGTAAATCGTCGAGGGTGACAATCCCCAATCGTCGCAATTGACGACGCTGGGCGGGCGTGCCCAATTTGACCGCTGCCAGCGTGGGAGTCGTCGACGAGGTTGCCAACTGGGTTGCCGACTTCACACTTGCTGACGTGACTCGTGCTGAAACAGGTTTGGAAGCAGCGGGAGGTGCGATTGGCAGCGGGGAGGCTACTTTTTCAGTCGATTTTTCGGTGGAGAAAAAGCCACGAATCCATGTGAGCATTGCTGTTCTTCCCGATACGCGATGGTCTACCCGATCAGCTGGAGAAATCCCGTTTGGCATGTTCACCAAAGCAGAGAATCGCAGCCCAGATACCGAAGGGCATCAGGATACAAAGGTTGAGTGGCGGAATACAACCGAGAATTGCCACGGCCCGCGCTTGGGAAAGCGACGTTCGCTGGACCAAGGCCAGGCCTCCAACGGCATACACCACGCCGATCGGCAACGTAATCAGGAATCCCAACACGGTTCTCAGGATCAACTGGTTGAGGATCGGTTCGGGGGCTTCGTTGACAAAGGCGAGCACCAAGTTCACGACCGTTAGTACCACAGCCAGCAGAAAAAACGCAGCCGTCAGCAAGAAAATCACTCCCAGCACGATGTACTGCCAAGTCCGCGATGCGGCATTGCCAGCTCCTCCCACATAGCCACCCCCGGCCGCCCCGGCACTCACATAGGGATTGAACGTTTGGGCCCCTCGGTTCGGCTGCGCGTAAGGAGTCCCGCTCGCGGAACCGTAGTTCGGAGCTGGATAGCCGGAAGCTGGAAAACCTCCTCCACCTCCGCCGGCTGAAGGTAAACTATCGAACGGCGAACTGCTGGCCGCCGGAGTTGGCCGCGCGGGTGCTGCGGATGTTGGCCACTGCACCGGAGCCTGCCCCTGGGCAGCGGAAGCGGTGCGCGGTGCGGAACTGGCCGGCGCCGCGCCGGGCACCTGGACCGCCGATTGACAGTGCGGGCATTTGACTCGCGTTCCCGCTTCGGCTCGCATGATCTGCCGACACTGAGGGCACCGAACTTGCTTAAGCGATGACTCCTTAACGACTCCGGCTGTCTGGGGAGCGGGGGTTCTGTTGGTGCTGGGAGCAGGGGTTGGAGCGGGCGACTGTGCTGGCCGCGGCGCCGCTGAAACTGCTTTCTCAGCGCCACGTGGCTGCGGAACCGCGATCACTTTCGAGCACTTGGGGCACTGGGTCCGTTGCCCCGCGGCCTGATCGTCCACTTGCATCAATGCTTGGCAATCGGGACAACGAAAGCGGATCGACATCTTGGTTGGCCTGAATCAGTACGACACTCGAACGAAATACCGGGGTGGATAGCAACACCATTCTAGTTAGCTATTTCGTGGCGGCGAATAGCAAAAGAGACTTTTGCCGCTTTGTGCGAGCGGAACGGATAGTCGTGTATACTAGGAATCCCGCATGCGTATCTCACTCCCGCCGAATTCTTTCCCTGACGATTTCCCACTATGCGCGTTGGCTTGTTTGTCCCTTGTTACGTAGACCAATTTTATCCCGATGTGGCTATCTGTACAGTCGAGGTACTGGAACGCTGTGGGGTTGAAGTCGATTTTCCGGCGACTCAAACCTGCTGTGGCCAGCCGATGGCCAACACGGGATGCACCGAGCAAAGCAAGCCGTTAGCCTGGCGGGCTGCTGAAATTTTTCGCTAATATGACCATGTCGTCTGCCCCTCTGGCTCTTGCACGAGCATGGTGCGAAATCACTACAAGGAGTACTTTGCCGACCGAGATGACTACGGGCTGCAAAGCAAAACTTATGAGCTGTGCGAATTTTTGCATGACATTTTGCAAGTCGAATCGTTGGGCACACGGTTCCCGCATCGCGTTGGCTTGCACCAAAGTTGCCACGGATTGCGAGAATTACGACTGGGCTGGTCTAGCGAAACGATGACGGCCGTTGACGATAAAGTCAGCCGGTTGTTGCGGCGGGTCGAGGGGGTTGAATTGGTTACCCTGAAGCGAGCCGACGAGTGCTGTGGTTTTGGCGGCACCTTCGCGGTTCAAGAAGCGGACCTGTCGGTTGCGATGGGACGTGATCGCATTGAGGATCACTCGCAGGCGGGTGCCGAAGTCATTGTTGCCGGAGACATGTCTTGCCTGATGCACATGGAGGGTTTGCTGCGCCGGAACCGCAAGCCGCTGGGCGTGATGCATGTGGCTCAGGTTTTTGCTGGACGTCCACTCGAACGAGCAAAGTGATCCTATGAATGCTTTACCCATTGTGGAACATCCACAAGCCGCCGCAGATTTTGTTGCTAATCGTGAACGCACAAAGTGGCACGATTCGGCGCTTTGGTTCGTGCGAGAAAAGCGAGATCGGGCCGCCAAGTCGTTGCCTGAATGGGAGTTGCTGCGGGAATCGGCAGCCACCATCAAGCGTCACACGATCGCCAAGCTGGCCGATTACCTGGAACAGTTCGAAGCGGCCGCGGAGGCTGCCGGGGCCCATGTCCACTGGGCCAATGATGCCGACGAGCACAACCGCATCGTGCTGGATATCTTGCAACAGCACGGGGTCGGCGGGTCGTCAAAAGCAAATCGATGCTCACTGAAGAATGCCATCTGAATCCATTCCTGGAACGCAATGGCATGGAGTTGATCGACACCGATTTGGGTGAGCGAATTGTGCAGCTCCGCGAGGAAACTCCCAGCCACATCGTGTTGCCAGCCATTCACATCAAGAAGGAAGAAGTGGGGGCCACCTTTCATCAGCACCTGGGGACTCGCGAAGGAGCATCCGATCCTCAGTACTTGACCGAAGCGGCGCGGGGGCATTTACGAGACAAATTTTTGGCAGCCGACGCGGGCATTACGGGTGTGAATTTTGGAATCGCCGAGACGGGCGGTTTTGTGGTGTGCACCAATGAGGGCAATGCCGACTTGGGAGCGTCCCTGCCACCCCTGCACATCGCCTCGATGGGGATCGAGAAAATGATCCCCCGCGCCAAAGATTTGGCCGTCTACCTGAGATTGCTGGCGCGGAGCGCGACCGGGCAACCAATCACGACCTACTCGTCTCACTTTCACGGTCCCCGCCGTGACGAAGCAGGGAACGTGACGGGCGAATTGCATATTGTCTTGGTCGACAACGGACGGACGCGAATTCGCGATAGCGAGGAGTTTCGTTCAGCGCTGAGCTGCATTCGCTGCGGTGCTTGCATGAATACTTGCCCCGTTTATCGTCGCAGCGGTGGGCACAGTTACGGCAGCGTGGTTCCCGGCCCCATCGGCTCGGTATTATCTCCCACGGTCGACGCGAAACGCCACAAAAGCTTGCCCAGCGCGTGCTCGCTGTGCGGTAGCTGCACCGATGTTTGTCCGGTCAAGATTCCACTCCATCACCAATTGCTCGCCTGGCGGAAAGAGTTGGCGGGCCGCCACTTGGTCAGCCCTTCCAAACGGTTTGCCATGCGGGCCGCTTCGCTGCTCATGCGCTCGCCACGAATGTTTGGCGCGGCGGGTCGCGCCGGCAGGTTGGCTCTGCGGCTGTCGCCACGCATGTTCGTTTATCACCGCTTCAACATCTGGGGACGCGAACGCGAATTGCCGGCGCCTCCAAAAGAGAGTTTTCGAGAGTGGTGGGCGAAACGCGAAATTACTTCCGGCAATGGGGCGCCCGGCAATGGGGTGTCAGCGCGTGAAGTGTCTAGGCCGGTAGTGATGGGAGGAAAAAGCGATGAGTGAAAAAGCAACCGGCAATGGTTCTGCGGCAGGCCCGGGAATAGGAAAAGACGGTCGCACCGCGATCCTCGATCGGTTGCGGACGCAGCGGATTGAGGCGCCGGAACTGCCCGAATTATCAGCCGAGCAACTGATCCAGTACGACGACTTGGTGGCCCAGTTCACGCAAGCGGCAACGGGTGTGGGAGCGGCGGTGCACCGCGTTGAGAGCGGCGAGCAGGTCCAGCAAGTTCTGCACGGCTTACCGTTATTCACCGAAGCCCGCCGGGTGGCCTCACTCGCCCCCGAATATATCGCGGGGAACACCGATTTGCGGATGTATGACGATCCGCACTATCTCAAGGGACTCGATTGGTTGGTCGTCAAGGGACAGTTTGGCGTGGCCGAGAACGGAGCGATCTGGATGGAGATGTCCCAAGTGACGCATCGGGCTTGTTTTTTCATCACACAATTTTTGGTGATTATTTTATCCGCCGATGAGCTCGTGCCTCACATGCACGCGGCTTACGATCGCTTGGGCGCCGCCGTTTCACAACCGTTCGGGCTATTTTTATCGGGCCCCAGCAAGACTGCCGACATCGAGCAATCACTTGTGCTGGGAGCTCATGGCTGCCGCACGCTGACGATTTTTCTCGTCTGATTTTCCAACTCGACTTTCACAGCTGGACTTTCACAGCTGGACTATTGGGCTGGCCGGTCGCTCACGACTTGAGAGACGGCTGGGAGTCGGTTTCGGAGCCGTTGTCAGGGCCATTGTCAGGGCC